>DASYBJ010000612.1:0-3098 GCA_036500845.1 Acidobacteriaceae bacterium
GGCTGGTTTCTCTCCAAGGCTCCCGTTTCCGCTCTTTGGTTCGGCTCGCGAAGTATATTGCTCGAACGAGAACGAGGTCAATGTTGGCCGAACGAACGCCTTCCCCGGCCAGACGTGAATGTCCTCATCTGCGGAGAAACCGGGAATGGGCCTAGTCGAATACGCGCAAGAGAGCATCACAGCCGGAAATCATAAGGCACTGATCCTCTTGAGACACGTGCTCTCAGACAGGGCGGCATGGTGTATTGTACGGAATGGCTCAAGAGCTTTATCCGCGAGCTCCCAATCGAATTCATTCACGCGAGGGAACCGTTTTGGAATCCGAGTCACCCCGTCTCGATCTAACAACCCGAGATGCAATCTGCGAGCATCGTCCGTCCGAAACGAGCAGTCCGCGAATCTTCTCGAACAACGGCACAAACGGACCAGATGAAAACTCGGGCGGATTTAACACACCGGAGGCATATCTTGGCCAATCTTCAGCTGACGGACGCATTCGGATTGAATACGACCTTGCAACTCCGGGATGATTCCCCTTTGGCGAAGGCGAAACTGACACATCTCACCGGCATCGGTCAGTCCCTTGGAAACGAGATGAATGCTCCCATCGATCAGCTATCGCTAAAGGGCTTCACTTTTACTGTGAACTGCTCCGCTCCTGGCGCGTTGATCGGAAATGCTGCGAACGTGACGCTGAACGCCGGGGTCTGCGGCGCCGTCTCGATCATGACACCAATCGACAAAACGCTATTCGACGACAATCACTTTTCGCCGGTGATTGCGATCATGCCGAACCAATGCTGGATTGGGATCGAATTGGACATTACCGCAGGTGCCAACCTGCAGGCTCAAGTGGATGGGTTCGGAGTTGGGGTGAAGGGGGTCGCCAAGCTGGGCGCGACGACGTACACGCTCATTCAGGCAAGCGATGGCCAATTTCCTCCCTTGGGAGACGCATTCAAAACAGCTCTTGATCATTTCTATATTGCTTCGAACGTGGACGCTCTCCGGAATCAACCAGTGGGAACGGTCTATGCGAGGGCGCTGAGTGGGACAGTAACCTTCAGCGGCTCCTACCAAGTTCCGTTAACTGTCAATGCGCTCGCCTCGGCGGATCTTGGCTTCAATTACAAGGTCGCTGTGGCGCCGGAAGCGACCCTTAAGCTATCGGGCTCAATTGCGATCTCTGGCGATCTGATCGTTCGTTCTCATAAGGTCTCCGATGTGGTTCTCGAGATTGGCGTCTATAAGAAGAAGGGGTCGATTCTGACGGCCAACTTCACGGCAAGTGAGGGGATCGAAGCGGATCTTGGCACCACAGACCTCGCTGCGAGATTTCTGACGACGTTGTTTCCAGGCGTGGATTCCAAAGACGCGGGGATTACCGGCGAAGAAGCAAACGATGTGAACAGAGCTCTTAACCAATGTCTCGATCGAAGCATCTCGATTGCGATCAATGTGAGCTGCTCGGCAGCGACGACCGATGAAGCAGCGGTCATCTATGAGGTAAACCTCAGCGCGGGCAATATGGACGAAACGAGTGCAGCGTTGAAGTCGGCTCTGGGAGGAGATTGGACGCGAATGTCTCGGCTTGAGAATGCGTCGCTGATCCGAAACATTGTCACAGATGAGAAGGAATACAAGCACCAGATCGCAGTCAATCTTTTCGGGTTGTACAACGCTGCCGAGATTGACAGTTATGTAAGGTCCTGCACGATTCTTCACGACGAAAACGGCCAAGTAGCTGTGATCGACAAGACGCATGCGAGTCGAATCAGTGTGGCATCGACGCCCTATGCGGCCGATGCCGACAAGCTGCGTAGGGCCCTCGCGGAGGATTTTCTAAGCACAGCAAGCTATGCAGCAATCGCATCCCGGGTGAATCCTGAATTTACTATCCAGCAGTCGTACTTTCTCTATGACCAGAAGCTTACACGGCAAGAGATGCGGGATCAGATCCTGCTCGGCGCAGCACTCAATCTAATAGAGAAGAACTCCTGGAATAGCACCCTGGCAGCCAATCCCATATTTCCTCACGCACGCATCAGTGCAACAGCCAGATACAACGCTGCTGAAGTCCTGAGCCTCTTCTTTGCAAGTACCGGCTCACGTCAACCCAGACCTCGCGCAGAGATCGAGCGAATCGGACGAAGTGCAATGGTCGCTGTGATCGACCCGGCTGATCCGGCGGGAGCCCAACGGCTTGCGGTATTGCAGGATGATCAGATTTGGAATGCAATGGACACCAACGGGAATGTAGCTTCGTTCGGATCAATTCCGGGTTTGCAGCAGTTGGCTTCCCCTGTGCTCGGAGCGATCGAAGCCGATTGGGCAAGTATCGTGTGGTGGGCCGACTCGATCGTGAAAGCCGCACCAACATTGGCGTATTTGTTGGCTTCCCTCGACACCATGCCTCCCGAAAATTTCAGTACTAATCCAGAGTTCACCGAGAAGAGCAAGGCGTTTCAAAATGTAATTGGAAGTGTGGCCCGGGAAACGCACGCCGCTTTTGAAGGAGGATGGGGCATGGCGGTCGTGTTCGCTCTGGCTGGCAACAAGGCAGACAGGACGATGGATATCAGCTGGAGCAGCGTGACCAGGCACTACGAGGCCAACAGCTGAGTTGTATCGTAATTTAACCTGACGACATTGCTGATCGAGCGCGGCAATCCCTTGCCGATACGGGCTTTGCAGGTCTAAAGTTGTCAATCTGGACGGCCCTTGACAGCTCGTAGTAGAGAGCCCACGGAAGTTAACCCTTTCTCATCTTTGAAAGACTATATCTCGACAAAAACACCCGAACGACTACGTACAAACTCACTTATTCGGGCCTGACTTCGACGGTGACGCAAGCTCAGAGAATCACGGTAGCTACGCGGAGTCGCTATAAGGAGTTTCTCCGGCTTCCAACGCGGCGACTGCAACAGAGCCTTTCCAGCTATGTGAGTTCCTGGCGACTTCGATCTTGTACCGCAAGAAGCGACACCACGCTGACAGCGGCGCTTGCCATAAGCCAATATCCTACCACCCGCACATTGTGGGTATAGTGCAGCAAGACAGAGATGATGGCAGGAGTGAAACCACCAAAAATCGTCACC
>DASYBJ010000613.1:0-11217 GCA_036500845.1 Acidobacteriaceae bacterium
GTGCTTACTTTTGTTTCGATGGGGAGGGTGACTACGAACTCGGTTCGGCCGGCGACTGAATCCAGTTGGATGTGGCCGCCGAATTGGCCCACGACAATCCTGTAAACGATGTCGAGGCCTAGCCCTGTACCTTCTCCCACCGGCTTGGTAGTAAAGAACGGTTCGAAGATGTGGGGCTTGCAGGTGTCGGGAATGCCCGGGCCGTTATCGGCGATGGATACACAAACGTGCGGGCCATCCACCCATGTGCGAAGAGTAATTGTTCCATTTTGGGGTGCGGCGTCGATGGCGTTGTCGAGCAGATTTGTCCAGACCTGGTTCAGACCGCGGCCGCAGGTTGTGATCTTGGGGAAATCGGGAGAGAACTCTTTCACGATATTCAGCTGTTTCTCGCGAAATTTGTGGCCCAAAATGATGAGCGTGCTCTGAATACCGTCCTGAACATCGAGCTCGTGGCGCTCAGCCTTATCTTCGTAACCATACTTCTTGACCGCTTTGACCAGATCGGTCACCCGCGAGATGCTTTCCTCAATGGTGCCGACCAGCTGGACGCTCGAGATCAGCGATTCGATCCAATTGAGCGGATCGGATATGGAGTCGCCGGGAAACTCCGCCTGCGCACAGCTCAGGCGCTCAGAATCGAGCCCAATAGCACTGAGAGTGGGCGCTAGCTTCCACGCGTTTTCGATTCCCTGCTCTTCAAGCCACTCCGCCAATCGCTCTTCGTCATCCGACTGGTCTAAAGAATCCTGAGGCTTGGAAGGTTTAAATTCAAGCGCCTGCTGTTGCAAGCCGCGTAAGCAGTCCAGCTGACCTTCGGTTTTAGGCTCGCCGGTGCACATTCGGAGACTGGTCAGCTGCAAGCGGACCAGGTTCTCCCGAAGCTGCGAAGCCGCCCGCCGGGCTGCGGCGCCGGGATTGTTCAATTCATGCATCAGGCCAGCGGCCAAGGTCCCAAGAGAGATCAGCTTTTCGCGGTGGATTGCCTGTGATGTGTACATTTCCATCCTGCGGGCCATATTCAGCAGCACGGCCGAGCGTACCTTCGGGCAGCAGTGCATGATCTGCCAGAATGCCTCTTCGGAGAAGTAGGCAACGAGAGAGGGCTCGAGCGCTGTCCCTGCGGCCCTTACTTCTCTACCGACGAGCAGCGGGACTTCGCCAAAAGTCTCGCCTTGGGTCATGTTGCCGAAGGGGGTGATTGTCCCATCGTCTTCGCGCTTGACGAGGCGAAGCTCGCCTTCCAAGACCGCCCAGAAGCCGCGCTTGACGCCGGCAACGGTGAACAGGTCGGCGTCCTTCTCCACGTGGACAAGCTTTACTGCGCCTAGCGACTGCAGTTCCCCGGGAGAGACACTCGCGAGGGCAGGCACCTTCGCAAATGCTGCGGCCATATCCGCCGCCTGGACGCTTTCTATCCTTGATAGTTGCTGAACATCCGCCATCGTTTGCCGTGTCCGTGTCAAAGCTGCCTGCGAACTACAGGCGAGCTAAATATTGGTGCATGAATTGTACAGAAATCGAGCCTTCGCCCACCGCCGATGCGACACGCTTCACCGAGCCGTAACGCACGTCGCCCGCCACAAATACGCCGGTCATGCTGGTTTCAAGCAGATATGGCTCGCGAGGCTGCTTCCAGCATTTCGGGAATCTTCCGTCGATCTTGAGATCAGGTCCAGAAAGCACAAACCCATTCGCGTCGCGCATGATCGACTCCGGAAGCCAGTCCGTCTTGGGGGCAGCTCCGATGAAAATGAACATCCCTGAGGCGCGGCACATCTCCTCGCCCTGCGGCCCAGAAAGGAGCAGACACTCCAGGCGGCTATCTCCGGCTGCCTCTACCACTTGACAGTTGGTCTTCACCAGTATGTTGGATGTTGCAGCAATCTGATCGATCAAGTATTTCGACATGCTTCTTTCGAGCGAGTCCCCGCGCACGATCATCGTGACCTTTCGGGCATATTTCGAGAAGTACATCGCCGCCTGCCCAGCGGAATTGGCTCCCCCGACAATAAAGACGTCCTCATCCCCGCAGGATCGCGCCTCGGTGAGCGCCGCCCCGTAATAGACGCCGGCACCCGTCAGACGGTCCACCCCGGGGATGGCCAGGCGCCGGTAGCTCACGCCAACGGCGATCAAACATACATGAGACGATACTTCCCTGCCATCTGCCAATTGCACAAAGTTGTAAGTATTTTCTGAGCGGACGCCAATGGCTCTCTGGGTGAGGGTTTCTGCCCCAAAACGGGACGCTTGGGTATACGCGCGGAGGGCGAGATCCGCCCCACTGAGTCCCGAGGGGAAGCCGAGATAATTCTCGATCCGGGAGCTGGAACTTGCCTGTCCACCGGGCGCTTCCTCCTCGACGATCAGCGTACGCAGCCCCTCGGAGGCCCCATAGACGGCCGCTGCAAGGCCGGCCAGACCAGCGCCGATGATCACCAGATCGTAGAATTCTTTGGCAGCCTGGGTCCGCAACCCTATCTTGGCCGCAAGATCGGTCTGCTCGGGCTGGACGAGCGAGGTCCCGTCGGTAAAGAAGACGACAGGCAGCTTGCGATCGTCGAGATCGTTTTTATGGAGCAGATCCAGTCCTTCACTGCTCTGCTCCGGATCGAGCCAGATATACGGGACGTGGTTGCGGGAGAGGAAGTCTCTGACTTGGTGATCGCGCAGGGTATAGCGGGAACCAACGACCTTAAGCCCCTCAAAAGGCGGGACATAGCCCTGCTTCCAGCTCTCCAGCAGATCGTCCAGGACGGGATAGAGACGCTCTTCCGGTGGATCCCATGGCTTGGTGAGGTAATAGTTGATTTTCGCCGCATTGATGGCGCGAATCGCCGCTTCCGTGTCCGCGTAGGCCGTTAAGAGGGCCCGCTTTGCCTCGGGGAAATAGGAAATGGCCTTGGAGAGGAACTCTACTCCAGACATTCCCGGCATACGCTGGTCGGAGAGGAAGAGGGCTACGGCGTCTCCCCGCTTTTGCAGCTGAACACAGATGTCGAGGGCCGCTTGTCCAGACCCCGCGCGCAAAATCCTGTAAGTTGCCCCGTATTGGCGGCGCAGGTCTTGCACGACGGCTTCGAGGACACTGATGTCGTCGTCTACCGCAAGTATGACCGGCTTTCCCATGCTCCCCCAGTCTATTTGGTCTTGCCTGCCCTGTCTGCTGGGCTTTTCCTCAGAGATGGCCCAAACTCCGCTGCCACAGCAACTTGCGTTAGCAAAGCTGCCACTTTCGTGGAGTTCTCTTTCCTGCCCGAGTCGCTAGGCTTAGTTACAAGAATTCAGCACCTTTCTGCAGTACCGGTAAGTGGGAAACGTACTGCAGTTGTTGCAAATTCGGACATTTTAGATTCTCCGGCAACTGGCAGCCGATAGTGTCCTCAGACGCGAAAGCCCGGGCAGGTACGGTCCGGACGAGGGAACAAAATCGTTGCTGAGGGCATTACACTCCAGTGCCGAAGGCTCGGCAATATACCGATTCTTCGGCGGTTGTGCACCAGGAGACGGAACCGAACGGGCCGACAGGCTAGAGATTCGGACGCGAACAACGGGCTCTTGTAAGCAGACGGCAATGGAGAACGGATCAGAGGCAGAAGGCATCAATGAATAAGATTATCCTTGCCGACAACCAGGCTATTTTTCGCGCAGGAATTGCCAAGGTTCTAGCTAGCGAAGAAGATTTTCGAGTCGCAGCACAGTGTGCGGATCTTGATCGCCTCATCCTGTCCGTCGATGCGTACCGCTCCTCGATCGTTCTGTTCGCCTCAGGGCTCAGACCGGATTACCAAGATTTAATGTCGCACGTGAAGGCGGCTGGCAGCCGTGCGGTGGTGATTGCGGAGAATGGGGAACCTTCGCAGATCTTCACCGCGCATGATATCCGCGGAGTGGTTTATCGCAACACTACCGGACAAGCTCTGGTGGAATGCGTACACCGCGTGATTAAAGGCTTTTCCTCGATCCAACGACCCACGGAGGTCATCGGTTCCGAGGAAGAGGATTCAGTAGGCGCCCGAGTGCGCGACCGGCTGACTCCGAAAGAGATGAAGATCGTCGCGTTGATCGTGCAGGGTTGTAAGAACAAAGAGATCGCTCTGCGGCTGGGTACGACCGAACAGGTCATCAAGAATTATCTTCGCAGCGTATACGACAAGACTGGAGTTTCGGATCGGCTGGAGCTGGCGCTCTTTACGATCCACCACAGAATACTCGCAGCGGCTGCGGCTGAGGCCGGCGGGTCAGTGAATGTGCGCAGCGCGTAGACTTCGGCGAGTCAGCGGAAAGGCTGGCTCTGCTATTGCGCTTCGAGATGTTATTCCGGCAATGATTGCTGGAGAGAGCCTTCCTCACCAGATTCTGTCTATAAGAGTGGTTGTTACGTAAAATTGGGAAACCACGAACATGGTGCGTGCTGATGTGGTTTCCCATC
Organism: Acidobacteriaceae bacterium; assembly: GCA_036500845.1. Lineage (GTDB taxonomy): Bacteria > Acidobacteriota > Terriglobia > Terriglobales > Acidobacteriaceae > PALSA-350. The sequence continues at coordinate 4,436 of DASYBJ010000613.1, forward strand.
CTACGCGCCGAACGACACGGCGCGTAGGATGGGGCACCCCTTTCCGTGGTGATGCGTGCATCGCAAAGCGAAGGCTATAGCAGAATCTGCTTTTCGCCAACTCGCGTTCAGAGGAGCTTTTCCGCGACAGACTTCGCTTGGTTGTTACGTAAAATTGGGAAACCACGAACATGGTGCGTGCTGCTGTGGTTTCCCACCCTACGCGCCGAACGGCACGGCGCGCGTAGGATGGGGCACCCCTTTCCGTGGTGATGCGTGCATCGCAAAGGGGAACGCTATAGCAGAATCTGCTTTTCGTCGACTCGCGTTCAGAGGAGCTTTTCCGCGACAGACTTCGCTTGCTTGTTACGTAAAATTGGGATACCACGAACATGGTGCGTGCTGCTGTGGTTTCCCACCCTACGCGCCGAACGGCACGGCGCGGAGGATGGGGCACCCCTTTCCGTGGTGATGCGTGCATCGCAAAGCGAAGGCTATAGCAGAATCTGCTTTGACCGGCGTCTTCAACCCCGAATCTGCTTTTCGCCGAGTCCCGTTCAGAGAAGCTTTTCCGCGACAGACTTCGCTTGGGTGAAGAGGTAGAGATAGTCCGGGCCGCCCGCTTTCGAGTCCGTGCCTGACATATTGAAGCCGCCGAAGGGATGCGCCCCCACCATAGCTCCGGTGCACTTGCGGTTGAAATATAAGTTGCCCACATGGAACGATCGGCGGGCATGCTCCAACCGCGAACGATCGTTCGAGTAAACCGCGCCTGTCAACCCGTACTCGGTGTTGTTGGCGATGTCCAGAGCGTCTTCGAAATCTTTCGCGCGGATGACGGCCAGGACCGGACCGAAGATTTCCTCCTGAGCAATGCGCGCGTTGGGTGCGACATCCGCAATGATCGTCGGCTCAAGATAATAGCCACCTTCGGGTGTTTCGACCGCGTGACCGCCCAGGATGAGCCTTCCCTCGCTCTTGCCAATCTCGATGTAGGAGAGGATCGAGTCCATCGCCGACCGGCTCACGACTGGTCCGATATCGGCGTTACGGCTGGGATCTCCGATACGCAATTGTTCGACTCGTTCCTCAAGGCGCTCGAGGAAAGCGTCGTAAATTGTGTCTTCAACGATGGCGCGCGAGCATGCAGAGCATTTTTGGCCGCTGAAGCCGAAGGCGGAGACGGCCACGCCTTCCACGGCAGCATCGATGTTGCAATCGTCACAGACAATGATCGAATCCTTACCGCCCATCTCAAGAATGGTGCGCTTGATCCAAATCTGCCCCGGTTTTGTCTGCGCAGCGCGGGCGTGGATATCCAAACCTACTTGCTTGGAACCGGTGAAAGCGATGAAGCGTGTTTTCGGATGCTCCACGATTGCGTTTCCAAAGCTCGCGCCTGATCCGGGACAGAAGTTGACCACCCCGGGCGGCATCCCGGCCTCTTCGAGCACACTCATGAATCGAGCGGCGATTGTGGGAGATTCACTCGAAGGCTTCAACACGACAGTGTTTCCGGTAACGATCGCGGCGCTGGTCATTCCGGCCATGATGGCAAACGGGAAGTTCCACGGCGGGATCACAGCTGTCACACCGAGGGGGATATAGAGCAGCTCATCGTGTTCGCCGGGATACTGGATGGGTGGCGCGGCATTCGCTAAACGCAGAGCCTCGCGAGCATAGAATTCGAGGAAGTCGATGGTCTCACTGACGTCAGCGTCGGCTTCGGCCCAGTTCTTTCCTACTTCGTAGGTCAGCCAGGCACAAAATTCAAACTTCCGTTTGCGGATGATGGCAGCGGCGTGCAGAAGAAGGGCGGCCCGCTCTTCCGCCGGAGCATACCGCCAGGTTTCGAACGCCTGGAGCGCCGCTTCAATCGCTAATGGGGCGTGCTCTGCCTGGGCTTTCTGATGGATGCCGACTACTTGCGAAGGCTTCGCTGGATTGAACGATTGGATTTTCTCGACAGTACTGAATCGCTCACCACCAATGACGAGCTCGTACTCGTGGCCTAGCATGTTGCCGACCTTAGCAAGCGCCTCTCGCATGGCGTGGATGTTCTCGTCTTTGCTGAAGTCAATGAAGGGTTCGTTGTGGAAAGGACCCTTCGGCGCAAGGGGGAGAATTACGGTGCTGAATTCCACGGTCGACATAGTGATAGTTTACCCCCGGTTCCAGGGGTCCGGGCGCCGGTCTGATGGTCAAGTCGACCTTTGTTACCGTGGGTTTCTTACCAGCATCCATGGGCCGCAGGGGCGAAGGTCAACAGACTCGCCGGGGAATATGGGCTGCTGATTTAACTCACGAAACGGGGAGTGATCTATGGATCCCGATGCATGCTGTTGTGGTTTCCCACTTTTCCCCAAAACAGGGCAAAATTGGGCACCCGTTTTCGTGGTGCTTCGAGCTTGTCAAAACTAAGTCGTGCTGGCTGAGGCCTCACGACTGAAGGTGAAGAGAGCTGTCTATCTTGTTGCGGTTACTTCTTCTACCTGTCTGGACATCTTGGCGGTGCGCTCCAGTTTGTCCCAATTGAAGGGGCGGCCATCAATTGCCCGCTTGACAGTCTTGAACAGGACCAGAGAGAAGAGCTGGCGGTAGGCGAATCTCTGCAACCAGATGTGGAAGAGCAGCCAACCATGGCCCTTGTTTGCCGGATGTCTGCGCTCCAGAGAGAAGGCGAGTGCCGAGGTGACGAAGTCGATCACAAGAAACGCGAGGAAGTAAGTAAGGAGCTTTTCGAAGTTGCCGGGACTCGTTGTTTCCGGGTGGAAGTGGCGATCGACAAGATACTGGACCACGCCGAAAGCAAACATCAGATCGATGAAAGGCGAGACTAGCGGCAACAGGATTTGAAAGATGACGATGTTAGGCAAGGCGAAGAGCCCCATCGCCTGGTTCTTAAGAAAAGCTCTTTGGTGCTTATATACAGCCTGCAGCGTTCCGAAAGACCACCGGAAGCGCTGGCGCATGAGGCCGCGCACAGTTACGGGGGCCTCGGTGAAGGCGAGAGCGCGATCCTCGTAGATCACATTGTAGCCCTGCTCGAGCAGGCTCATCGTGAGATCCGCATCTTCGGCAACCGTATTCACGGGATAGCCGCCGCCGTGCCTTACAGCATCGGTGCGCCAGGCGCCGATGGCTCCGGGAACGACAGTCACGACTCCGAAGAGATCCAATGCGCGACGCTCGAAGTTCTGGCTGGTGATGTATTCGAGCGCCTGCCAGCGGGTCCACAGATTGACGCGGTTGCCCACCTTTGCATTTCCCGCGACTGCGCCAATCGAAGGATCGGCAAAATGGCAGACCAAGTGAGAAACCGCATCCGGCGCGACCACGGTATCGGCATCGATACCAACATAGAACTCCTCATGAAGATCGTTCACTGCGAAGTTCAACGCCTCTGCTTTGCCAGCATTGCTCTTATGCAGCACTGTCAATCTTCCCGCAGCGATCTCCTGCGGGTAAGCTGCGCGGGCGACGTCATAGGTACGGTCCCGGGATCCATCATCGATGACGATGACGCGCAGATTGGGGTAATCGGAGTTTAGAGCCGAGCGGATCGTCCGTACGATTACTTTTTCTTCATTGTAGGCAGGGATCAGGATTGCGACCGGCGGAGTGAAGTTGCCTGCCGGCGGAACTCGCCGTCTCCGCAGACGATCGATCAGCGCAAAAACTCCGACCAGGATCAGACGTGCGCTCATCAGAATATCGCCCAGGAAAAAGACACCGACGATGGCCCGCCAGAGGAAGGCAAAGCCGAAGAAAGCTACAGAATCCACACGCGCAGACCACCGCTCTTTGGGCGTGAGCGCAGGCATGACCTCAGCCCGAGTGCTGCCCATGAGATCTGAGACCTGAACGATTTTGTAGCCTTTCGCCCGCAGCGTTTCAATGAGCACCGGCAAGGCTGCGACCGTGATCGAGCGATCGCCACCACCATCGTGCAGAAGGATAATGCTGCCACGAAACGCCGCCTTGGTTTTCATGAGCTGCAGCTGATCGAGAACATCCTGGGTGATCGCTTGCGGGCTTTTTCTCAGCCGTTCATCCCAGTCGCTGGTGTCGATCTTATTGCCGACGACGGTGTAGCCCATGTTTTGGATCATGTAAACCGGTGCCGCCTGATCGTTTGTATCGGGCTCCTGATCGATGGAATACGGCGGCCGGAAGAAGAGCGGTTTGATCCCCAATTTGCTGGCAAACAAGCGCTCAGTCAGATTCAACTCCAGCTTCAACTGGCCGGCGGAAATCGCACTGATGTCGGGATGGGTCCAGGTATGATTACCGATCTCGTTGCCTTCCGCGACGACACGCCTGAGCAAACCGATATTGTCTTCGGCCTGCTCCCCAATAATCATGAAAGTCCCATTGACCTTTTCTTTTTTCAGGACGTCCAGGATCTTCGGCGTCCATTTCGGGTCGGGACCATCGTCAAAGCTGAGGGCTACCTCCTGAGGCTTATATCCGTAGTATTGGATCGTATAGGGCTGGGCATAGGTCTCGATGTGTTCATCGGTCACTGTCCAGTTATCCGAATCCATGTCGATGGTGCGGCGGCCGCTATGCGGCTCCCCTGTAACGCGCAAAATGTCGCCGTCGCCGCAGGCAGCGACATCGTGACCGGGGGGGATGTTCCGCAGCTGCTCCGGAGCATCCTTGGACTCAGGATGGTCCCAGATGGACCAAAGGGATGGATCCTCGGAACCCAGCCGCCAGAGAGCGAATGTCTGTAACCCCATCTGGCGTGCAGCACGCAGTTCGTTCAGGGATGTCACTGCATCCAGCATCCACACTTGATGGCGCACATGGTTGTCTTCGTCATCGTAGGCGAAGTGTGGATTGAGCTCGTCACCTTCAAGGCGCACATCTGCATCCGCGTCGGCTGCTGCCTGCCACCCTTGCTGCACGGAGATGTTGTCCGTGTTCAGTACTTTGGCCGGATGACCTTTCGTGGCGAGTGACATTGTCCAGTCATAGCCGTAATTGCCGATGGCGCAGAGCAACTTCTCTTTGGGCACGATCTTAAGCACGCGCCTGAGATTGTTCTCGAACCAGTCCTGAGCCGCGATCGGACCGGGGCCGCTCGTGACCTCATGCTGGTCGTAATTCATCAGCAAAATTCCATCGCTGTTCTGGGCCAGGAAAGCCAGCTCATCGTTACTGCCGCCGACGCTCTCATTCACATAGAGCCGCAGACCTTTCGCGTGCAGCTTCCGATAGAGCTCGCCGATCAGCGTCTGGTAGTCATCGAGAGCATCGTCGGGAAGATTCTCGAGATCGAGGCTGAGACCGTGGTAGTTCGGGTTCGCGCCGAAAAATCTGTCGAGCTGCTGGGCGAGGTTTTTCCGAGCCGCCGGATCGGAGAGCATTTCGGCGACATCGGGATCCCAGTCCTGTTTCATCACGTTGTAATTGCTGAGCAGCGGAAAGATCTCGAGGTCATCATGGGTCGAGGCGACCAGATTGTGCACCTTGTCTTGCGGATCGACACTGTGCACTCCGCTGGCGTCTACGACGTTGTAGACGCGCGCCGGATACTGCACAGCCGATGCTCCCTGGAGCGTTCCCTGCGGGGAAGTCACGTACAGCCACTGAGGAAACAGAATGTCGATCTGACGGATGTGGCTTTTGAGTGAGGAATAGCTGGCGGCATCATCGTCCACATAATAGGCAGCACGCACCACCTGCCCGGAATTGAGGACGATATCGGAGGGCCGCCTCTGGTTCCTCCGTTTTGCCGCGCGCTGCAATTTGGCCCGCTGCTCGGCTGCATCTTGGCGAGAGCTCAATGCCTTGTAGTTCCGCTTCGGCGTCGGCAAGAACAACTCCGGCAGTTGCTGCCGGTGCACGACACTAAGAAAGAACATTACCAGGACGATCGTGGACAGCACGGCAACAGCGTCCAGAACGAGTCTGAGCCGCTTCCAACGTTTTCGTTGCGGATCAAGGAAGATCTGGCGTGTCATGCTTTATCGAAGATTACAGGAAGCGCCGGGTGAACCGGGGTATCATTTTCTGCACATACCCCGTTTGGATGCCGAACCACAGGATCGCATCCATCTTCTGTTATTCTCTCCCCGCTTACAACCTTACCGTTAGACGCAATGGGCCCTGGGTTGGCAAGCGAACAGCCAATCCCTTGGCAATCAGCCGGATTGCCACCCAGCCCTACCCGAACCAGCAGTAGGAGGAGACCACAGCAGGAGAACCAGCAGGCCCTAAACCAGCATTGGCTGAAATCAGCCCTACTTCGTTTGGACCGCCGTTCCAGGCGCAACCTTGATGTGGAAAACCTCCTTCGGGATGGGCTGGTTGTAACGAATATTGGAATAGGTAGCGGTTCGCAGGTCACCGGAGGGCGCAAAGAAGATCTGTTTCAGGCTAATGCTGCGGGCCGGATCCACCCATATGGTGACGTGCGAGAACGTGTTCGCCACGTTGGCGGCTTTGGGTTTGAGGTCCAGTTTGGCGACTTTCACGCCGTCGACCATTTCGCTGCCCAGAAGCGTTACCTCCCAATTCTGCTTAAGCTCGGTTCCGCTGCCACCAAACCCTAAAGTTAGGAAGCTCTCGGCCTGACTGCGGTTCGTGCCGGCGCGGAAAATCGTCATCTGCTTGATTTCAGGCTGGTAAAACTGCACTTCACTTCCGTTGTAAACAACGAACTTCGGAGCCGCCCTATTCCCCTCCTGCTTTACTTGAGCGGCCATTTGTGTCGTGCCGTTGAGACGTTCGAAGTAGATGGTGCCAGTTTGGATGTCATGATCCTGGACAACGGCCTGATAGACGTCCCAGGA
>DASYBJ010000614.1:0-17196 GCA_036500845.1 Acidobacteriaceae bacterium
TGGACTGGGACGGAGAGACTCCACTGTTCGAAGAGTGCCCAGTTTGCGGTGGCACCGGCAAACTCCCGCCATCTTAGCTGAAGACTCTGCGAGGCGGTGGTATTAGTGCCGAAGCGGGGACTTCCTTGGCACGAAGCTGTATCCAAAGTCGAACCAAAACCCATGTTTTTGGAAGAAATCAAAGCGTGGCGAACGAGAGAGGCCGAGGCGGGGAGGCCATCGAGTTATGAAGATTTCTGTCGCGTCCACGGTCTTTCCGTTACCTTCCTGGGTGAAGGGGTAACATACAGCGACAAGGAGTCGGCTTTAAGGTCGTCGGCATGGATGGCGATACTCGGTTGTTCGAGCGATGCCCGGTCTGCGACGGCACCGGCAAGCTCCCAGCGTGTTAGCTGAGGGTGCTGCATCGTCGCTGTCCGAGCGTTGTCCATGCTGCCGGCGTCTCGTTCGGCCCTTGTGCACCGGATTCGCTAATCCGCGGTCTCTGTCCTTTGATACACGATGCGACCCTCGCTGACGGTCGCGTGTACTTTGCCGAGCATCGGAAAGCCGTCGAAAGGCGTGTTCTTAGATTTGGATTTGCTTGCCGAGGAGCGAAAGGTCCACTCTGCTTTCGAATCGAAGATTACCGCGTCGGCAAAAGCGCCTACGGCTAACGTTCCACGGCCGCGCAAGTTGAGCAAATTGGCCGGCTGGGTACTTAACAAAGTCAGGATGCGGCTGAGCGAGACCTTGTGCTTGCGATGAAGGATTTCGAGTGCAAGCCCAAGCGCTGACTCGAGACCTGTAATCCCATTCGGCGCTCGTTCGAACTCCTGTTCCTTTTCATGCAAGGCATGCGGCGCGTGATCCGTCGCAATGCAATCAATCGCGCCTTCCAGCAGCCCCTCGAGCATCGCTCGCCGGTCGGATTCTGCGCGCAGAGGAGGATTCATCTTGGCGTTCGTGTTGTACTCACCCACCGCACTTTCCGTAAGCACGAAGTGATGCGGGGTGACCTCGCAGGTTACATGGAGGCCCTTACGCCGCGCGCGCCGGACCGCCTCGAGCGCCGCTGCGGTTGAGAGGTGCGCGACATGAAGATGGGCGCGGCTGTCTTTAAGATTTTCCAACAGGCGCAGGTCGCGTTCGACCAAACTGGCTTCCGCTGCAACGGTCATGCCTCGAAGGCCCAGACGAAAGGCCAGCGCCCCGGCGTTCATCGAACATCCCACGGTCATTCGGGTATCTTCGGCGTGCTGGATGACGGGCAACCCAGCCCGTGCCGCCGCAGCGAGTGCCTGGTGCATAATGGCTTCGCCCAGAATCGGCTTGCCGTCATCTGTAACCGCAACTGCACCTGCAGCCTTGAGGGAGCCGTACTCGGTAAGCGCTTCGCCCATGCTTCCGCGAGTTGCCGCCGCGATCGGAAAAACGCGGGCGGTTGCGCCGCGATCGGTGCTCTGCATCCAACGTGTAGTTTCGACCGAATCGTTCACCGGAATGGTATTGGGCATGGCGCAGACAGCGGTGAATCCTCCCGCTGCTGCGGCGGCAGTGCCAGTAGCAATCGTCTCCTTGTACCGTTGGCCGGGTTCGCGCAAGTGGACATGAACGTCCACGAGGCCCGGCGCCACCATCAGACCCTTGGCTTCGAGGATCTCCACCTCATCCTGCTTAGCTGCGCCATTCAACTTGCCCGGGGGTTCGATTGCGGCAACACGGCCTCCTTTAAGCAAAAGGTCGCGGTCGGCGTCGACACCGGCCGCAGGATCGATAAGATGTCCTCCGCGAATCAGAATGGCGCTCAAGACTTACCTCGCTTGCTCACGGTTTTGAATGATCCCTTGGACGCAGCTTTTTGAGTCTTAGGGGGACTCTTCTTCGCAACCGGAACGGCTGCCGCCGGTAGATCCGCAGACTGATCAACGGATCTGCGCTCAACTGTATCGGAAGCTGCGCAGGGGACAAGCGCGCGATGCACGAGCGCCATACGAACGGCGACACCATGCCGCACCTGTTCAGCGATGACGGAGTGAGCACCATCGGCAACTTCGCTGCAAATCTCCAGACCGCGAATCATAGGACCCGGATGCATGACGATGGCTTCCGGAGCGCGTGTGCGCAACCGGGCCTCGTGAAGCTGGTAACGTTCGACGTATTGTTCGAGATCGATCTGCACGCCGGCGAGCCGTTCCTTTTGAATACGGAGCATCATGACGATCTGCGACGCCTCAAGCGCACGGTCAAAATCCCGCTCGATCTCGATTCCCGGCCCCAGATCGGCGGCAACTTCGGGCAAGAGCGCAGGCGGACCGCAGAGAATTACGCGCGCACCCAGGCGTGGAAGCAACAGTGTGTTCGACCGGGCGACTCGGGAGTGAAGGATGTCACCTGTGATTGAGATGGTGATACCCTCGAGCACGCTCGCATCGATAGCCGCTCCAGTGCGTCCTGTGGCGTGCAAGATCGTTCTCAGGTCGAGCAGCGCCTGTGAGGGATGCTCATGCATTCCATCTCCCGCGTTCAACACGGGTAATCCAGTCGCGTTCGCCAGAAGGTAAGGAGAGCCCGAAGAAAGATGTCGCAGGATAATGCACTCTGCGCCGAGTGCCTTCAGCGTAATGCCCGTGTCCTTCAGCGACTCACCTTTTTCAATGGAAGAGGATTGGGAACTGATCAGCGCTGTGTCGGCGCCTAAGCTCTTCGCGGCCAGCTCGAAAGAGGTTCGTGTACGGGTGCTGGATTCGTAGAACAGCAGAGCGACCCGGCGCTTTGCTAGCCGATTCGCTCGCAGCAACGGATCTTCCTTCTCAAGCGCAGTTGCCAGAGTGAGGATTTCGCCGATAGCTTCGAGGTTGAGATCGGTTATCGAGAGCAGCGATCGCGAACGGGGTACAGCAGCTTCTCGGATGTCGCTGGTCTGCTCCGGGTTTGATTCTTCCACTCTTGCCTTTTGCGTCATGCGATCGTGTTTACAGATCCCTAGTCCCGGGGAAGGTGAGTTGTTCGGAGGCCGCAATTGTGTGGAGATGGACGAGTGAGGAGTGAAATCTAATCGATGCGTTCGACCAGTACAACTTGCTCGTCGTTATCGATCTCCCGGAGCTTGACCTCGACGATCTCCCGGTCCGTCGTCTGCACATGCCGTCCGACGTAGGTGGCTTCAATTGGCAGCTCGCGATGGCCGCGGTCAATCAGAACCAGCAACTGCACTCGTTGTGGCCGTCCATGGTCAAAGAGCGCATCCAAAGCCGCACGAATGGTACGTCCGGTATAAAGCACGTCATCGACCAAGATGATATTGCGCCCGGCGATATCGAAGCCTACCGCTCCTGGGCTCACCACCGGCCGCGTGTCGTGTGTGGATAGATCGTCGCGATAGAACCTGATGTCCAGTAGACCTGTGTCGATCCGCTGCTTCTCGATACCACTGATCAGCGAACCCAACCGTTCCGCGAGCGGGACGCCGCGGCGTTTGATGCCGACGAGTCCCAGGTTGCGGCTGCCGTTGCTCTTTTCAACGATCTCATGCGCGAGTCGAATGAGGGTGCGTTCGATCTCCGAGGCGGACATAATGCGGCCCTTTTGGCGCAGCGTAGGCGTAGATTTGAGTTCCGTTTGGCTCATAGGGCTAGAACGCTAGAACATTTTTTACGGTCAGGTTAATTCGTGCGAAGCAAATCCGGGCGAAGTTCTCGGTCTATTTCCAGCAGGCAGATTCTCCTGAATACTTCAATGGGAAAGGCCCGGAAGGGCGTCTTCCGGATCATACGGCGTCAGCGAAAGACCGGCAAGCGCAACCAGCAACAGCGCAACCAGGAACTACGATTGACTGAGCGGGGGACCCTTTCGCAGGCTAAAGAGGCGAACACCCAATACGCCTCCCAGCGCCGAGAAGAGAATGATGCCAACCGCACTCACCACTGAACTCCACAAGATCAATCCAGCTCTGCCGTCCGGGGACATGAGGAGATGCATAAGCGTTCGCAATTGTGCCTGGGCATCCGGATTCGACTGGGCGGCGGAAGCAGAGACTTGCTGCATTGCCGCTTCATACGTACGGTCGATATCCACACCCTGGTGCAAGACGAAACGAGCAAAGACTCTCCAAATCGCGGTTGCCGCAACCGTCGTGTAGGCGGCAATGAGCCCGACCAATGCCCCGATGCGGAACCCCGACCGCGCATCCAGCACAAAGCCGGGCGCCAGTTTGCGATATAAGCCGATAGCGAGGGCGGATCCCCCGACAACCCACAAGCAGCATCCCCAAGACAGCACAGAGATCGCGCTGAGGATGCCTGAAGGTATAGCTACGATAAGAGCAGCTCTGACCGCATCCTTCCAGGAAACGCTTTGAGTGGGAGCAGCCGGGCGGATCGGCCGGGCGCTATCGTAGCTGCTCTCGCCTGCCGCCTGCGGTTCAAATCTCACCTGCGGGGCCCCACAGTTGGGGCAAAAAAGATCCGATGCGCCCCGCGTTGCGCCGCACCGGTGGCAGAGCGCATTCATGTTCTTGAGGCTATCTCAGGCAGGATCGGAGCGCAAACCGCGAAAGTCACGGTCGAAAGAAAGCGATCCAACTAGTCGGGGCGCCTGCCAATCAATTCGTCTCCGCACGTTTGTTTTCGGAGGTGTGAGGAAGATCCAGCGCAATCAGAGCGAACTGAGTTGACGATTCATGATTGTCCTCGAAAACCACCAGGTGCTGATGATGGCGTGAACCGGCTTTTAACTGGAGGCCGTGATCTCCAGTTTGGAAATTCCCATGGGAGCTGTCGGTATCGCTACAGGAGAGACCCTCGCTCGTGATTGCTCGCGAGCCGACGGGCTTATTGCCTCTGCATTCAATAACGTCACCGTAGGCCGCGAGTGCCTTACGATAAAACTCGACCACCTTGTCCCGCGAATCAGGACTGGAATAGTTGACCGCTTTGACGCGCAGCTGAAAGGGCCCGAATCCCATATTCACGTTGGCTGATTTGTCTCCCTTGTTCCGGTCGGATATCTGAGCACCCGGATACGCAGGCAAACCGAGATCGCCCGCGTCTGTCTTGTTCGTTTTGACGGCAATTCCTCCGAGGGGCGTGGAGATCTTCACGTCCTTATCTTCGCCATGGCTATTCTTGTTGACTTCCACGTTGCATCCGGCGGCCAACGCGAGCGCTAGCAGAGAGATTGCCGCGAACCCCCATCTCATACACCGTCTCCTCGATGTACTTTACGCGGCCACCGCATCCGGTGTTCCCTAAAAAGATGTGGGAGAAGAATGACAGTACCGCTAACGGGGACAAGAATGCAGATGCGATTTCCCCTCGGCCAACGCATCTCATTATGTAGAACTGCCGCGCCCGCGGCTATCCTATTCTTGAGGTTTTTTAGTCTCAAGCCTCTTTGAGGTTCCTTTGGCAAACCAGCAAACGCAGCTTTTCTCTTCTTTTATCAGCGCCGGTGTAACCCTGCCGAACAGGGTTGTCGTCTCCCCGATGTGCGAGTACTCCAGCGAAGACGGATTCAGCAACGATTGGCATTTGGTGCACCTGGGCAGCCGCGCTGTGGGCGGTGCGGGGTTGCTGTTTACCGAAGCGGCGGCGGTGCTTCCGGAGGGCCGCATTACTCTTAACGATCTCGGGTTGTGGAAAGATGAGCACATTGCTGGGTTAGAACGCATTGTGAAGTTTCTGCATGGGCAAGGGGCCCGCGCAGGCGTGCAATTAGCCCACGCTGGCCGCAAAGCGGCCATGAGCCGCCCGTGGGAACCGGAGCGCTATATACCGGATTCGGAGGGCGGCTGGCAACCAGTTGCCCCTAGCGCCCTGCCTTTCGCGGAACACTATGGCAAACCGCTGGCTCTCGACCAGGCGGGCATCGATCGGGTCATCGAGGGATTTACCATGGCGGCGCAGCGTGCGTGGGTTTCCGGTTTCGATGTTGTTGAGGTGCATTCCGCCCATGGCTATTTGCTCCACGAGTTTTTGTCGCCGCTGAGCAATCGACGCACCGACGCGTACGGAGGATCCTTCGACAACCGGATTCGCCTGCTTCTTCAAGTAGTAGACGCGATACGGCGACAATTGCCCGATGCGGTCCCGATCTGGGTAAGAATCTCGGCCACGGACTGGGCAGAGGGCGGATGGGATCTCGACCAGTCAGTGGCCTTGGCGAAGGCGCTGAAAGAGCATGCTGTCGATCTAGTCGACGTTTCGTCCGGAGGACTCGTTCCGAACGTTGTGATTCCTGCAGGGCCCGGCTATCAGACGGCGTTTTCCGCGCGCATACGACGGGAAGCTCGAATTCCGACCGGCAGCGTAGGTGTGATCACCGACCCAGCCCAAGCCGAGCACATTCTTAGAACCTGTCAGGCGGATGTCGTGCTGCTTGCCCGGCAGATGCTCCGCGAGCCCTATTGGGCTCTCCACGCCGCGGAAAAGCTGGGGGTACCGGCTCCCTGGCCGGTGCAATATCTTCGAGCAGCGCCTCCGGGAGCCCAGCCTCGTAAGCCAGTCGCCCCGATACCGCTGGAAGAACCTTTGAAAGTTTAAGTATTGGCTCAGGGGGAAGCTGGCCTATACTGCTTTCGAAGGGCTGGTGAGTTCCATCTCCCCGCTCTAGCGACATGCATGTCCCATCACGTCTCACAACGACGCTCCTCGCAAAAACCTGAGATCCCGGATAAGCTCTATTTTCGAATCGGTGATGTGGCGCGGCTGTGCGCAGTCGAACCTTACGTACTGCGATTTTGGGAGACCGAATTTCCTCAGCTGCGCCCGAACAAGAGCGGAACAGGTCAGCGACTCTACCGCAAGCGGGATGTGGAGATGGCGCTACGCATCAAGCGCCTGCTCTACGAAGAGGGTTACACGATTGCCGGCGCCCGTCAGTTTTTGCAGGCAGAAACACGGAGCAATCGGACGAGCCAATCGGAGCTTCCATTGGAGCAACGTCAAATCGTTGAACGCACAGCTGCTCGTTTGCAAAAGGTTCGCAAAGAATTGCGGGAGATCCTGGGAATACTTTCAACGGACGAGGCTGTTGCGAAAGAAAGAAGAACGACGCGAGTGCCCTCATCCGGACGCAAGCTCTTCGAACCTTAGGACAAGAGTCCCCGAAAACCTTCTCGTGCACTGATACGCTCAGTCACGGAGTGAAAATTCAACCTGCCGCTGCCAAACGGCCTTCAATTCAATTCGAGAAGGCCTCCCGCGTAAGGAACGCAGTCTTCGGTTTTTGAACGATCTTCAGCTTGCACGGTGGCCAGCTGTCTCGGCCACGCTCTCCAGCAGGATTGTGCCAGAAGCCATGAACCGCTCCATCGCCTGCATGGCGCAACCCTGTCCGCATGCGTGATAGAACTCCGAGTTTTGACTTTCAGCGGCGTTCCAAGGCATCAAGGTGAAGCGCTGATTCGGTTGGCCTTCATCGAAGCAAGGAACAGCTCCCAACGTGATCATCCACCAATGATTGGACTCGCCTTTTTTCCTACCACAGATATCGCACGCAAATGAGACATCCCAAACCATAATCACCTCATGTCCAACGACAGCCTGCCCATTTACAGTAGCGCACAAACCAGCCTGGCTGCCATCGCAACCATGGTAAAATGTGTACATTCGGGGATTCTTCAGGGAATCCGGGATCCTGGATAACGTAGGGGTAAACTTGAGTGACGTGTCCCGAATGCGCCTCGACTAGTTTTCGTCTCTCCCGTTTCCGTGTGAAAGACCTGGAACGCTTCGCTTTGTTTCAATATCCAGTACGCTGCCGGCAATGCCACTGCAGGACTTATGCTGGATTTCCGCTGGCGCTTATGCTTTTGCAAGCAGGCCGCGCGCGGAGAAAGCGGCGCCAAGAGCAAGCTAGCCACCGATAACGGTAGCGAATAAGTGCGGCGTTTAACTGGCCCACCTTAACGTCGCCAACGTCCCCCGTCGCGGCGAAATATCGTAGAGAACTTCACTCCTCCCGGAGGGCCGTCATGGGATCCAGTCCAGCTGCGCGTCGAGCAGGAAGGTAGGATGCGAGAGCAGAGATGGCCAGAAAGACGACCGAAATGCTGATGAACGTCGCAGGATCGGCAGGCTTGACGCCCACCAGCATCGTGATCATCGCCCGCGTCAGGATGAACGCCGCGATCAAGCCGGCGGCAATCCCGAGAGCGCTAAGGCGAAGTCCCTGGCCAACCACGCCCGCGAATATACTGGTCCGTTGTGCTCCTAAGGCCATGCGTAGGCCGATCTCGGACGTGCGCTGACGCACAGCACTCGAAAGCACCCCATATAGACCGACGCCGGCCAACAATCCGGCAATTATCGCAAAGACGGCAATAAGCAGCAGCGAGAAACGGGTGTTGGCTTGCGCATCATGCACAATCGCCTCCATAGGCTGCATTTCGGTAACGACAAGACTCGGGTTAATCTCCTTGATCGCCGCGCGCACTTGATTTTCATAGCTTGCGGCATCGCTGCCCGTGCGGATCGCCCATGTACGAACACGACCAGAACCGAGGAACCCATCGGTAAAGTAGACCTGTTCGCGTCCGGGCTCCGCGAGGGAAGTCGCACGCTGGTGTGCTACCACACCGACTACCTCGACCCATTCCGGCTCGGGTGTGCGAATGCGGACAAGAATCCGCTTACCGACAGCCGACTGTCGACCGAACGCCTTTTTGGCGAGGAGTTCGTCGATGATTACGCGGTTACGCCCGGGTAAATTGTCGTCATCCGTGAAGGTGCGACCGGCGAGCAAGGGGGTGCGCATGGTCTCAAAGTATCCGGGAAGCACAATTTGATTATCCGTCGCCTGGAATTTGCTGGGGTCGCTAAGAGCTTCCCCTGTCCCCCATCGAATCGGTGCGAAATCTCCGGTTAAGGGGAATGGGAAGGATGCAGTTGTGCTGTGGACTCCTGGAATGGCGCGCAGCCGCTCTTCGATTTGACGAATGAGACTGACGCGTTCTTCCGCTGTTTTTCTAACAGCCGGCACTCCAAGAACCTGAAAGGTCAGCAATCGACGGGCGTCGAAGCCGGGATCGACGCGCTGGAGCTGGAGAAAGCTGCGGAACATGAGTCCCGACCCGATCAGCAGCGTAAAAGAAAGCGCGACTTCTGCGACTACGACCAAATTTCGTACTCGGCCGCCCGTTGCCAATCCCGAAGTTCGGGTGCTGCTACGTAACGCATTCATGAGTTCCGGCCGCGATGCACGCCATGCCGGTGCCAAGACAACAATGCCTGCTGCGGCGACACCCACGAGAATAGTAATGCCTAGCACGAAGGCATCGATGCGGATACTGTCAAGGCGGGGAAGGTTCGCCGGAGCAAGCGTGCGCAATTCGTGAATTCCCGCCCATGCCAACGCGAGGCCCAACAATATACCGCCGGTGACAAGCAGAAATACCTGTGACAAGATAGGGCAAACCAGCCGCCAGGGCCCCGCTCCCATCGCGGAACGCATGGCCAGCTCGCGTTCCTGCAAAGAGGCGCGTACCAGTAGAAGATTGGCCACATTCGCACATGCAATGAGCAACAGGAAAATGACCGAACCCATCAATGCGAGGATCGCGGGACGCACTTCCGCGACCAGATGTTGCCGCATGGGTTCGAGCCGAAAATAGTATCCGGCAGTCTGAGCGATGGGGAAATTCTTTCGTGCTTCAGCGGTAACTTGGTCAACTGCAGCCTGCGCCTGTTCCAGTGCAACTCCATTTTTAAGTCTGCCTACCGGGCGAATAGAAAAATTTTTGCGCTGCGCGGCATCGTATCCTAAGCGATTGGCGATCCAAACGTCCGGCGCACTTTCGACGTTTGCCTCCGACGGGAAATACAGGCGAAAGCGCGGAGCCAGCACGCCAACGATGACTAGGCCTGGGCCGCCTGTGGTACGCATGGTGTGGCCAAGGACGTTGGCATCGCCAGCGTAACGCCTCTGAAAATACTCGTAGCTGAGGATTGCAATGACGGGCATGGGTGTGGCCTGAGGGGCTTGGACATCTGTGGGCGCAGTTGGGGCTTGTGGTACGCCATCTTGATCAGTGAAGTCGCGGCCTAGCACGATTCTGGCATCCATCACGCGGAAGAAATTTGTCGTCACCACAGCCCAGCGGATCTGCTCCGACGTTCCATCCTCCCGGGGAACGAGGGCCGGACCCGTGAACACGCCGGCCAAGTCCTTAATAAAGGCTTTCGTACCGTCGCGAAGATCGATGAAATCAGCATTTGAGAATGGCAGGCCGCGAACATTGCGTTTCTGTAAATCCATGCCGGCGATCACGAGGCGATCCGGATCGGCATACGGAAGGGGTAGTAATAGAACCGAATTCACGACACTGAAAATGGCGGTGCAGGCCCCGATACCGAGAGCGAGAGTAAGGACGACAACGATGCTGAAACCGGAACTCTTGCGAAGGGTTCGAACTCCGTAACGCAGATCCTGTAACAGGTTTTCAACCAGCCCTGTGCCGCGCGCCTCGCGGCATTTCTGTTGCACCTGCTCGGCGCCTCCCAAAGCCAGGCGCGCTTGGCGCATGGCCTCTTCTGAGGGAGTGCCTGCTTTGCGGAATTTCTCGGCCTCGCGTTCGAGATGATACTGCAATTCCTCTTGCAACTCGTCCTCTACCTTTTGAAGACGAAAGAATGCGCGGAGCCGATAACGGAGGTCGCTCAGCATAACTTAAGCCATGTCGAGAATATGATCGACAGCATTGGTAAGCTTCCGCCACGCTGCCGTCTCTGATTGAAGTTGTTTTCGCCCTAGAAAAGTCAACTCGTAATACTTAGCGCGTCGGTTATTCTCGCTGATCGCCCACTTGGATTTGATCCAGCCGCGGCGTTCGAGCCGGTGCAAGGCCGGATACAGCGAACCTTGCTGCACCTGCACGACGTCGCGTGAAATCTGCTGCAGGCGTTCTGAGATGGCCCAACCATGAAGAGGCTCCAGGGCCACAGCTTTCAGAATGAGCAGGTCCAGAGTACCTTGCGGCAGCTCAATGCGCTTTCCAGTCATTGGTCTTCCCATTCACTTCGACACCATGAGCTTACAATTACTTCTGTCGAAGCGCAAGGGAAGGACGGTTGTGGTTATCGGAGTCACGAGAATGCAATGCAAGCGTCCACTCCCAATCTCCGGGTACTGACGACGTAGACGACGAGAACTCGCTTGAGGATGAAGCCTCATTTACGAGGTCAAATGGCCACGCGATGTGCCGTGGGGGCGAGATCGTTTTCAACGCTTGCACGCTTGATCATGCCTCCGAGATAATAGCTGAGGGCATGACCATGAAACAGAACATTACAGCAGGGTTGATTCTAGCGGCATTTGTCGCATTTAGTGCCGCCGGGCAAGACTGGTATCACGATCGAGATGAACGCTACCGAGACCAGCGGTGGCGATCCCAGGTGTTCACACAGGTAAGGTACGATCTGGACCATATTTGGAGTGCTGAACGAGCGAGCGAAAAGGAAAATACACGTCTGGAGAAGACGAAGCAAGAGCTAATGGAATTGCAGGCCAAGCTCGACGAGGGCCGTTTCGATAACGGCACGTTGAACGACGTTATTGACTCCATTCGAAAGTCAGCCAATGATGAGCGTCTGTCGCCTCGGGATCGATCGGTCTTAAGTGACGATCTGGACCGGCTCAAGGACTATCAGAATAATCACAACCACTGGAACCATTAAGCCGCTGTCGCGAATCTCTTTAGAATCCAGTGTGAGTGTTGTCTTTGCGATATAGGTTTCTATCAGCGGAGCAGCCGAAATAGTACCGTCCTCTTAGAGCTGCCCCGATCATTGAAAATACCTCATCCTTGGTTCTTCCGTCACTCGACAGAGGCCAGGGGATCAGGGGCTTGTGGCCCTCTTGTCGGCTGCCGGCATCTTCTGCTGGAGGAACTCCTCGGCGGTGGAATAGGCGTGTATCCAGTCCCGGCGAAGCAGAAAATCGTGGATTTCATCGGGAAAGACGAGTTCCTGGAATTCAACATTCTGGCGGCGTAAAGCCTCGACTAACTGGACGGTTTCTGCAAAGGGCACGTTGCGATCATCGTCTCCATGGATCAAAAGAACCGGAGAGCGCCACGTTTTGACGGACGCGATAGGGGAGGATTCAAAAGCTACACGGGCGACCTCGACGCGTTCGCGGGGATCGTAGTCGGGAATGAAGGTGGGCATCTCAAGGTTCCAATTATGGACACCGTGCATGTCTACGCCAGCGGCAAAGAGATCGGAGGCCCGAGCCAACGCAAGGGCTGTGAGATATCCACCATAGCTGCCACCCCAACACGCGACGCGTTTAGGGTTCACATCGGGCCGATTTCTCAGGAACAGCCCGGCTCCCAAAACGTCATTGAATTCGCTCGCGCCGTCCGCCCCATAGTTCAGGGCCTCGCGAAAGTTGAGCCCGTACCCAATGCCGCTGCGGTAATTCACGCTGAGCACAACGAAGCCCTTGCTGGCGAGGTACTGATTCATCGCATAGGCATTTGAGTAATACTCCATGTAATGCCAGCCCAGGATCATCTGTCGCTGACTGCCGCCATGAAAAAAGATGACAGCCGGACTCCGCTCGCCCTCGCGCAATCCCGCAGGAAGGAAGAGTTGGCCATGAAGTTCGACACCGTCGGCCGCAGGAAAGATCACCTGCTGTGGAGTCACAAACCGTGCGCCTGGGAACTCGGCCGGAATTCCTTGGGCAACAAGGTCCACAAGCTTCTCCTCCCTGAGGATCGCTGGACGGATTGGCACATGCACATCGGACCGCAGCACAGCCACGGTGGCTCCATCACTGGCAACCACGGGCTGTGTCTCGATTGCGTTGCCGCTTGTCAGGGCTTGAGGCACGCTGCTCGATCCGTCCGCACCGAAATTGATCCTCCACACGTGTCGTCGGTCGATGTCGTTTTGATTGGAGTCGAAAACCAGCGTCTTGCGATCAAAGCTCAAGGACACATGCTCGACTTCGAAGTTTCCAGGAGTGAGCGGCATGGCAGCGCCCCCTGAAGCGGGAACAGAGTAAAAGTGCAACCAGCCTTCCCGCTCCCAGGGAAACACGATCCGGTCGCCCGCAGCCCAGTGCAACTGGTCCGGTGAATCGGTTTCGCGAAACGCGCTCCCTGGACCGTCGTCAGCTTTCCATATCTCGTGTGCCTTGCCCGAAGCAACGTCGATCGCGTGAATTGACCAGGGAGACGCGGTCCGGTGCGGCACAAAGAAGAGGTAGTCCTTGTCGGACGGAATGCGCAGGAACGCGATGCGCGAGGAATCCGCCGACCACACCGGGCTGACGTCCCGATCCGTGGACGGATCAAGATACGTGATCAACCTCGATGAGAACGAGTAGACAGCGACGAAGCTGTGATTACCCCGATCACTCACGAACGCCAGCTGCGCGGCATCCGGAGACCACCGGAGAGTGTTTACCGAACCACGCGTCTGCAAGAGCTGCTCCGGCTTTGCGTCGGGAACATCGAGCTGAACTGTCCAGATCTGGCCTTTGAGAAGGTAGGCCACCATCTTGCCATCCGGGGAAACCGCGGGTGCATCTCCCGCGGAAAGTAAGCGCGGCTCTCCCCCGTCTGCGCTCACAACCCAAATCTGTTGTTGAGCTCCGTTGGGAAACCAGGCGGGATTCGGTACCGGATGGGTTTCGCCTTGGGGGCTGCCACCCCGGACATAGATGATCGATCCGGCGTCGGGAGTCCACTCCGGCGCGCTCAATTCTTGTCCGTCATCCTCGCTGTAACGGGTCACCTGGCGTGAGCCATAGCCCATTCCGCCCGCGGCCGGTTCAGCCACCCAGATGTTGCGACGGCCGCCGAGGTTAGCTACCCACGCAACGCGTCCTCTGGAAGGGGCTGAACGAAGATCACTGGTGAAAGGCGCGGACAATGCCTGTTCGATGGTGAATCCCGCCGACTGCGCACATGCGATCTGCGGACCGGAGACAAAGACTGTCACAGTCGTGGATCCGATACATGCCAGACCCAGCAGCACCCGGCTAAGGATCAAACGCTCTCTCGTCAAAATCAACCTCCCGAGAAACCCTTGTGCGATGGTCGACTTCTCAATGCTCGCATTGCACCGCGAGCGTTGCTTGCGCGATCGCGTGGTGGAACGAGGCGAACCAGGGTTGAATGTGTCTACTGCATTTGAAATTTTTGCATGGACCTGACGATGGACAATTGACGTCTTTCCGGATTGGCGGTCGTCAACCCGAAGCACTCAATGGGCACCAGAGTTTTCAAACGGGTTGGGCATTACTCGCCGCGGATATCAAAGCGCTTGATCAAACCATTTTCAATTTGAAACAAGTGACCGACCATCTTATCCGCTAGCACATTTCCATTGAGGTCCCGCACCACCTGATGGACTTCGACCACCACTTCTCCTTCGGAGCCCTTGCCGAAGGAGACCGGCTCGACGTGAGGATCAACTATCGCCCACTGCCGCGTCCAGTAGCTGCGCACTTCATCCCGTCCATGGACATGACCGCCCTCTAAACCATTTGCCCAGATGACATCCTCGTGCATAGCAGCCAGCACCGTTTCCATGTCGCGAGCGTTGAAGCGATCGTAAACCCTTTTAAGTAGGCTCATCTCGTCCGACATTCAGACCCTCCTTGGTGATGACCATTTGTGACACAATCGGGGAGCGCCAATCATCTCACGGTCCAGGCTTTTCGACAGGCGACCGGAATTGCGTGTGCAGGGAACCATTCAGCGCGCGAAGGACCTGGCCGAATGGCTCCACTCGAATACAGCGTCTGCGCGCAAGTCCTACCCGACGTGCGCACCACCGCGCAGATCAAGATTGTTGCAGGGCGCCGGCCTCAGCCTGGATCAGCGACGCTCCGTGGTCTGCAGCAGCCGAATGATGAATTGTCGGGGACGCAGGTTCGGACGTATGACTGGATTCTCGACGGCGCACTCGCGATCGCGGAGGATGGCAACTGGATTGCCAGCGACTGAGAGTATCTACCCTCGATACAGCCCGGTTCGCAGTGCTGATTCAACTACTGGTGTGGGTCACCTTCGAATCGCCGGCAACCCGGGAGAAATTCCTGTATGCCTCTTGCCGGTTCCCGCCATGAGCAGGCGCTCGCTCCGAACTCGCGAAAGGGTTCAACCCAGCTCGCGCTAATACAATGCAGAAGGCGATCAAGGTGTACAGTTGGGCCACGACTACTGACCACGCGATTCCGACAGCTTGGAATTTGGGAGCAAGCAACAGAGCGCCTACAATCCCGACCAATCCGGCAGTGAAGGTCACCATATTGAACTGATAGTCCATTTGGCTGGGGAGCAACAATTGAAAAATGATCACAGTGCTGAGCGCAATCAGCGGAAGCCAAAGCGATAACACACGCAACACGGGAACTGAGTCGTGGAAGGCGGGGCCTAGAATCACGTGCACCAGAAACGGAGCCGTAAAAAAGAGAGCCACACCGAAGGCCGATCCCAGGCTACCGAGAAGCAGGAGGCTGAACTTAGCCGTTTTCAACGCGTTCCTGGGGTCGACCTGCATCTGATGCGTCAATCTCGGGAAGAGTGCCTGGTTGATCGGCCATAATGCCTGCTGAAAGGCCCGAGTGATCCGGTCACCGCCCGCGTACTCACCAAGGGCGGCCAGCGGAGCAACATAACCAAGAACCAATCCATTGATCGAGCCACCCAGTCCCTGCATGGCGCGAAACAAAAACATCGACCATCCCAGGCGAAGCGCACGCCAGGCCGACGAAGGCTTAGGCCACGAAAAGCCTACTTCTCTGTATGCCATGACGATTGTAACGCCATGAGCCGCTACACAACCAACGCACTGGGCCGCCATGTACTTCCATCCATCTTCGGGCTTACGGACCAGCAAGAAGATGCTCAGCGTGGCAAGAACCTTCCCTCCTACTTCCAGTGCCGCCGCCAAACGCATGCGCTCCAAACCCTGGAAGAACCACAACATGTTGATACCCTGGCAGACCCCCCAGATCGTGCTCGCCCAAAACAGCGCAACAGAAGGAGCGATGTGGTAGGTAAACCGTCGCGAAAGGACCGCCCCGCAGATACACAAAGCAGCAAGCAAAATCTTCGCGGCCACCACTTCGGAGACTAGCTCAGAAAGTCGTCGGGGCTCATTCCGGTGACGGGAAGTCTCGCGCGAAGCCGAGAAGTCGAAACCATACTCTACAAAGATCGCGATCACTGACCCGATCGCTTGCGCAAAGACGACGCTACCCCACCCGGAAGGACCTAGCACGCGTGCGAGATACGGAATCGTGAGTACAGGGAGGGCATAGGTACATGCCTGCACACCATAAAGAGCAATGACATTCTGGACGATGCCGCTATGGAAATGCTTCTTGGGATTTGCACTCACTAGATCATCACCCGAAGGAAAAGTCGGTATCCATGAATCAATTCGCCTCAGCAAAAGTGGGACGACTTACCGCCATTCACCCGAGTGCTTTGCACCGATCGTGCTGTTGTCAGGCGTTACAGCTTTAAATTGTAAGGGTGCGGGGGAAAGTTACGAGGTTCCGCTGTCACCTTGGAGGCAACTAGGCTCCACTGTCAGGATGAGCTTACCACCTGTTTGGAGAGCATTGCCTCAAAGATTCGATGAAGATTCACCGAGCGAGGTTGGCCGACGGATTGATAGCCGTTTCAGAGCTTGACTCGCCGGCATTCCGGAGATCAGTTGAGCAACCCGCTATCGGTCAGTGCCGGAGTATCCTCCTTCCTCGCATCAGTGTGGGGTCGCATCAGTGGAGGATCGGCGGACCGACCCTCCCTGACTCCATTGGGCAGTGGCCCTCAGAATTCTCCACCATACCCGAGAAGCCCCCGGATTCCTCCGTTGGCGTTTAAAGTTTGCGGATCAATGTTTTCAAGGATCGCCCGATAGATCAGATGGGCTGCTTTGGACCCGAGCTGCTGCAATCGCAACCTGGGCGGCAGCGGCTGTTGCAGTTCGTTGGGGATGATGTTGTTCAGGAGCACAGCCAAAGTTTGTTGCGCCCGCGGATCGTCAGGCGTATTGATAAGTTCCATCTGCCCGCCTGTCGTTGAATAGTCGTAGAACTCCAACTCTCCCTGGTTCACGACAATGTCGCTGGTTGTGGGAAACCACGGCGCGGAGATGCCAAATTTGTATTCATCTGTTCGGAAGCCCAACACATGCGTCGGCGCGCTATTGAAGTTATAGACGTTCGGTGCGATCTCATCGGTGGCGA
>DASYBJ010000615.1:0-23501 GCA_036500845.1 Acidobacteriaceae bacterium
AATCTCAGGCACTCCGGCTAGCCGGTTACGAACCTGTTCAAGAATCATGCCATGGGATGGACAGGCTTGCGTAGTCATGGTGATATCTACTTCGACGCGCTGACGTGGAAACGCGGGTGTTGATGTGTCGTCTGGAGATACCTTTACGCCGTAAACCAAACCTAAATCCACGATGTTCACGGGGAGTTCCGGATCGTAGCAATCCCTGAGGGCTGAAAGGACGTCTTCTTCTGTTATCGCCATACCATCTCCTGCCGGCTTGCCGAGAAGCCCTGTCTCAATTAAGAGAGGCTAAACACGGGGCGGCTTTACAGGCTGCGGAAAAACTCTGCTTTATAGAAAAACTTCTGTTTTGTATCACGGCATGACTTCAGCCGCAGGCGAAGGCTTTTCCGTCCCGGCAGCAGGCTTTGGGTGCCCCATTCTACGCGCCACGCCTTTCGGCGCGTAGGGTGGGAAACCACAGCTCTCTACCCTTGATTTTAAGGAAGCTCTGATTAAGCCTTGCTTTGTATCAGGGCACGACTTTAAGTCGTGCCGTAAATTGAGCAGAATTATTGCGGCCTTTGGGCCCTGAGGTATCTTTCTGACGAACTTATCGGGCAAATCGAGTTTTTCCGCAGCCTGTTTAGGCTGGCCGCCGTGAAGATCGATGCGCCGCGTGACCGCCTGCAACAGACATTTGCAACATGCAAGGGGCAATGTTATAGGCCCTCCGCAAATGGTGCAAAACTTACCATTGATATCTCGATGCTGCCGCTTTCCCTCGCGACGTAATACCAAATCATCAAGATCGGTTGCGGCGCGTGCGGATACGCGATGCGCCATTAGCGGGGCGTGGTGAGTTCAGCAAGAAGTCGGGCGCGTCCGCGCTCCTTCACTTCGCTGGCAAGCTGGTGCAGAGACTCTTGCGTGATAACCCTGCCTTCACCACGGGCGAGGGAAGCCCTGGTATCGTCGAGCGTCAGAAGAAATTCCGCCCGTTGCCGCTCGCGTTCTTCCCACAAAGCAAGGGCCTCCTGCACGGCGTCTTGTTCCGAGTGCAGCCGTCCGCTTTCAATTGCCCGGCGGGCAAAAGCCTTTTTGATTCTGGCTAAGGTGTATGTCCATCAGCTTCAGAATAGGGAAAACCTAACCATGAGGCAACGGCTCATTAACAGCGCACGCGAGGGGCGGATTTCCTGTGTTTACGGAAGGCCTAGTAGCTCAGACTTCTTTTCCGAACGCTGTTTAATCCTGCGAATAAGTTCACCCGTATCAATATCGCTAAGAGCGGCGCGGCGCAGGTTAACAATGGTGTCCCTGGGATACGTTCAGGCCACGATTATGCGCCTCCGAGACAAGCGCGTCGGCAATCGACCGCATCTCCTCTTTCTCTTGGACTGTAAGCTCAATCTCTTTCGTCGCATCGGGCGCCCCGTTCTTTTAGTGGGTGCGTTCGACCAGATAGCGTGCCACTGCCTTCAGCGGATCGGCCCGGTCACCATATACTTCAAGCTGAATAAAGGCTTCTGCGATCAGCCGTTGCGCATCTTTTAAGCTTTGCTCTACCCCGTACACGGCCGGCCAAGTTGCCTTCTCGCTTGCCAAGTCTTTTCCAGCTGTCTTGCCCAAATGCGTCGAGTCCTGGGTCACGTCCAGAACGTCATCCATGATCTGAAAAGCTAAGCCTGCTTTGGTGCCAAACTCCTCAAGCCGGGCCACGTCGTCGGCTGTGCCGCAGGCGTAGATTCCGCCGCTCACCAAGCTGACACGGATGAGCGCGCCGGTCTTGGCGCGGTGAATCGCATGCACCAGTTCCGCTGTGGGTTTGTGCTCCTCGCCCTCTAGATCTTTGACCTGGCCGCCGATCATGCCTTCGATGGTGCCGGTCGCCTGGGCGATCCTGCGAACGATCTCGACCGTGGAGGTAGCGGGGCATTGCAGACCAGCCAGAACCTCATACGCTTGAGTTTGCAATGCGTCTCCAGCGAGAATGGCAATCGCTTCCCCAAACACAACATGGCACGTGGGCTTACCTCGTCTGAGGTCATCGTTATCGAGCGCGGGAAGATCATCGTGGATCAAAGAATACGTATGCAGCATTTCGATCGCTGAGCCTAGCTCGTCGACACCGGCCGGGAACCGTCCCGCGACCATCTTCCCTGCTTCCATGCAGAGTACTGGGCGAAGCCGCTTACCTCCGGCAAAGACGCTATGCCGCATTGCCCGATGGATCGATACCGGCTCCTGCTCCGCACTGGGCAGCAGACGATCCAGCGTCTGGTCGATGGTGTGCGCACCCGATTCCAGAATCTCTTGTATAGCTACCAGCATTTGCCTCATGATACCTGACGTTTAGACGATTCCTTGCCTGGTTTCGATCACCGCCGACGGCTTCATAATTCCGTTTCGCCGGTTGCGGACAAATGCTGCAAACGCAATCAGAAGAGCGGCCGCAGTTGCAGATGCGGCTCGGCCTGCGATGACATCCTGCGTAATCCTCCATCGCACTTCGATTACGTTACTGCCGGCGTGGATCGGAACGGTCATCAATCCATCCTCACGGGATGGCCGGTTCGGAACTACTGAACCATTCAACCTAACTTGCCAGGCGGGATAGTCCATCAATCGCAACACCGCATATCCCGGCTTATTACTCTTGAACTGGAGCGTCCAGCTCTCCGCGTTCTTCCTGTTCACCAGGATCGATACAGGAATGGATATAAGCTCGTTCGCGTCCGCCGGAGTTTGCCATCGGGGGTTCTCGACGTTTGAAGCTTCCGCAATGTCGTCCTCTGGCCGTTGAACCAGGCGTACGAAGGGCAAGCCCTGCTGGATTTGAGAATTATCCGCGCCCGCGGGCGTGTATTCGTCGGTCCCTTCGACCCCTTGTCCCGAGCGAAAGGCTGCGACCTGCGCGGTGACCGCATCTTCGTCATCGCACGGTTGGAAAAAGGTACGCGACGCGACGATCAGCGTGACCACGATTCCCGCGACCATCGCGACGGGAATGGCCGCTTTCATTGAAGCCTTCATCCATTGCCTGGCTGTTTGCTGGCTGGGGTGGGGCAGGGCTTCTCGGGAACGAGAGTGCAGAGCCATTCCGGCGAGCAGAGATGCGGCTACGCCCACAACCAGGAGCCAGCGCCAAGGGAATTGCACAAACCTCAACTCCGGAAGGTGGTTCCACATTCCCGCACTGAACCGGAACTGCAGCAAGAAAACGAACGAGGTCAGCAGGGCAAGAGAGAGACGAAGACTCACTCCAGAGGCACCGTTACGGCGGCATAGCCAAAGCGCAATGCCGGCGGTCGCGATCTCGAGGAGAGCAATCCAGGAAGCCGTTCGCAACACTTGATCGTGGTAGGTATCCCCCGTATGCCCGAAAAGAAAATTGTCTTCCACGCGCAATCCCGGCAGGACGGCTCGGCCAATCTCTACCCACCGCTGTTCATAGGCGGCCGGAACGAGATAGAACGCCGCCAAGCCTAGTCCGAACAGCATGCCTCCGGCTGCACGAAATCCCGGCCACGCCCTTCGCTCGGCCCACATCATTCCCGACGCGAGAATCGCCAGCGCATAACTCGAGAGCACCGCGGCCGGTGCGTCCGTCAGCCATACTGCGGCAACTGCGAGCGACAGCGCAAACAGAGAGCTGGATTTGCTGGTCGCAAAGAGCACAATCAGAGGAATCCAGGCCAAAGCCAGCAGCTCACCAAAAGCCGAGCGTTCATAGGCGACGAAAAGTGTATAAGGACTGGCAAGGTAGGAACACGCCGCTAGAGTCGCTGCTCCGGCGGGCAACCATTCGCGGGCGAGCCAGTACATGCTCCACCCGCTTGCCGCCAGAGCGACAAAAACGAAAAGGGCGGGGGCGAGCGTCCAAGACGCAACACTTCCTAGAAACGCGCCCAACATCCACGAAGCCGGCGGATAAAAGACAAGTCGCGGTTCACCGGCGCCGTAGTTTGCGTCTTGTACCCAATGCGGGTACCAGAGCCCGGTATGGTTCGCTCGGGCAACTTCCATCCATGAGAGCAGATGAAAATTGAGATCCTGCCCACAAGAGATGCCTCGAACTGCCATAGGTACAATTGCGAGCGTAGCCGTAAGGAAGATCCATAGCGCCGGCTTCCATCTCTGCAAGGCTTGGTTTGAATTTATCGATTCCAACTGGTGCATCACGGCGTCAGACGCAGCGTGTGCTTCGCCGCCGCATCTACAGCCGGGTCGGTGAAGGGAACTGCGAAGGTCTTGCCGGCGTACCATATCGGCCATTGATCTAAGTAATGCCGGCTTGCGGGATCACCTGATTCGCCGGTGACAATGTTCTCTGTCGCTTGGTCCACATTGCTCCAGTCCATAGTGAACCGCTCACTCGGCCCCAGCAATCCGTGGACCTGATTCACCGTAGTCCCATCTCCGGAGAGGGGGTGCAGGCCGGTGCTCGTCCACCAGCCGAAAAAGGGAAGCAGTCCGTAGAGAGGATGCTTGAGATTGATCGCATGCTGGCTGCCATACGTCCAACGGCTTAGCGGGCGAGGAGCATGACCGTCGGTTATTCCTTTGCGCACCGCGGCGGCGATCAGATCGTTCCAGCTCCGGTATCCTGCGGGCAGCCATTCCGGTGGTGTGTTCGCCACCATCTGTTCCTGGGCGAAATCCTTGTTTTGCCATGTGTAGAGTTCCCAATCCTGCCCCAGCTTGGGCTCAAGGACCAACGGCCAGAGGGCTCGCTTCGTAGCATCGACGATTTGGGCGGCAACTGAATCGGCGCGTACGAGTCCGTCCCAGGAGCGCAGCAGATTGGCGCAGTCGCGCAGTTCGGTATCGGCATTCGACGCATGATCGATTGCATACGCGAAACGCTGAGCAAGTTCATGATCGACGTCCGAGTAGATGTCGGTCTGGAGAGAAAGCATGTCTGCCGGAGTGAGTCGGTCTTTGCTGGCGAGCTGCTTCCAGATGCGTTCGTTGCGATACGGTTCGGCCCAATCCAGTGTGAGCGGGTAAGGATAAGCATCCGGCGTAATCCGCGAGTTTGCGGTGGCCACAATGCCTTGGGGTGGATCAAGCACCGTAGGCAGTTGCTCAAAGGGGACCCAACCTTGCCACTCGTGCTGACCGTCGGCCGCGGCGCCGGTCTCAACCACCGGCGTACCGCTCAACCCCGCGGGCCGGATAGGGAACAGACCTACCGCCTGATAACCGATATGACCCTGATCGTCGGCGTATGCGACATTTTGTGTCGGAAACCACCATCGGCTCAGGGCTTGACGAAACTCCGTCCAGTTGCCGGCAGCGTCGAGATCCAGAAGCGGCATCGCGCTGGCTGTAGGTTCGTACAGCGTCCATTTCAACGCCAGCACGCGGTGCTCGTGAGCAAACAGCGGAGTAATCACCGGCCCATGATCGGTTCGTTCCAAATCGAGGATGACATCTTGGCTGCCGCGTACCCGAATGTGCTCCCGGGTATGCTCCGGCTCGCGCCACCCATTGTTTGTCCAATACTGTCCTTGCGCATTTGTTTTTTCCACGTAGACATCCTGGACATCTCCGTTCAGCGTGGTGAAGCCCCATGCAATATGGGCGTTATGTCCCGCGATGATCAAGGGGATTCCCGGGGTTGTTAGCCCCTCCACGTGAAAGCCGCCCGCTTCCAAATCCTCCTGATGCCAGATGTCTGGAATTCCATGTTCAAGATGCATGTCATTCGAGAGCATTGCTTTGCCGCTTGCTGTGTGAGCTCCGCTCACAGCCCACTCGTTCGAGCCAGGCCGGCAAAGGTCGCAGGGCGCGGAAAGGAAGTTCAACACCTCGCGCAAATGCAGTAGATCTTCCGGAGATTTAGGCGTCAGGCCCAGTCGCGATTCGGGCTGCGAGTTTTGTTGCAGGCTTCCGGGCTGCGATCCGGGTACGATTTTCGCGGGCGCCGTCAGGCCAGGAACGGATTGCGTGGGCGGGTGGTCCCGCCACGTGATCGTGGGATAGAGTTGCGCAGACAGTGTAGGCGGCAACTTCGCCTCTACCGTTTCGCGTGCCAACTTCGTCGGATAGAAGGTATCCAGCCGCTGCACCATATTCAGCGCGACGAGCCACGAATCGACGGGCTGCCACGGCCTGGGCCGGTAGCGGAGTAGCCGAAACTCCGCCGGCAGATGCCCTTGTTCGCTGGCGATGAAAGCGTTCACGCCTCTCGCATAGTCATCGAAGAGACGCTTTTGACTCGCGGGCATCGCAGCGGTGAGCTTTTCCGCCGTGGGTCGCATCTGGAGGATGCGTTGGACCCGATCGTGCTCGATCGCTTTTGTTCCAAGCACCTCAGCTAATTCACCAGCGGAGAATCGCCGGGACATATCCAGTTGCCACAGCCGGTCCTGCGCTACAACAAAGCCTTGGGCCTCCAGCAGATCATCTACATTGGCCGCTCGAATGTGCGGAATGCCATGTTCATCCCGCATCACAACAACGGGAGCGGAGAGACCCGGCAGCTGAAGCTGGCCGTCGATCGTCGGCAGTTGGGCCTTCATCGCGTGCTTGAGCCAGAGAATCGCCAGGCCACTCGACAAGCACGCGAGAACCAGAAAGCTTAGCCCTACGATGGCCAAAATACGGAATGGCCGCCAAACTCGTCTTTTACGGTCCTGGGTTTCGAGATCTACCTTCATCCGTTTTCCATCAATGCTGTGACGCGTACCGTGATGGAGGACGTCTCGACTCCGCGTTCCCCCCAGAGCTTCGGTTGACTCACCGTCGCATGCGCACATTGTCTCACTGCCGCAAGAATCTCCCATGAAGCGTCCAGGTCCCGGAACGAACGTGGATTGAGTGGTCCTGGCTTGACACGTGGCCGACTCCCAGCAATCCTAGTCATTCTCCATTCCTGTGCGGTATTCCTAGGGGGCTCCGGTTTGAAGGTCTTCGTTTTCTATCACGACAAGTGCTTTGACGGGGCCTGCTCCGCTTCGCTCTTTACCCGCTTCCATCGCGAATGTATCCGGCGAGATGCCGAATACGAGTATCACGGGCTGGTTCACCGGGCCGGCGCTCTCTTTCGCGAATCCGACTTCACTGGCGATGAAAATGCGATCGTGGACTTCAAGTACTCGGCTTCTCCTCGCATCACATGGTGGTTTGATCATCATCTGAGCGCATTCCTCACGCCCGAAGACCAGCAAGACTTTCTGCGCGGGCAACAGGACGGCTCAACTCGAGAACGGCACTTCTTCGATCCCGATTACACTTCATGCACTAGCTTCATCGCTCATATTGCGGAGACGCACTTCGGATTCCAGTCAGCCCCCGTTCTGGAACTTGTCCGCTGGGCTGACATCGTCGACGGAGCGCTCTATGAGAGCCCGAAGGCAGCGGTCGAAATGGCAGAGCCCGCCATGAAGTTGACGCTCATCATCGAGGCCAGCCAAGATCCCAAATTCATCCCGCGGCTCATTCCTCTACTCACTTCGATGAGTCTCGCCGAAGTGCTGGCGCAACCGTTCGTAAGCAGCCTGCTTCCACCCCTGCTAGAACGCCACGAGAAATCGATGGCCCTGATTCGAGAACGTTCGGAATCGGTGGACGGCACTATCCACTTCGATATCACGGATCATCCGGTCGAGGGATACAACAAATTCATCCCCTATTTCCTTCATCCGGAATCCACATACAGCGTAGGCCTCAGCAAATCCAGCTTCCGCACCAAGGTGGCCGTCGGCACAAATCCGTGGACCAAGGCTCGGCCCGAGGACATGCTCAACCTCTCCACTATCTGCGAACGCTACGGCGGCGGAGGCCATGCGCGGGTTGGCGCCATCTCATTTCCGCCTGATAAAGAGGATTTGGCAAGGGCCGCCGCAGCGGAAATCGTTCACGAACTCCGCGTCCACAAGCCCATGTAGCCTGCACTTCTCGCCCTGCGGCGTGCCTGATCTTCCAGGAGGACGCGGTCTTGGCGCATCACCTTTGTGCACAGTACATCGGGCTTTCGCGAGTGAGGGATTCGGTTCTCTAACCCCGAAGGAATCTCCTCCGCTCACTCCATAATGTAACAGAGGTAGTTATTCTTAATGAAGCCACAGTTCCAAAAACGTATCCCCGCGGGAATATTGGGACGTGTACTTCTCCTCAATGGGCACGGGAGTAAAGCCGGCGCTCTGATAGAGCCTGAGAGCCGGAAGAAGAATCGCGTTGGTTTCAAGATGGATTCGTCTTGCTCCCATCCTCTTCGCGGTCTCAATGGCAGCCTTAATCAATTTCCGGCCGATGCCTCGGCCTTGATAGTCTTCGTGTACAGCCATCTTGCTCAGCTCATATTGCGCCGGCCCGTCTGCGATGAGTGCGCAGCAGCCAACTGGAAGGCCGTCAACGGTGGCGAAGAGAATAGCTCCCCCCTGGCCAAGGATCGCTCCTTCTGGATCTCCAAGGATCTCGTGGTCCTTGGTTTCAAGCACGAAGTAACGGCGAATCCAAGCCTCGTTCAGCGCCTGGAAGGCGGGCTGATCTCCTTGCTGGTAAGGTCGAACGACTGTCGTTGCCTCCCGCTCCGCGTTCTTCTGGCCGTGCATTTGCGATCCGTGATCCTTCCGCTCAAGAGTAATGCAAGCAGGCAGGAGATGCTTGTGTCGATAGCTTCGATCTGAGTGCCAATCGGGGAGTGCACTCGCGAACCCTGTATTCCGCGGAGCTGGTGCGCTTCACGCGATCGCAATTTCACATTTACGATAGCTTCGTGCTCCAGTGTCTGGTGCACGTTCCAGACACCATTTCGAACACTTAAGGCGACAAGCGAATGAAGCTATATCGAACGGCCGGCGGTTACTTCGTCGAAGGGCAAGGACGCTTTTACGCGGGCAATGACTTGTCCTGGGATCAGCTGGTGGCGCGCGACGATCTTGAAGGGTACCTCAAGCAACGCATTTCTAGCCTTCAACCATCAGACGCCAAGTCCTTCGCGGAGATCGAGAAATCGCTCCTTCCTCCCATCCAGAGCCAGGAAGTGTGGGCCTCCGGGGTGACCTACTATCGGAGCCGCGACGCTCGTATGGAGGAATCGAAATCCGCGGGTGGGGGTAGCTTCTACGATCGCGTCTACGCCGCTGAACGTCCTGAGCTTTTCTTCAAGTCGCTTCCGCATAAAGTGGTCGGCCATGGGGACGAAGTCGGCATTCGCAAAGACGCGGCTTGGAATGTCCCCGAGCCGGAGCTCACGGTCCTCGCCAGCCCTACGGGCAAGATCAACGGTTACACCATCGGCAATGACATGAGTTCGCGCGATATCGAAGGCGAGAACCCACTTTATCTCCCGCAGGCAAAGGTCTACGACCGGAGCTGCGCCTTGGGCCCGGGCGTTCTGGTTACCTCAGCCCTGCTGCCCACGTCCACTGAGATTCGCCTTCAGATTTTCCGTGGCAGCAAAGCCGAGTTCTCAGGTTCAACGACTCTTGCCGAGCTCAAGCGTCCGTTGGCAACGTTGCTCGAATATCTCTATCGTGAGAGCAGCTTTCCAGAAGGCAGCTTCCTGCTCACCGGCACGGGCATCGTCCCCCCGGACTCCTTCACCCTGAAGCACGGAGACGTAATCCAGATCAGCATCGACGGAATCGGCACTCTGATCAACCCGGTCGGCTAACCAAAGAGTTTGAGACGTCGGTAGTCCTTCTGGCTGAGTCGATTGGAAGGCCAGACACACGGTTAGGCATGATTCCCAGATAGGCACAAGGCGCTCATTTTTGCGGGTGGCCTAGATCTCGCTTTGAGACCTGGGTTTACGAGATAGAACACACTCTGCCGATGTTCGATCCGGAGTCGGCATTCGAAGTGGAATCAGGAATGTACCCATCATGCAAGGCCACAGGCACGGATTGTAGGCGGGCAGCAAGGTCAGCTGCGGACCGAACCTTGCCTTTCTTGAGCTGACCCCTGCTACCATGGCGGCCAAGGCTGCCATGCCGAAAAAACCTGCCACTCTGCAATACATCTTGTTCGCGCTGGTCGCCACCGCGGCCATCGCGTTTTACATTGTCCATGCCGCAGGCCAATATGAGACCTACTGGCACGGCCATGAACGAGCTGAAGTCCCGGTGTATTTTGGTCTGTCGAACCGAGTGAGCCTCTTGGCCGCTCAGGCACAGAAGGCAGGACTTCACGAAGGTGATCGGGTGCTGACTGTAAACGGTTATCCCTTGCGCAGCTTCGACACCCTTCTGCAGCAGACAAACGCCAGCCGGCCCGGCGACCCGATGACCCTTCTGATCGAGCGAAACGATGGCAGCCGAGGCGTCATTCAGTTTCCGCTCGCTCCGCAGATCACTGGTGGCAAGCTGCCGTTGTCATTCAGGCTGTTCCTTCTCACTCTGCAGGCCGTTTTCCCTGCGTTCTGCCTCCTGGTTGGACTGTGGGTAGTCGCGGCAAAGCCGCGCAATCCGAATGCCTGGTACGTCCTCGGTATCTTCGGATTCATTCAGTGCTTGTTCGCCAATGCGCAATACTGGAACGGGCCGCTCCTTCCGTTCATGTCTATTTATCAGGATTTGGCCTTCGTTGCATTCTTCCTCAGCATGCTGCTCTTCGGCATCTACTTTCCGGAACCGGTGCGTCTCGATAGTCGCTATCCATGGGCCAAGTGGATTCTCATCGCGCCATCGCTGGCATTTGCGGGATTGGATGTGGTTAACGGGTTGGGCCGTAACATCGATTTCCGGATCTCTTCCTGGATTCCACAGTGGCTTTTCCGGTTAGATCACCGGACCGAATCTGCAATTGGGGTCATCTGCATCAGCCTTTTTTTTATTACGCTATTCCCGAAGTACTTCACCGCGTCCACGCGCGATGCAAAGCGAAGGCTGGGGATCCTGGTTTGGGGAGCGGAGATCGGCCTCACGCCGATGTTCATTGGCGTAGTGATTGCACAAATTCGTAACCATGGCGATTTAAAAAGTGCGGTTCCGAGTTGGTACTTCTGGACCTGTCTTCTCCTGTTCATCCTCTTTCCGCTGTCCATGGCCTACGTCATCATCGTTCAGCGCGCCATGGATGTGCGCATCCTGCTACGGCAAGGAACGCAATATGCGCTCGCCCGCGGCACCCTCAATGCGGTCCGCGTCATCCTCGGCGCTCTGCTCGCGGTTACGGTTTCCCAACTCGTGAACCATCCGCAGCGTTCGCAGACCGCACAGACGTGGGCTCTCGTCCTTACTCTCCTGTTTCTGGCGATGCAGCTCGGCGGCAAAAGGCGCCTGTCTGCGTGGATCGACCGCAAATTCTTCCGCGAGGTTTACTCCGCCGAGCAGGTGCTGAGCGAGCTCTCCGAGCAGGCCGGTCAATTTACGGAAACTCGCCCATTGCTTGAAACCATAACCCGGCGTATCGCTGATACTCTGCACGTCTCCCAGATCCGGGTCCTGCTGCAATGCGCCGGCGGATATTGCCTGGAGCAGTCTATCGGTGAGCCCGTCGATCACCGTACGTCTCTTCCTGCCACCTCTCTCGCAATCAGAAAGCTACGCAGCGAGAAGCTCCCGCTTACCGTGTACTACGACAATCCGGACGGTTGGCTTTTGCTTGCCAGCGATAGTGAGCAAGAGGCCTTGAAACGTCTCTCAGCTGAAGTCCTGCTGCCCTTACCTGGTCGCCATGACCTGCTAGGCGTCATAGTAC
Organism: Acidobacteriaceae bacterium; assembly: GCA_036500845.1. Taxonomy (GTDB): domain Bacteria; phylum Acidobacteriota; class Terriglobia; order Terriglobales; family Acidobacteriaceae; genus PALSA-350. The sequence continues at coordinate 11,638 of DASYBJ010000615.1, forward strand.
TCGGACCGAAGCGCAGTGAAGCTCCTTATTCACGCAACGACTTGACTTTGCTCCGTTCCGTGGCCGCCCAGACCGGCCTCGCGATTGAGAACAGCCATCTTGTTTCGTCGCTCGCCGCAGAGGCAGCGATCCGCGAGCGCACAAACCGCGAAATGGAGATTGCACGGGAGGTTCAGAGACGCCTCTTTCCGCAGGCTCTTCCGTCTGTTCGTGGCGTGGACGTAGCTGGGCATTGCCGTCCCGCGCTGGGAATTGGAGGCGATTACTTCGATTTCATCGCGCTCGATCGCGCGAATGCTGGCGCGCAAACATCTTCCCGTTTTGGCATCGCTATTGGAGACGTTTCCGGCAAAGGCATCTCTGCCGCGCTGCTCATGGCCAGCTTGCGCGCATCGCTTCGCGGACAGACGTTGAGCGGCTTCGATCTGGCACATCTCGTCCGTAACGTGAACCTGCTGCTCTATGACTCTTCGGATTCCAATCGCTACGCGACCTTTTTCTTTGCGGAGTATGATCCGGCGACCCGTCAGCTCACATATGTCAACGCTGGCCACAATGCGCCTGTCATCCTGCGCCGCCCGACTGTCTCGGTCGCCCAAAGCGCTCCGGCGGGCTTTGGGCACACTTCGCGCCAGCGGGAAGTCGAGGGACGTGCTGTGAGCGATGCCTCGGTCATCAGCGCTGTCGAAACCGCAACAAGCCAAGTATCCGCAAACGGAGCCTTCGAAATCCTTCGTCTCGAAGAAGGTGGTCCCGTTGTCGGACTCCTGCCGGAAGCCAGTTATCAGCAATGTGTCCTCACAATGCAGCCAGGAGATGTTCTGGTCGGCTATACCGACGGCATCAGCGAAGCTATGAACCATCAAGATGAAGAATGGGGCGAGGATCGCATGATTGCGAAAGCGATGAGCTGCGTGCAGCTTCCCGCACAGCAGATGCTGGAATCTCTGTTCGACGCAGCCGACGCGTTCGCGTCCGGAGCACCGCAGCACGACGACATGACCTTGGTGCTGATGAAGATTGAACCTTGGTTTTAGGATATTGACTCGGTAAGACCTTCTGAGGACGTACGACAACTCCGCAGGCGTGCGTAACTGCGGCGTTTGTGCCGCGGATTACTCATAAAAGAGTTATCCAGGGCAGAGCCGGTGTCGTAGTCCGACGGGTCGCACCAGGGATTCAAAGCCGAGAACACGGCCCCGCGCACTGAACCGGCGGCACCGATCGACGCTCCACGACCGGGCAGAAAATGGACACGTATCCATATCGGTTTATATAAGTATCGGCTTATATATCAATATTAAACGTTTAATGCATTGAAAATAAATGATTTAAGGTACGTCCGGCCGCTCTCTGCAAATATGCAGTTTTTTCCGCGGGTCCGAATCGAGATTTGTTTCAAATGAGAAATCCGGATTACTCCGGATGGGGCGATATCTTGCGAGAGTGGCATTCACTAAGGCACAGAAGACAAGCCGCAGCTTTATTCCCTATCTACGGGGCGGGCACACTTCGCGGCGATGGTTATGCTAAGCGCATAGTCCGGTCGATAAGGCCCTATTCTTTAGGCGCGTTGATCTTGTAGGTAAGCTTTTCTGACTGGAATCTTCCGGTCGGCGTGGAGATTCCAGCTTCCTTCAGCTTCTCTGTATCCGCATCATTGGCCGAGGGCCCATCATAGAGCACCCACAATTCATAAGTGCCGTGAGCATTGGCGTCGACCCCCATTGCAAGCGGGCGCCTCGCCTCGTAGTCCTGACCTGCCTTGATCGTCAGCCAGTTTTTCGCGCGTTCACGGATGTCGGGAAGTCCGCTACCATCGACTTCAAGATCGCAGTCGGCGGGCGGTTGCGGTTGGTTTGCATTCTCGGGAGAGTACTTCACCTGTACAGAAAGCGCTCCGGGAGCGGGCTTGCACAGCAACGGTGGATCCGGAATGCGTATCGTGTGGCCGGATTGGTTGATGATGTGCACATCCAGAATCGGCTGCTGCTCGGGGGCCGCCATATCCAACGAAGCAGCTAACCGGATGTCGGGCTTCTTCGCTTGCTTTGCCCATGACACGGGCTCAAATAAGAGTCCCGCCAAGACAGAAAGCGCAAGAAGAGTTCGCATACCAGCCCTCGACAGTGATCCTATGGTCATTGTCTCACCGCAGGTTACTTCAATGGTGATTTAGACAGAGGGGGATGGAAATGGTTCGATTCCCAAGCGGCTTTTGGGAGAGTCACAGCTGTACATGGGCTCCCTGTTGACGCAGGGTCAAGTGACGCAACCCAACTTCCTCTTAGGCTTTACAAACGTCGCCTTACAAATTTCCGCGCTCGGCCTGCTCCCGCTCTATGGCTTCAAATAGCGCCTTGAAGTTGCCTTTACCGAAGCTGCGGCTGCCCTTTCGCTGAATGATCTCGAAGAACAGTGTTGGCCTGTCTTCTACGGGACGAGTAAAGATCTGCAGCATGTATCCTTCATCATCCCGATCCACCAGAATCCCCAGGCGCTCAAGCTCCGAAATGGGTTCGTCTATCCTGCCCGCCCGCTTCTGCAGATCGGTGTAGTAGGAGTGAGGAATCTTGAGAAACTCGAGTCCCTGTTCCTGCATTTTGGAGACGGTGTACAGGATGTCTGTCGTTGCAAGGGCAATGTGTTGTACGCCCGGGCCGTGATAGAACTCCAGGTATTCTTCTACCTGCGATTTCCTCCGGCCCTCCGCCGGTTCGTTGATAGGGAACTTCACTCGACCGTTCCCATTCGCCATCACCTTCGACATCAATGCCGAGTACTCCGTCGAGATGTCCTTATCGTCGAAGTGCTGGTAGACCGTGAACCCCATAACCTCCGAGTAAAAATTCACCCAGCGATTCATCTCATTCCACCCCACGTTGCCAACCATGTGGTCAATGTGGACCAACCCAGTTGGACGCGCCAGGGGATCGTGTGCGATCGCCCGGTATCCAGGCAGGAATGTGCCGCGGTAATTGCCCCGTTCGACAAACGTATGAATCGTATCGCCGTAGGTCGCGATTGACGCCAGCTTTACCGTTCCGTCGCTATCCTTCCTTTCAAACGGCTCTTGCACGCTGCGAGCACCACGTTTGATCGTTTCTCTCCACGCATAGCGGGCGTCATCCACCCACAATGCGACGTCGCGAACACCATCCCCGTGCCGATGGATGTGCTCCGCCATTTCGTTGTCCGGCCTGAGGGGCGTCGTCAGGACGAAGCGAATCTTGCCCTGTTGCAAAACAAAAGAGGCGCGATCGCGCTGTCCGGTTTCAGGCCCCGCATACGCAACCCAAGTCATACCCATGGCCAATCGGTAAAAGTAGGCGGCTTGTCGCGCGTTTCCTACATAGAACTCTACGTAGTCGGTGCCGTTTAAGGGGAGGAAATCCAGTTGCGTAGAAACAGCATGCTGCAGAACGGTGGACATAGAAATTTTGATTACTCCAGGGGCAACAAGCGGTCGAACTCTGGCCGACGATTAAACAACATATACCCATTCACCTGCCCTTGCATAGCTCCGGAGGGGTACGGCGTTTGACACTTCTGAGGGAGAGATGCAATCCTCATTAGTTTTGCCGCACATGTTGGACGTTCGCCTCGGCAATTGGGCAGAAGGTGTTCGATGACTACGGGTTCTATCAGACTGAGCGCTGCCGAGTCTTACTTGGTTCAGCAGGACTGGGCTGCCTACACTCCGGAGCAACATGCAGTTTGGACCGAATTGGTCGGGCGCCGGATGCCACAACTCGAGAAACACGCTTGCGAGGAGTACCTGCAAGGCTTTGATCAAATAGGCCTTCGGCGAGATGCGATCCCGAATTTGGCTGAGGTAAACCAGCTGCTTCGCCCCAGGACCGGCTGGAACGCGACCGCGGTCAGCGGGTTTCTTCCGGCGGCGGCCTTTTTCGAAATGCTGGCCGCCCGGCAGTTTCCGACCACAACTTGGCTACGGAGCCGAGATTCCATCGAGTACACCCCCGAACCGGACATCTTCCACGACGTCTTCGGCCACGTACCCATGCACGCGCACGCGGTCTTCGCCGACTTTCTGCAACATTACGGGCGCATCTGCGCAGCATTGACCGATGCGGATTCTTTAGAGCGAATGGGACGACTTTTCTGGTTCACTGTGGAGTTTGGAGTTATCCGGCAGAACGGCACAATCAAGCTTTATGGCAGCGGTCTGATCTCCTCGCATGGTGAATCAACTCACGTGATCCGCGGTGGTCCCGAGATTCGCGAGTTCGATGTCGACCAGGTTTTAAACCAGCAGTTCTCCACCTCGGAGATGCAAAAGGTTCTATACGCGGTTGAATCGTTCGATCAGATCTACGAAGCTACCCACGATGCCGAACGAAAGCTCTGCTCAGGACGCCATTCGCTCTCCGGATGAGCAGTGTATAAGCCGTCTCTTCTCAACGCGCAGGCATATTTTCTCCGAAATGTCATATGGAGTCGTGCACAATTTCTTTAAAGGGGGCTCCTTGCCACGCATCCATTTCCAGCAGCAACTTGCCGAACTTAAGGACAAGTTGTTGGCCATGGCCGCACTTGCACAACAAGCTGTTGAATCGGCAGCAGACGCTTACCTGCACCGCGATTCTGGCCTATGCCAATACGTCCGAGACAACGAGACGGCCATCAACTCGGCACACCGACAAGTCGATGAAATGGCATATGAACTGTTAGCGAAGGAACAACCAATGGCGATCGACCTCCGCTTCATTCTGGCCGTGATCAAGATCAATGGGGATCTGGAGAGGATCGGCGATCAGTCGATGAGCATCGCGATTCGTACCAAGGATCTGCTGGATCATACTGCCGTCGATTTGCCTGTGGACGTCGCCGGCATGTCCGCCTATGCGTCCCGCATGATCCGCTCGGCGATCCAGGCTTTGCTCGATGGCGACGCCCACGTGGCTGACACCGTCTTGTCAATGGACGACGAAATCGACCGGATGAACCGGGTTGCCTACCATGATTTGATGAGGGTAATGGAGCAGAAGCCCGAATTCAGCCTCCAGGCACTCAATGCCGTGATCATCGCCCGTAACCTAGAACGAATCGCGGATCATGCTACCAACATCGCCAGGGATGTGATTTTCTGGGTCCGCGGGGCAGATGTGCGGCACCAGCTAAGCAATGCGTTTGACTAGGAGCGCCCTTCCAAGCTTCAGGGTGGACCGCTTTTGCTACATAGATCGGCGAAGCAAGCAGGCTTAGGAGCCGGATCCGCCGATTTCTCGACTCGGCCGCTTCTTACCTCAGCAGCTCCGGTTACCCTCTGCGCCGGTTTTCTGGCTTGCTGAGATCCCCGTTCTCTTGACTGGAGACAATTCCGAGCTTACCGTTAACGTATGCCTTTTTGTCGCAACCTGCGCACTGCTTGTTGCATGACCCCATCCTGCCGCTTGGGTCATCTTTAAAAGGCTCCTGAATTTAAAGTTTTCTTCGGAAACCCGGGGGTCGGCAATTCAACCGCCTCCGGGTTTTTCATTATGCCTTGGGGCTTCACAGGAAGGAAGAGATGAACGAGGTCAAGGAAACCAAGGCTCAGCGTGCCGAGCGGTTGAAACGCGAAAAGAATCCCTGGGAAGCATTCGAGGAGATTAGGACCTTCGCGCGAAACGGCCGTGCCTCTCTTTTGCCTGAGTGGGCTTCGTCTTACTTCAAGTGGTGGGGCGTATACACGCAAGGAGATGGCTTGGGGGCCACTGGCGGGAAGGGCGGCGAGGGCAACGCGACGGAATTCTTCATGATGCGTATCCCGCTTCCCAACGGTCTCGCCACGTCGGAGCAGCTCAGGGCAATCGCGGACATCGCAGAGCGGTCGGGGCGGAATTTGGCGGACATTACTGTTCGCCAAGCCATCCAGCTCCATTGGCTGACCATCGAGGATCTGCCGGAAATTATTCAAAAGCTGGATGCCGTCGGCATTTCTACCCGCGGCGCTTGCGGCGACGTGGCGCGGAACGTAACAGGTTGCCCGCTGGCGGGCATTGCTGGGGATGAGATCATCGACGCTTCGCCGGTCGCGCTCGAAGTGGCGCATGCTCTGATGGGGAACTCGGAGCTCTACAATCTTCCGCGCAAATTCAAAACGTCGGTTACCGGATGCTCCGTGTGGTGCTCTTATCCGGAGATCAATGACATTGGCTTTACTGCAGCAGTTCGCGGGGAGGGCCCACGCTCTGAAGTGGGCTTCTCGGTCCGCGTTGGCGGTGGACTCTCGAAAGAGCCGCATCTGGGGGTGCGCCTGAACGCGTTTGTCCGGCGCGAGCAGGTTTCCACTGTAGCCCGAAAGATCGCCGAGATCTTTCGCGATCAAACCGCTCTGCGTGAGAACCGGGATCGGGCGCGACTGAAATATTTGTTCATGCGACAGGGCTGGACGGCCGAGAGCTTCCTCGAGGAACTCAATTCGCGGCTCGGCTACCGGCTTGATCCCGCAGTCGACGAGGCGATTCCCGAGGACGTTTATCGTGACCACGCAGGTATTCATGCGCAAAAACAGGATGGCCTCTGCTACGTCGGTCTTACTGTGCTGCGCGGCCGTATGACCGCGCGTCAGTTGCGGCAGGTTGCAACTCTGGCCGAGCGCTATGGAAACGGACATCTGCGTACGACCGTGATGCAGAATCTGGTCATCGTGAATGTGCCTAAATCCAAAGCGCAAGAGCTTGCCCGCGAACTGGAAGCCATCGAGCTTCCCGTCCAGGGATCGCCATTTTGGCGTGGTGGGGTCGCCTGCACTGGAACCGAGTTCTGCAAGCTGGCAATCACTGAGACCAAAGGGTTCTTGCGGTGGATTGTCGAGGAGCTTGAGGAGCGGCTTCCCCACTTCGATCAGCAGCTCAGGCTGAACGTCACCGGATGCCCGAATGGCTGCGGGCAGCACTGGATTGCCGATATTGGAATGGAAGGCAAGAAAGTGAAGCAGGACGGCCAGTTAATTGACGCTTATAACTTCCTGGTAGGTGGCTCAGTCGGCCTGCATCAGTCGACGGCGAGACCTCTCGGTTATCGCTGCCCTGCGAGTGAAGTGCCGGAGGCCATCGAACGGCTCCTGCGCACCTATTTGAGCGAGCGCAGACCGAGTGAAAATCTGCGGCAGTATTTCGCGCGTCACAGCGACGAGGACTTACGAGGTCAATTGGCGGGCGCTGTGCTCGTGGGGGCGCTGGCCGGGGATGTAAGCCAATCGGAGCGAGGGTGAGCGTCTCGTGAGTCTGTTTCCGCTGTTCCTCAAACTGGATGGCAAAAAGTGCTTGGTGGTGGGTGCTGGAACTGTCGCTCTGGAGAAGATCGAGGCTTTGTTGCGCTGCCATGCCCATGTTGCCGTCGTCTCTCCTAAAGCGGCCCCAGCTGTCAGGGGACTCAGCGAACAAGGTTCTGTCGATTGGATCGTTCGCGAGTTCAAGCCCGACGATCTTTCCGATGTACACCTGGTGATTGCAGCGACAAACGATCGCGGAGTGAACCGTTCTGTGTTCGAGGAGGCTGCGCGTCGTTCCATTCTTTGCAACGCGGTGGATGATCCGCCGTTGTGTGATTTCTTCTGTGCTTCGATCGTTGAGCGTGGCGACCTGCAGATTGCAATCTCGACGGCTGGCAAGAGTCCGGCTCTAGCTCAAAGACTCAGACGTGAGATCGATGCGCAGCTCGACGGAGATTTGGGACGATGGCTGGACGATTTAGGAAACCTGCGGCGCGAAGTCTTAACGGCGATGCCGCCGGGGGAAGCGCGCAAAGAACTGCTTCACCGCTTGGCTAGGCGCGAAGTCTGCGCCGTCGAGAGTTGCCCTTCGCGGCAACAAGCCCTGCAAGAGGCTAGACGCGCCTCTGCGTTAGAAACCCGCATGGCTAGCCCAAATGTTGAGGAGATACGTCGGTGACAGCCGTAGCGATAGGTAAGGTTTATCTCGTCGGCGCCGGGCCGGGCGATCCAGAACTGCTCACATGCAAGGCTTTCCGGCTGCTCGCCGAGACCGATGTCGTGCTGCACGATGACCTGGTTTCTGAATCTATCGTGAGCCTCGCCGGTCAGCAGGCTCTTGTGATGAGCGTAGGAAAACGTTGCGGCCATAAGAGAATCAGCCAAGCGGCAATCCACGAACTTATGGTTTCTTCCGCGCGGCGCGGTCTTATGGTGGTCCGCCTGAAATCGGGGGACCCGATGATTTTCGGCCGCGCCGGTGAGGAGATGGATGCTCTTCGAGCCGCGCAGGTCCCTTTCGAAGTGGTACCCGGAGTGACTGCCGCGTCTTCCGCCGCCGCTCTGCTTGGAGCATCTTTGACGGACAGGCGCATCGCTTCAAAGCTGATCGTACTCAGTGGGCATCCCGCCGCTGGAGAGCCTACAAATCGACAGCTGTTTTCCTCCGTGCCTCCGGAAGACGCAACAATCGCGATTTATATGCCGGGAAGCGATCTCTCCCAAGTGACTGCCTCGCTCCTGCGCTGTGGGCTCTCCGCGACCATCCCCTGCGTTGCAGTTAGCGACGCCTCCCGGTCAGAGGCGAGTTACACTGCTTTCCGGCTAGGACAGTTTCAGCCGGTGCTTCCATCCCCCGGGCCACGCCTTCTTCTGGTTGGCAGAGCTTTCGAAGACACACTCAATCGAGAATTGCAGACCGATTCTTCTCTCGCTCAGATCGTAGATCTAGCCTCTTCCATTCACCCGGAATAGTTCTGAAGCGATAGCCTAAGTACTGAATTCTCTTGGTCTGATCCGAATGCGGCCCCTTCGGCGCCGTCTCCCGAACCTGAAATCCCTTCCACCGCATCAAATGTGTGTGGCGTGCGCCCATCACAGCGGATCAATTGTAATAATCTTGCCCATTGCGTGTAATAATCTTGCCCACTGCGTATCCCGCAACACGTGAGATCGATCTATCCTTCAGTACTCTAAAAACTGCTCTTAGGAATTCATGCGAATTGTCAGTTCCGGTATTGCCTATCCACCACATTATTTTCTGCAAGAAGAAGTTGTCTCTGCCCTCAGGACCTACTGGGGAGGGGGGCATGCGGCTGCGTTAGAGAGGCTGCATTCACGGACCGGCGTCCAGGGTAGACATTTCTCACGGCCGCTCCACGAGTACAGAACTCTCGACACATTAGGAAAGTCGAACGACGTTTGGATCGAGACTGCGGAAGAGTTAGGTGAACGTGCGATCGACTGTGCTCTTAGCAAAGCTGGCGTGGGTCGTGGTCAGATCAACGCATTGTTTTTCGTCTCCGTGACCGGGGTTGCTAGCCCCTCCATCGATGCGCGGTTGGTGAACCGGATGGGGCTTTCTCGCCAGATCAGGCGAACTCCCATCTTCGGGCTGGGCTGTGTTGCCGGTGCCGCCGGCCTGATTCGCGCGGCAGATTATGTGCGAGCCTATCCTCGCCAGATGGCTTTGTTGCTCGGCGTTGAACTCTGTTCTCTCACTTGGCAGCGCGACGACTTGACTGTCGCGAACCTCATTGCTTCTGGCCTCTTTGGTGATGGTTCTGCGGCCTTTCTCGTTGCGGGCGCTGAAGTGGAGTTGCCTGTCGCTTTACAAGGTCCGAAGATCCTGGGAAGCGCAAGTTCTTTCTATCCTGATACTGAAGACGTGATGGGCTGGAAAATCACGGAGAAAGGATTCCAAATCGTTCTTTCCCCTGATGTCCCTAAGGTAGTTCGCGAGAACCTCGGTCGCGACGTGGACAACTTACTGGAAGAACATGGTATGGCGCGCAAAGATGTGGGCTCCTGGATTATGCATACGGGGGGCCCCAAGGTGCTCGAGGCAACAGCGGAAGCGCTTGGGCTCGAGAGAGCAGACCTCGAGATTTCATGGGAAGTGCTCAGTCGCGTTGGAAACCTATCCTCCGTCTCGGTCCTCGTCGTCCTAGATGAGATCATGACGCGACGCAGGCCAGACCCAGGGACGCGTAGCGTGCTTGCCGCAATGGGTCCGGGGTTTTGCGCCGAGCTACTGCTCCTCGAATGGTGAGCGAACGCAAATCCTGAGCAGAAGCGAATCGCCTCTGTGTTTTCGAAACCAATCGAAGCTCCCTCTCAGGCGCATAGTTCTATCTCCCGTGACATGAGAGTTGCCACAGGTGACACATGGGCTGGCTCCGGAGCATGATCTCGGGGGGAAACCATGCCCCGCAACTGTTGACTTCAATCCCGCCAGCGAGCGATATCGTCGTCCCGTCAAACCTGAAACGAACCAGGTTCCACGGCGTTTGTAGAGAGTGGCTTTTCGGCCTACATGTAAAACTCTCGAATGGCGTCCCAGACATAGATGCCGAGGATTGCCGCGGTTAAAACGCAGGTTGCTCCCGTGAGAATTTTTACGAGAGGCTGAATGCGCGCTACTTTGCGCAGCAACGCGTCATTTTCCTTGTGTTGGTGCTCGGAGCAATCATCGAGAAATAGCTGGTCTTCTTCGTAACGGGTAAGGGTGCCGCGATAAAGCAGAAGAATGAGCAGTGTCGCGGCGAAACAGGCCCAAATGATCCACATCCACAGCGGAGGAATGAAATGCATGAAAGCACCTCGATCTGAGCAGTCCCAGATACCGAGCGGGTCCGTCAAAACTGGGCTCGGGGGGTAGGAGGGGCCGTTAGCCACAAGATGATAGACCGGCAAAATGGCTTTTGCACTCGTTATTTGCCTTGAATTGCCCAGATCCAATCGAGATTTGCCCGCCGGAACGGCGACCTCGTTCTGTGCTGTGCTCGGATGGGGAGCTTCGAAATCATACCGGTACTGGCAACTCTAATATCTAGAATGGATTCTTCTTAGTAGAGGGCTCCTTGGTCGAATGGGCGCCCGGTGCAAAGAATGGCTCAGAAGGCTTCCAGGAGAAGCTCGATGGTTATCAGGAGAATAAAAAATATGAATTGTGAAAGTTACAAACATGTTCATAGGTTCGCTCGCGCGACTCTCGTCTCGGTTCTCGGAATAGCGGCTGCAGGCAGCCTGAGTCTCCTGACATCGTGTCAACAGCAGCCCAGCGATGAACAGATCCGTGAGCAGGCAGCGCAGGCCACACAGCGAGCCAAAGAAGGCTCGAAAGAGGTCTTGCAGAACGCCCGGATTGCTGCCGCGAACGCTGCGCGGCAGGTCGACGATGTTGCCGCGGGCGTGAAGAAGGGGATGAAGAGTGATAGTCCTGGAGGAACGAGAATTGATATCAATAGCGCCTCTCAGGATGAGCTGGCCTCGCTGCCCGGCATCTCGGCGCCTAAAGCTAAGCAGATTCAAGAGCATCGTCCCTACGCTTCCACTCATCAGCTTGTTAGCCGTGGCGTGGTGACGGAATCCGAATTTGATGCGATCGCGTCAAAAGTGGCGGCTCGGTAGAGGATTCTAGGCGGCACGCGAGTCGATTGCTGAATCACCCTCTAGAATTTGAGCATCTAGAGGAGGGAACGCTGCAATCAGAACACATAGGCGCTTCCCAAACCGGTATAATGGGATGAAGCCCAAAAGGAGACAATCGGATGGCAACCATCGCTGAACCGGTAACAACTCTCAACCCCGTCGCTACACCGCTGACGCTTTCAAGTCAAGCCGTCGCGAAGGTACGCGAGATCATGGCCACCCAGGATCCTTTGCCCGCTGGTCTGCGCATCGGTGTCGTCGGAGGCGGGTGCTCCGGTTTCCAATACTCCATGTCCTTCGAGAACCAGGCAGGTATGATGGACAAGGTCTTCAATTTCGACGACCTAAAAGTCTTTGTGGATGCGACTTCGCTAATGTATCTCAACGGTTGTGTGGTCGATTACGTTGAGACACTTGAGGCGGCGGGCTTCAAGTTTGAAAATCCACAGGTAAAGAGCACCTGCGGGTGCGGCTCCTCCTTTAGCGCTTA
>DASYBJ010000616.1:0-3426 GCA_036500845.1 Acidobacteriaceae bacterium
AACAGAAGACCGGCAATGGCAGCCGCCTGCAAGCTGAGAACAAAAGACATTTGCCACACGTGAAGAGGGAGGCTCCAGTGGCGGAGAGCATGCATTCGATGGATGACAGCCAAGGCGAAGAGGAACGCCGCGATCGATAGAGTGCTCAGGCTGATCAAGGAGACATCGATGGTTCGGTGCAAGCGCTGCCGCGACCGGCAGTGCGTACACTCCACAAGGTGTTGTTCGTAATCACGGCGCATCTCCGGGGTAATCCCGGAGATGTCGTATCTCCAGCCGGAGAGGATATCGCCTACGACCCGATCGGAACACATTGTCTTTGGCATTGTTTTAATTGTACCTATCTCGCATTCACGCTGCGCTTGTAGGACCTAGGCCGAGGGTACCGCGAATGACACCTGGCCGGATTCGATCATGGTCAATTCGGAAACTCTGAACATCCGCTGCCCAATCGTCGCGGCGAACCCGTTATCTAAATAGTAACAAAATCGCTTAGCAGTTAGATATTTTCAGGTCACGATCATTGAGCCCGGAAGGTTGATAACTATCACAATCAAAAACAAATAGACTCTAGAGGCGCCTTTTGCTCAGCCAGGATCAGTTTATTCGCCAAGAGGCTCATCCGATCTCTTAGCGCCCGTTCTGCCATGACTCTCGCAAGCTCCGGTAGATTGTTACATTCAGAAAGATGCGCCAGAACCACGTACGACGCAAATCCGTCATAATTTTTCTCTAAGAAGTCTGCCGCCGCGTCATTTGAAAGATGACCTACGCGCGACATCACGCGTTGCTTCACCGACCACGGATAAGGCCCATCACGCAGCATTTCAAGGTCGTGATTGCTTTCGAGCATGAGTACATCGCATCGGCGAAGGGCCATTTTTACGTTGGGTGGCATATATCCCAGATCGGTAGCCATTCCCATCCGAATCCCCTCCACCTCGAAGACAAAGCCCACAGGGTCGGCTGCGTCGTGGGGAATCGTAAACGGCGTGACGGCAATGTCGCCGATCGAGAATTCACATCCCGCGGCAAAATATTCGATACCCGGTAAGGCGCAAGGATCGGCGTCCTTTGAACAAACGTTCTCATCGTCGTCGTGCGCGCCGGTGTGCTCATCATTCAGGGGGAGGCGGTGCTCATTCAGGGGGAGGCGCTCCGATTCGACGAACTCGTCCAGGTTCGAAACAGTTACGGAGGCTCCCGCAGGCTCGAGCTGTTTTGCGTCTGCACTTCTCGACTCGAGTGCGTCTTCGGTTCTGTCTGCGGCAAAGGCGCTTGCTTCCGCGACCCTCACCTGTTCCCGGCGGGCCAAATCCTCACGCCGCCGCGCCAGCCACTGTGCATAGGTCATGCGTTTGTTAGGCATCATCCAGCGAATCCACGCACGATGCGTCGCCTCAGTAAAGTAAACGGGAATGCCGAGCCGGCGCGCCAGCACGGCCACGCCCTGCACATGATCCTGATGCTCATGGGTGATCAACACGGCATCGATCTCGCCGGGATCTTCGCGGACGATTTCCATCCGCCTGAGCAGCTCCTTGCAGGAGAAGCCTGCGTCGACCAGAATCTTTGTCCGGCTGCTGGCCACAATCGTGCTGTTCCCCTTGGAGCCGGAGGCCAGCACCGTCATCCTCATCATTGGATCAGAATACGCTCCTTCTTCGCCAAACCGAGCCATTCGAAAAGCGAGTGTGCCTGACCTGGTACCCGTCTCAGAGTTTTTGTTAGAAGCGAAGGAAGGCTTAGAGCTAGCTAAAAAGCCAGTTCACCGTGGCCTCTTCCTTGTCATCTCCGCCTGTCTTCGTAGTCATGTGGCGAAGAAGGCCCGCTTCAGTGAGGCGGCAAGACAGAGGGCGGACCAACAAATGACATCAAAACAATCACCGATGCGGTGATATAACTGGTGTGCAGGAGGTTTAGGTAATGAGAGCAACAGTATCGCTCGATGACGAATTGGTGCGAAGGGCACAGGAATACAGCGGCCTGACGGAACGAACGGCGCTGCTGCGGGAAGCCCTGAAAGCGCTCATTGAACGGGAAGCGTCCCGCAGCCTCGCGGCGCTGGAAGGGACAATGCCCGATCTGGAGTACGTGCGTCGGTTAAGGGTAGACGATCTTTGATCCTTGTTGACGCAAGCATCTGGATTGATTTCTTCCGGCTCGGCAAGCCCCAGTTGCGCAAATTACTCGACAATAATCAGGTCGTCATGCATTCGCATCTGGCCGCAGAGCTGGCTCTCGGCTCGCTGCATGACCGGCCTTTGACGCTGGCAAAGCTCGACAATATGCCAAGGGTGCGAGCGGTCGATCTGAGCGATGTACGGCAAATGATCAAGACTCGCTCCCTCTATGCGAAGGGAATTGGCCTGACGGACGCCCATCTCATCGCATCCTGTCTTGCAACTCCCGGCACTCTCCTTTGGACTTCGGATGCGCGGTTGGGCAAAGTGGCTGACTCGCTCGGCATTCGCGCAAATCTTCCTTAACAGTGGCCTAGAGCCTGTTCCTCCAAGCTTCCAAGAGAGCAGCGGCCTGGTCCCGCCGTTCGGGAAAACGCATCGCCAGAATGTGAGACCACACCAAACCTTCCAACTCGCGTGCGTCGAGATAAGGCTGAAGCTCCTCTAAAGCCAGACGATGGCCTGAAAGCCTTCCATAGGCATCCAGGGCGGCCTTCAAACCGGTTCCATCCGAGCCGTGAGCGATCTTGTGAACCAAGCAAGCGATATCCCAAGTCACGGGTCCACGGCAGGTATCCTCGAAATCCGTCCATATTAGTCCTTTGGGCGTTTTCAGCAGATTGTTGACGTGGGCGTCACCATGCAATGCCTGGGGCCGGATTTTCGATTTGCGGAGCACCTCGGAAAGCCTCCACTCTGCTTCGCGCAACATCATCATGTCTGAGGAGGAGAGCCCGTGGTAGGCCTCCAGATATCTCAACCAGCGCGGCATCTCGTTGATCACAGGACCCAAGTAGGGGAGCTCACCGGGATAGGACATCAATGCTGCATGCAACTCTCGAAGCACAGGGGCCGCGGTGCGTACAGGTATCGTGATGTCAGGGTTGTGCTCGACATAGTTCCAGAAGCTGATGGAGTAGCCATCGTAGACATGTGGGCCGGGATCGATCTCCTTACTTGGTTCCGCAGCGGGCGCCCCCTTCTCTGCCAAGAAGCGCGCTACATCAAGCTCGCGTCGCAAAGACTGAGCGGCATTGGGGCGCACTAAAGCGGTGGAAGTGGCTACCCGCGCCACGACGGGCGCCGGCGCGAGATGCAGGACCACATTGCTCGCGTCCTTAAGTACCACAGGCGCATCTACCGTCAGGCCAAGACTCTTGGCAAGCGCCACAGCATTTTCGACGGCGAGCGAACTCATGCGGTCCATAGCGATACGTTACCGCAAGAGCAGCGAGTCGGCGGG
>DASYBJ010000617.1:0-5749 GCA_036500845.1 Acidobacteriaceae bacterium
TGCGTAGTGCCTGTCAAGCAATTCTGGCAGACCAATCCGACGACTCATAACTTCGAGCCTCGGGTCGGTTTCTCGTATAGCCCTTACAAGAACGGCAACACCGCAATCCGCGGAGCGTTCGGCATCTATGACATGCTTCCATTGCCATACCTCTACGCGACGCTCTCGGCCGTGACCGCACCTTATTCGCTGGATGCAATCGTTCCTGGCCACGTCGTGCCGCCCGGCGGCTTCCCGATCGTCATCCCGATCGTCGCTTCCATGACGGCACCTTTGCGGCTGGGTCGTTACATCGAACAGCATCCCAAACGAGACTACTCGCTGAATTACAACCTGAACGTTGAGCAACAGCTTTCAGGAACGCTCTCGGCGTCCATCGGCTACGTTGGCTTCCGTGGAATCCATCAACCGTTTCCGTCGGCCGACTACAACCAGGTGCCCGAATCTTCTACACAGGTGCTTGAGGGTCGCCGGGTTTATCCGAAGACGCGGGCCGACACGATTGACGCGAACGCCTTCCTGATCTTTGGTCTGCAATGGGATGGAGTGGAGCACTACAACTCGCTGGTTACACAGCTGAAAGCACGTGACTATCACGGACTTAACGCGCAGGGAACGTACACCTGGAATAGCTGCATTGACCTTGGATCGAGTACCCAGGCTGACACAACTTATCAAAACTCCTTTGCAGGTGCGATTTATTACGACAAGGTGCAACGCAAGGGGAGATGCGATTACGAGGTAACGCAGAACTTCTCTCTCAACGCAATTTACGACCTTCCCGGACCGCATGACGGTCTACTGAAGACCTTCGCAGGAGGATGGCAGGTCGGAACCATCGTCACGGCCAGTACCGGGGTACCCTTCACGCTGCAGCAGGCAAACGACGTGCTCGGGCAAGGCGGGCAGATCTACGGCGCGCTTCCCGACGTCGCTCCCAACTGCAACCCCTACAGGCAGGGTTACAAATTCGACCCCAACCACAACTACATCAACGCGAACTGTTTCAGCTTTCCGACCGTGTCCACCACTTCGGCGATTGCTCCGCTCTGCAACACGGACGGTACCAACCCGGTAAACGGCCGGGTCCTGTGCTTGAACGTTCAGGGCAATGAGCGACGCAACTCTCTCACCGGGCCGCGTCTGGTCAACGCAGATCTCTCGCTGATTAAGAACACCCACTTACCTCACCTCACCGAGTCCGCATCCCTGCAGATCCGAATTGAAGCCTTCAACTTTCTCAATCATCCCAATTTCCAGGCACCCACCAATTTTTTTACTTTCAATGGCAGGGCGGGATTCAATCAAGAAGATCCGGGGACCGCGGGAAACCTGGATTCAACCGCCACGCCGTCGCGTCAGCTGCAATTTGGCGCGAAACTCATCTTCTAAGTTTCTTGCCAGCTCATCGATAAGCTACCGACTCTTGCGCGGAAAACAGAGGCACCCGAGATGATTTACATGGAAAGGATACGCGCGTGGCCACAGATCAAGCAATTGAGCCGCTTAGGAAGAAGATATTCCTAGGAATCCGGTCGATACTTCTCTTAGTTTTGGTCGTGATCGGATTGGCAACGGTCTGGCTCGCCTTCCCTTGGACACCTTCGAAGTCGAAGACCCTCGGCTTTGAAGGATTTATCGAGCTGCCCACGCCAAAGCTGCTCAACATCCTGGACTACCTCAGCCTTCACAACAATGTGCCTTTCGTAACAAACGAAAACTCTGGAAGTGTATACAGGATCGCGTTGCCACCCGACCAGATGCCCGCCCACGCCGTGGTAGCGATAATGACAGGAGCTCCGAAGCTTCACCATGTCGCTCTCGTTGCCTCTGGCCAGACAGCCTATGTCACACGCAGCGAAACGAATTCAGTTGATGCTTTTGACGCAAACGAATTGCATGTTCTAACTGCAATTCCGGTCGCGGAGGGTGCCGATTCGCTCCTGTACGATCCCGAGAGTGAACTGATCTATGTCGCAAACGGCGATTCAAAGTTGGCTACCCTGATCGATCCAAAAAAGCGGAAGGTAGTCGCCACGATTCCGCTGGGCGCAAAGCCGGAGTTCCAGACGTTCGATCCGCAGACTCATCTGCTTTACCAGAATTTGGAAGACACAAATGCTGTCGTGGCGATCGATCTGAGAGGCCGGCGCGTCATCGAACAATGGGCGCTGCAGCAGTGTGAAGCTCCGACCGGTATGGCTCTCGATGATATAGGACGGAATCTTTTCATAGTCTGCAATCAGAACGCGAAGCTCATTGTCTTCGACCTGGTTGGACACAGAGTCATTGCGGCCCTCCTAATCGGCGGTGGTCCTGATTCGGTGGTCTTCGATCCCGCAGTGCACCGCATTTACACGACCGGCAAATCAGGTGTGCTTACTGTCCTCGACCATACCGAAAAGACCCACTACGTGGTCCTCGATAACATTGATACCCACTTCGGAGCTCATACTCTTGCCATTGATTTGAATACCCATAGGGTGTTCCTTGGGTACGCCAGCGTGATCGCCTCGCCGCGAGTGGCTGTTTTCTCTGTAAAGCCATGAAATTGTCCGCCACTCTACGGTGTACCCGTCTTCTGAAAGGCACCGTGTGAATTCCTTCGATGAGCGATCAAGTGCAACTCGCGATGCTTGGTACATCTGCTTTGTCCTGCTCCTCACGTTCGCGTTCAACTACCTCGACCGGTCGATCATCTCGATCCTGGTTGACCCTATCAAGCGCGAGTTCGGCATCAACGACACGACGATCGGGCTGCTGCAAGGGGGAGCGTTTGCGGTGTTCTATGTTGTCTTTTCGCTACCACTCTCCCGCGTTGCGGACAGAGGCAACCGGCGCAATCTGCTGCTTACCGGGGTTGTGCTCTGGTGCACGGCTACGGCCAGCTGCGGCTTGGTGCATAGTGTTCCGGAGCTGTTCCTGGCTCGGATCATGGTGGCAATCGGCGAAGCCGTCCTCATGCCCTGCGCCGTCTCGATGTTGTCCGACTCATTCCTGCCCCAGCAGCGAGGACGGGCTCTCGGTATTTTCTCCATGGGACCTTATCTTGGCGGAGCGGCCGCCGCTATTGGGGGCGGTACTCTGCTGCACTCATTTAGATCTTCGAGCGTGAATGTGCCTTGGTTCGGGATGCTAAGCGCTTGGCGCGCGGTGTTCCTCGTCGTGGGTGTTCTTGGCTTTATCCTGGTGCCGCTATTATTGATGGTTAGAGAGCCGGCAAGATTCCGCGATGATGGCAGAAGGGCGGAGCAGCCAGCCAGCGTGGGCCAGCTCTATAGGGAACTAAGACGGAAGCGCCTCGCCATTCTGACCGTGATCTTTGGATTTTCTTTTATTGCGATGGCAGGCCAGACTTTACAGGCTTGGGTGCCCACGCTCTTCATTCGTGCCCACGCGTGGAATGTGAAACAGGCCGGCGTACGCCTAGGCCTGACCGCTTTAGTGCTGGGGCCGCTGGGTGCGATTTCAGGCGGGGTCCTTGCGGATCGGTTGGGCAGGCGAGGCTGGTTGAATTCGAAGGTCATTCTGGGTGGTCTGGCTGCTTTGATCAGTGTCTTCGCGAGTCTGGTTCTGACCCTTCCCGGCGCACTGGTTGCGATGGTCGGTGTCGCGTCCGTTTATTTCCTATTTGGGTTTACCTACGGGCTCTCGCAGGCGTCGATTGCAGACCTGATGCCAAACCGTATGAGAGCCCAAACGACTTCTTTGTACAGCTTGGTAAATAATCTGCTGGCGGCGGGCCTGGGCCCACTGCTCGTTGGCGTCCTGAACGACCACGTGTTCCACGACCCAATGAAGATTGGCGAGTCGATGCGCATCGTCCTGCCGACTGCCTTTCTGATCGCTGCGGGGCTGCTCTCGTGGGGACGTGGGGCCGTTCGCCACGCCGTGGCCGACGCGAGAAGCGGCACCGTATCAGTGGAAACGTGACAACAGACTGGTCGTTGAGCTTCACCAGCAGTGCTAGCGAGGAGAGGGTCCACGATGGAAGAGTTGCGAAAGAAGAACGAGACTACGAACGTTATTGTGCCGGTCGGCTCGCTCGGGGCTGGCGTGAAGACAGAGGAACTGCGTTACGGACTCAAACTTTGCCCAGATGCGATCGCCTCGGATGCCGGTTCGACTGATAGCGGCGCGGCCTATCTTGCTCTTGGCATCTCCAAGGTGAACCGCGAAGCTGTGAAGGCCGACCTGCGTCTGTTGATGGCGGCTCAGGCCGAAAGAGCAATTCCCTTGTTAATCGGAACATGCGGCCAGGCAGGCGGAGACGATGGGGTGGACTGGACCTGTGATATTGCCGTTGAGATTGCAGGCGAGCTTGGACTGACACCAAAGATAGCGTTGCTCTACTCCGAACAGAGCAAGGAAGTCCTGAAGACGAAGAACGCCGCAGGCAAGATTCATGCGCTCGCTCCTCTCGGTCCGATCACCGATGAACTGATCGACGCGTGCGATCACATCGTGGCGATGATGGGTCCGGAGCCTTACATAGCTGCGCTCGAGGCAGGGGCGGATATCGTTCTAGGCGGACGGACCACGGACACTGCAGTTTTGGCCGCGATGCCGCTCTTACGAGGCGCTCCGGCCGGTTTTGCTTGGCATGCAGGCAAAGTTGGAGAGTGTGGGGCACAGTGTGCCGTCGATCGCGGAGGTTCGGGCGTCATGCTTCGGGTCGGAGCCGATCGTTTCGACGTTGAGCCGCTTGACTTAAACCATCGCTGCACACCAAACAGCGTCGCTGCGCACATGCTGTATGAGAACAGCAATCCTTTTCTCCTTACTGAGCCGGGTGGCGTGTTGAATGTGAGCCATGCTCGCTACTCGCAGCTGGACGATCGCACGGTGCGAGTCACGGGCGCGGCATGGGAGCCATCGTCCTCTTACACGATGAAGCTGGAGGGAGCCGCTGCAGGCCCATATCAAACCATCATGTTGGTTGGGATTGAAGACCCTGAGGTGTTGGCGAACCTGGGCGAATTCCATGACAGGATGCTCGCGGCGCTCTACGATCGCGTGGCGAGGACGATAGGTGATGAGGCAGGCGAATTTCATATATCGCTGCGTATGTATGGGTGGAACGCTGTGTCAGGCCAGCCGGTGCCGCGCGGAACGGATCCGCCGCGGGAGATTGGGATGCTGTTCATTTCGACAGCAAGCTCGCAGTCGATGGCAACGCGCATCGCCAAGGCGTGCAATCCCTATTTTTTTCATATGCCGCTGAAGTTCACCGGTGAGCTGCCGAGCTATGGCTTTGCTTTTTCGCCCGCAGATGTAGAACGCGGACGCATCTACGAATTCAAGTTGAACCACGTTGTCGAAGTGGACGACCCACTTGAACTCGTCCGAACCAAGTGGATAGATTTGAAGGGGAGCGTGCACCGTGACCAAATTGCGTGACGTTTGCAGGAGTGTGCGTTCGAAGAACGCCGGGCCATTCTGGGTAACGGTGGATATCTGCTTTGACAACCAAGAGAACTTCGAGAAATACCACGCAAACGAAGCGCTCGGGGCTCACGCGTTTGCAGTGGCCTATGGCATTGATCCAGCGATGGTGAAGCATTATCCTGTGAAAGACCTAAACATATTGAAAGTGTCCTTTCCGCGAGACGCGCCGCAAGGTGGCATGGTGGAGCGCGACATGCACCGCGGGCAGCAGTATGTACGCCTCCTCGACATCAAACTTGATTGAGCGCTACGACGCGGGACAGCAAATCTCTCTCCAGCGTCGAAGAGGTGGGCTGTGGGA
>DASYBJ010000618.1:0-6496 GCA_036500845.1 Acidobacteriaceae bacterium
CCCCAGGTCTCGCATTTGAAACCCGGATTTACGGGCGAGAAGGAATTTCTGATTAACTTTGGCTCTTGAAGGGGACTGACCAGATATCCGGGATCGGAATAGGACTGTCATCCCGAGCGAAGCCGAGGGATCTGCTTTTTCCGGGCTTCAGCCGTGTGGGAGCTGACTGGAAGGGCACGGCTTTTCCGCAGCCTGTTTTGGCCCCTGAGGGATCGGGAATTCCACCTGGCCAGCTTAACTAGAAATTCCAGAAGGGACTCCTGTAAGGGCACCATAACTCAATACAGAAAATTAAAATCAGCCAGATAATGCCGCCCATAATTCCCAAAAAACGTCCCGTACTGAGGGTCAGCGACATTGTTGTGAATTTGTAGCGGGTTGACATGGTCTGTCAGGTTCCGCACAGTGACAGAAAAACGCAGTGCGTGCGCAGCCACTTTCACATCTTTTCCTACGCGCACGTCTGCTGACTATGCTTATGACGCAAGCTGCATTTTTATGACCCTCTCCAACACCTGTTCAATCAGCGGAGCAGCCCGTTGAACAAGTTCACCGGCAAGGGACGAGCCGTGGGGCGCGGCAACGATTACTTCGGGCGCAGGCGCGGAAACGAGCAGGTCCCTCTTCAGTGTTCGCTGTCCAACACTCGCATCTGCGGTTCGGGATACCGCTCACCCGCGATCTTGTACTCCCCGAAGACCTGATCGATGCGGGCAAGATCCTCAGCTGAAAGCCGGACCTTCAAAGCACCAAGAGTCTCTTTGAGCTGCTTCCGGGTACGCGCGCCGGGAATCGGCACGATGTTCTCGCCCCGCGAGAGCACCGAGGCGATCGCCAGCTGCGTAAGCGTGATTCCTTTGTCGGCAGCGATCGCGCCGAGTGCATTTACCAACACGCCAACGCGATCTTCAACCCTCCGCGCAAAATTGAGGAGAAAACGAGACGCCATCGGAAAGCTGAATTTGGCCGACTGAATCGAAATACGAATTTGGCTCATCCCATGAAGCTGATGGAGATAATCGAATGAAAAAGCGAAGACTAGGGCGCTCCTCGATTCAGGTGGCGCCGTTGATGTTGGGTGGCAATGTATTTGGCTGGACGATAGACGAGCCGCAATCCTTCAAGGTTCTCGATGCCTTTGTCGCGGCGGGATTTGATTTCATCGATACTGCGGATGTCTATTCGCGGTGGGCACCTCCGAACAAGGGCGGCGAATCGGAAACGATTCTCGGCAATTGGATGAAGCAGCGCGGCAATCGCGACAAAATCATTCTCGCCACCAAGGTCGGAAACGACATGGGCGATGGCAAGAAGGGTCTGTCCTCCTCCTACATCGCACAAGCGGTCGAAGACTCTCTAAAACGCTTGCAAACCGACTACATCGATCTTTATCAGTCGCATCAGGACGACCCGCAGACGCCAATTGAAGAAACATTGGGCGCCTATGCCCAACTCATTCAGCAAGGCAAGGTTCGCGTCATCGGAGCCTCGAACTTCACGGCACCCCGCCTGAAGGAATCGCTTGAAGTCAGCCGGCAAAGAAACTACCCGCGTTATGAGAGCCTGCAACCCCACTACAACCTCTACGACCGCGCGGATTATGAGACCAATCTCGAACCCGTCTGCGTCCAAAATGAGATCGGAGTCATCCCTTATTTGGCGTTGGCAAGCGGCTTCCTCACAGGCAAGTACCGTTCCGAGAAAGATCTGAACGCGAGCCCCCGGGCGCGCATAGTGAAAAAGTACCTTGACGCCCGCGGGCTCCGGATTCTGGCCGCCCTCGATGAGGTAGCCAAAGAAAAGAATGCGGCTCCAGCTGAGATTGCAGTGGCGTGGTTGATTGCACGCCCGAGCATCACAGCTCCGATCGCCAGCGCAACGTCAGAGCAACAACTCAGCAGTCTAATCAGGGCAACCGAAATCGACCTCGATCCCAAGTCGATCGAGAAGCTAAACCAGGCTAGCGCCTACTGATTGCGGTCTCGCCCAAGCACGAGAACAGCAAATCAACTACCATAGAGAGAGCAGGTGGGCCGGGCGGTCGCTGCCGGAGTGCTCACGCACTTTGGGAGAGGAAAGTCCGAACTCCGCAGGGCAGTGTGCCGGATAACGTCCGGGATTTGAGCGTCAAAGCTCAAAGACGGCTAGTGCCACAGAGAACATACCGCCTCGGGCTCTTCGCGGAGTCCGCGGTAAGGGTGAAAAGGTGCGGTAAGAGCGCACCGCGCCGCCCGTAAGGGTGGTGGCAGGGTAAACCCCACACGGAGCAAGACCAAATAGGGAGGGAATCCGATGGCCAGACCCAGCCGCGGATGCGTGCCTGCCCGGCGCGCGAAACCGGGTTCCCGCAGTTGCGGGTGGGAGACCTCCGGGTAGGTCGCTTGAGCGGCGTAGCAATACGCAGCCTAGAGGAATGACCGTCCTCGACAGAATTCGGCTTACAGGTCACTTGCCAACGATGGCCCCGCAGTTCCTACCGGAGTTGCGGGGCCTCTCCATTTATGATGTGCGATAGCACACGCCTTTGGGCTTTCGCTCCAGACTGGTTGCCAAATGGATTTCGTTGAAGCGGTCAAAATTGCCCTGCAGTCGCTCTGGGCCAATAAATTGCGTTCATTTTTGACCCTATTGGGTGTCGTGATTGGAGTGGCGGCGGTGATCATGGTAATCACCCTCGTCAACGGCGCGAACAAGTTCGTCGCAACCAAGATCTACGGCTTTGGGGCAGACGTCTTTACCGCATCCAAGCAGCCCGCTGTCATCTTCAGCGACGCGGAATATACCCGATACCAAAGGCGCAAGGATCTCAAGATCGACGACTACCTGGACATGGCCGCGAAGTGCACAGACTGCACCGCCACCGGCGCAATGGCCACAACCACCGGCAAGATTGTCTACAACAACCATTCGAGCACCGATACTTCCATCCGCGGTTGGACCTGGTCCATGCCTCCCATCTACAACATCGCGATCGAACGCGGACGTGGCTTCTCGCCGATCGACGACGAGCACCACAGCCATGTCGCGCTCATTGGCCCCGACATCGTCGACAACCAGATCGGCGCCGAAGATCCAATTGGCAAGGAAATTCGTATCGATGGGGAGCAATATACGGTGATCGGAGTGGGCGAGCGCAAGGGCAAGACGCTTGGCCAGAGCCAGGACAATTGGGTGGCAATGCCGTTAACGGCTTTCCTGTCCCAGTACGGATCGAATCGCAGCCTGACCCTCTACGCGCGCGCCGATGGTGTGGGTGCCCCGCTCGATCTTGCTGCAGGGGAAGTGCGGACGGTTCTTCGCACCCGCCGGCATGACCAGCCTGGAGCGGACGACAGCTTTACCGTCGAAACCAATGCGACATTCCTTGGGATTTGGCAGACCATCAGTCAGAGCTTCAGCGCAGTTGTGGTTTCTCTGGCCGCGATTTCGCTGGTAGTGGGCGGAATCGTAATCATGAACATCATGTTGGTGAGTGTGTCGGAAAGAACGCGCGAGATCGGTGTGCGCAAAGCGCTCGGCGCCCGGCGTCATGATGTTCTGCTGCAGTTTCTGATCGAGTCGGCTACCGTTGCCTTGATCGGCGGACTGATCGGCGTGATCGGCGGAATCGTATTCGCAAAACTCATCACTCTCATTGTCGGTTTTCCGTCCGATATTCAGCTTTGGTCAGTATTCCTGGGACTGTTTGTGGCGATCGCGGTCGGCATCTTCTTCGGTGTCTATCCAGCGCGCAGAGCTGCACAGCTCGATCCGATCGTAGCTCTGCGGTCTGAGCTTTAACTGGAGCACGGGTTCTTATGAAATTGGACGACACGCGCGAAGCAGTCCGGATGGCGATCGACACATTGCGCCACAACAGACTGCGCTCCGGTCTCACCATTCTGGGCATCATGATCGGCGTGACCACAGTGATCCTGATCTCATCGGTGATCAGCGGCCTTACCGGCAATGTCGATGCCATCGTGAAGTCCCTGGGGTCGAATGTGTTTTGGGTCTTTCGCTTTGTGCCGTTCGGGTCAAGGCCGACGATGGAAATGCTGGCAAGAAAGCAGCTGACCTATGACGATGCCATAGCCATGCAACAGTTGCCCCACATGATTGCCGTGGATCCCTCGCAGCAATACCGGACCACAAACGGACACTTGGGAGGCTTTTCAATCAAGTACAAAAACCAGAAACTGGAGAACACGATTCTCGAGGGCGACTCCGAGGAGCAGCCGAAAATCTACGATATGCAGCTCTCAGAGGGCCGCTTCTTCACTGATACAGAAGAGCGCCGCCGAGCCAACGTTGTCGTCCTGGGCTATGACGCAGCTCAAAAGCTCTTTGGCCAGGAGTCCGCACTCGGGAAGGAAGTTGAGATAGAGGGCGTGATCTTCACCGTCATAGGAGTACAGGCGAAACAAAAACAACTCTTCGGAGGGGGAACGAACCCGGATGACAACTCGGCGCATTTCCCGCTGTTTACGTTCCGCAAGCTCCATCCCGAGATACTCGATTATTGGATCAGCGCCAAGTACGACGAGGCGAAGAACCGCGCCGTCGTCGAAGATGAGATCCGGGAGCTCTTGCGCCGGCGCCGTAAGCTGCGCGCGGATCAGCCGGACAATTTCGCCATCTTTACTTCCGACACTCTGGTCCAACTCTGGAACTCGCTCAGCAGCGGTCTGTTTATTTTTCTGGTAGGCGTCTCGAGCGTTGGTCTTATGGTCGGCGGAGTTGGCGTGATGAACATCATGCTCGTGAGTGTGACTGAACGCACCCGTGAGATTGGGGTACGCAAGGCAGTGGGAGCCACGAAGAGAAACATTCTCATTCAATTCACATTCGAAGCTGTTACTCTTTGTGCTCTGGGTGGGGTCGTAGGAATTCTCGCTGGTAGTTTGCTTACGCTGCTGCTTCGATTCCTCATCGGCTCGGTCCTTCCCGCACAAGTGTCGTTCGCCTGGTTGACGATCGCCTTCACCGTATCCTGCGCCATAGGACTGCTCTTCGGCATCTACCCTGCCTGGAAGGCGGCAACTCTCGATCCCATCGAGTGTCTTCGCTACGAATGATCGCTTAGCAGTGAGTATGCAGCATCTACTCTCGTAACTGGGAAAACGGCTTGAAACCCAATAGACTGGGGGCGTGGTTATACTTGCCACCGTTGTAGCCGCGCTCACTACCGCTCTTACGCTCCTCGGGTTGGGCTACTACCTTCTGGCGCTGTGGAGCGCGCGTGCCTTTTATCGCCACGCGCGATCTCCCCTGCCGAAATTTCAGCCGGGAGTGAGCATTCTTAAGCCGGTGAAAGGCCTGGACCCGGAGATGTATGCAAGTTTCGTCAGCCATTGTGTACAGCGATACGAGGGTCCTTACGAACTCCTCTTCGGAGTGAGCTGCAGGGACGATCCCGCGGTCGCCGCCATCGAGCAATTGCAGAACGAGTTTCATAACTGCGCGATCCGTCTGGTCCTGTGCCCGGAGTTGCTTGGTGCAAACGGAAAAGTCAGCAATCTCGTGCAGATGCTCCCTCATGCCGCTTTCGATTACATCTTGATCAACGATAGCGATATCAAGGTCTCCCCTAACTATCTCTCCAAGATCATGAGCTACTTTCCGGTCCCCAGAACACCTGGGAGGAAAGTAGGGATGGTTACGACGCTCTATCGTGGCCGGGCCCACGGAACGGTCGGATCGCGCATGGAGGCTTTAGGAATCGCCACCGACTTCATCGCTGGCGTACTGACGGCGCGGCAGATCGAAGGTGGCATTCATTTCGGGCTGGGAGCCACGCTCGCTGTATCACGCGAGGCGCTCGAAGCAATTGGTGGGCTCTCTCCTTTGGTGGACTATCTGGCGGATGACTACGAGCTCGGCGCTCGCGTCTCGCACGCCGGTTATGAGGTGGCATTGAGTCCGGAGATCGTGGAAACCTTCGTGCCTCCCTACCGGTGGACACATTTCCTCGCGCACCAGATTCGCTGGAGCCGGAGCACCCGCGATTCAAGAAAGTTGGGCTATACAGGCATGGTCTTTACCTATGGCCTGCCTTGGGCTCTCTCCAATTTGATCGCTTCCGGAGCAAGCTTGAGCAGCATCGCTCTGCTCAGCCTCACGCTGCTGGCGCGTGTCGCAGTGGCGTTAACCGTGGGCGTGGGAATTGTGGGGGACGTTCAGGTCCTGCGCGATCTTTGGCTCCTCGTGCCGCGCGATGTCGTGGCTCTGGGAATTTGGATCTGGAGCTTCGCCGGGAATACAGTAGCTTGGCGCGGCCAGCGCTTCGCTCTCAAGAACGGAAAACTCAGCAGATTGACTGCGTAAACCTTTGAACTCCGTCCTAGCGACGAATCGAGGGTGCCCCATTTCTGAACGCGCACTTTGCGTCGGAAGTGGGAAACCACGAATTTCTCCGTCTCGCGCTTATCGTTCTTTTTCAGTTCGGGAGGATGGGCCCGATGAACCAGCCGTCAGTCCTCAATCCTCAGCTCCCGTGCACTTGTTGGTCTCGGGT
>DASYBJ010000619.1:0-21731 GCA_036500845.1 Acidobacteriaceae bacterium
ACGACATCACTTCCAAACCCCCCGGCACCATTGAATGGGAATAGGCTACACTCCTCACAAAATTTGAAGAGTGAGCCGTCGCTTGTGTATCTAGAAAAGCGGGAAGCACCACGAAAAAGGGGTGCCCCATTTTTGCCCCGCGTTTGGGCAAAGGTGGGAAACCACAGTGGCGTGCATCGGGATCACGGATCACTCACCGCTCCAAGAAGAACACCGGCTACGCTCTTCGCTTGAAACCCTGGTGAGAAACGCAGGATAGAGCTCCGCAAGACAGCGTTGTCTGATTTCCCCTTGGCCAATTTCATTAGGGAAACGCGATCTATCCAGATCGGTTTATATAAGCAACGGCTTATATAAGCATAAAATCCAGAAAAGTCCTGTCTGGCAGCGCGTTTGACGTAGTCTCACTCACGAGCTAAAAAATAGCGATTTTTTCGGATCCCCAAAAACCATACATTCTGTTCCATTAGAGGCATCCACCGTGAATGCTCCCGAATTTTGCCCGGAGATCCTCGCAGCCTACGCCGGATTCGAATTGCTGCGCTTTGAAATCAGTTGAAAAATGCAGTTTAGGACGAGACGAGGCCCTAAGATGGCCGCGAGTGGCTAGATGCGGGCTGACCGGATTGAAAGCGAAGCATCAAAGTCACCACTGCGGAAATCGCAAGCGTCGCAGCGACAACATAGAGCCCGCCTGCATAGCTTCCCGTTTTGTCCTTCAGCCAGCCAATAGCAACCGGCCCGATGAAGCCGCCCAAGTTGCCGAGAGAGTTGATCATTGCGATCCCCGCCGCGGCGCCTGCACCGGAAAGGAACATAGTCGGGATCGCCCACAAAGGTGGTTTCGACGCATTCACGCCAAATCCAACCAGCGCAAGCGCCAATACGATACCGAGAGTCGTGTGTGCGCGCCCAGCCCAGATTAGTCCGATGCACGCAACCACACAGGGAATCACCACATGCCACGTGCGTTCCTTTGTACGATCGGAGTGCCATGACCAGACAATCATGCCGACAACGGCGGCCACACTGGGAACAGCATTCAGCAGGCCGATTTTGATCGACGAGATGTCCAGTTGCCGAAGAATCAGCGGAGCCCAAAGACCGAGCGCATAAAGTCCCGCCGAAGTTCCACTGTAGATAAGTGAGAGTACAAGAACGCGTGGATCGCTGAGTGCGCGTAGCGGGTTCTCGGTGTGAGCCTCGTGTGAGCGGGTCACCGCCTGCTCCGTTCGCAGTTTGGCAACGAGCCAGTCACGCTCCTCCGGTGCCAGCCACTGCGCGTTCTCTGGACTGTCGGTCAGTATCTTCAGAACGGCAAATCCCAACAAGATTGCCGGCAGCGCTTCCAGGATGAACAGCCACTGCCAGTTTTTGAGACCCGCCATCGTTGGCATCTCCATCAAAGCCCCGGAAATAGGAGAGCCGATCGCGGTCGAGAGCGGAGCCGCAGCCATAAATGCTGCGATTGCCGCCGCGCGTTGCCGTACTGGGAACCAGCGACTCAAGTAAAGAATGATGCCTGGAAAAAATCCGGCTTCCGCCAGTCCGAGCAAGAAGCGGAGAAGATAAAAGCTCCTCGGCCCGACTACAAAAGCCGAGGCTACGGATACGATGCCCCAGCTGATCATCACGCGCGCAATCCAAAGCCGGGCGCCTACGCGATGGAGAATGAGATTGGAAGGAACTTCAAAAAGGAAGTAACCGAGAAAGAAAATCCCGCCCCCCAAGCCGAACATCGCGGGCGTCAGACCGATCGCTTTGTTCATCGTCAATGCGGCAAACCCCACGTTGACCCGGTCGAGAAAGCTGACGAGATAGAGCAACATCACAAACGGCAGGATGCGCCAGCTTGTCTTGCGCAAAACCCGCGCTTCGACATCGATTGCACGATCGATTTGCGGCAATTCCGCCTCCGCGTGGTGAGCGTCTCTCACGTCTCAGGCGATGGCGTGATTCGGTTTGGTAGTGGCCACGATCTGTGCGCAGACGGCCTCGGTCACTTGAGTTGTAGTCGCTGTTCCGCCCAAGTCGCGAGTGTGAAGTGTCGGATTGGCCGTGACATCTTCGATCGCCTTCATCACACAATCGGCGGCGGCCGTTTCACCCAGGTGTTCGAGCAACATCACGACCGACCAGAACGTTCCAACCGGGTTCGCTAGGCCTTTCCCGACGATGTCGAAGGCCGAACCGTGAATAGGCTCGAACATCGAGGGGAACCGCCTCTCGGGATCGATGTTGCCGGTAGGGGCAATTCCGAGGCTGCCTGCCAATGCGGCTGCAAGATCGCTGAGGATGTCCGCATGCAGGTTCGTGGCGACAATCGTGTCCAAGGAGGCAGGTCGATTCACCATGCGGGCGGTTGCGGCATCGACCAATTCCCTATCCCATGTAACGTTGGGAAATTCTTTGGCGATTTCAGCGGCAATCTCGTCCCACATCACCATCGCGTGCCGCTGTGCGTTGCTCTTGGTAACAACCGTAAGGAGCCTGCGTGGCCGTGATTGGGCCAGACGGAAAGCGTAACGAAGGATACGTTCGACTCCCGCACGCGTCATGACCGATACGTCCATTGCGGTCTCAATCGGAAGTCCCTGGTGAACTCGGCCGCCAACTCCGGAGTACTCTCCTTCTGTGTTCTCGCGCACGATCACCCAATTGAGATCTTCTGTCTTGCATCGCTTCAGCGGCGCATCGATTCCCGGCAGGATCCGCGTCGGACGAACATTCGCATACTGGTCGAGGCCTTGGCAGATCTTCAGCCGCAGCCCCCAAAGGGTCACGTGATCCGGGATGTGCGGATCGCCGGCTGAGCCGAAAAGGATCGCGTCCTTCGAACGAAGAGCATTGAGCCCGTCTGCAGGCATCATCTCGCCGTGTTGCCGGAAATAGTCGCCGCCCCAGTCGAAATTCTCAAATTCGAACGCAAGCGAACCGTCCGCGGCCGCCAGCACCTCTAGGACCTGCTGTCCCGCCGGTATGACTTCTTTGCCGATACCATCCCCCGGCACCGTGGCGACGCGATATGTCTTCATGTGGGCAATCCCTTATATTTGTGCAGCCATTGGTGCACGCGCGAAAAGCCTAGGTCTTCAGTGTAGATCAAGGGGAGCGAGGCAAATCAAGGCAAGCCAAGCAGACGGCGATGCTGTCTGAGCGGAATCGCGCCTTCAAAAGCAAAGGCGCCACGCACCAGCGTGGCGCCTCAGAGAAGTTTCTGTCGCCGTTCTAGGCGAGCGCCGCTACTTCCGCTGCTGTAACTCCGACCTTCTCAAACCAGGAGTGCGCCGCCTTCAGGCTGTTGTTTACGTTTTGGATGTTCTTCACGCCTTGATCCTTCAGCCATGCTTCAAAGGCCTTCGCACCCTGCTTCGCGTAGATCGGAATGCCATCCTTCCAGGTAGCGCGCCCACAGAGTACGCCGTTGAAGCTGGTGCCGCTCTCCGCCGCAAGTTCCAAGGTTTCCGTGAAAACGGCGTTGCTCACGCCGGCCGAGAGATAAATGAACGGTTTGTGAGTGGTCGATGCCGCGTCCCGGAAGTGCTGCAACGCCTCGGCTCGGGTATACGCCGCCTCGCCCTTGAATGCCCTCGTGCCTTGGACAAACTCCATTTGTACGGGAACTTCTACTTTCAAGACATCGACGTTGTATTTCGTTTTGCCGAATTCTTCCATAGAACCGGAGACGATCTCCGGCTTCCTCTTTGCATACTCGAGAGACTTCTCGCTGGCGCCATGTACGTCGTAGCCGACGAACTCGAGGAAGAAAGGAATATCGTGAGCCACGCACTCATCGCCAATTCGCTCGATGAAGGCATGCTTTCGATCGTTGATCTCGGTTGTTTCGTAGGGAGTGTAATAAAGCAGAACCTTGATGCAGTCCGCACGTTCCGCCTTGAGTCGACGGACCGACCAGTGGTCTAGAAGGTCCGGCAGCCGGCCAGGCTGATCCGCGTCATAACCTGTCTTCTCATAGGCCAAGAGCAGACCTTTTCCGTGCCGCTTCTTGCTTGCCGGCAATCCATACTCTGGATCGAGCAGAATGGCGGACGCATATTGAGTCAGGACGTCGGTGACCAGCTCTTTGAACTCGACCAGGGCCGAGTCAGGAAGATCGGAAACGCCCTTTTCCTTTGCCAGCGACTTCTTCAAAGATCCGCGCTGGTCCATGGCGGCTGCGGCGATGACTCCGCGTTCGTCGGAGACCGCCCTGAGCCCGGCTAGTTTTCCCGGTGTGAGCTTCATAATGACTACTCCTGATCCTTCAGAATGATTGCGGTAGTTCTTCGAGGCTATTCTAGAGCATATTCCACTTCAGGAAGTAAAGGCGTTTCGCACTCGATCGTTCTCAGGGACGATCCAGTACCGAGCGCTGTATCTGAATGAGCTGACGGATACCTCCCTCCGCCGCGTCCATCATCTCCAGCAGTTTGCTACGCGGGAAAGCGGAGCGCTCAGCGGTGGCCTGCACCTCGACCAGGCCGCCATCCTCAGTCATAACGACGTTCATGTCCACTTCGGCTTGAGAGTCTTCCTCATACGCCAGATCGAGCAGAGTCACTCCTCCGACGATTCCTACGCTTGTCGCTGCGACCAACTGCTTGAGCGGAGACTTCTTGAGCGTGCCCCCCTCGACCAGCCGCCGGCAGGCGATCGCCATGGCGACGCAGGCACCGGTGATCGCGGCCGTGCGGGTTCCCCCATCTGCCTGAAGCACGTCGCAATCAAGAATCACTGTGCGCTCGCCGAGCGCCTGCATGTCGATCACCGAGCGGAGCGAACGTCCAATCAACCTCTGAATCTCGTGCGTCCGTCCGCCCACCTTGCCGCGCTCGGATTCGCGCGGTGTGCGCGTGAGAGTGGCACGCGGCAGCATGCCGTATTCGGCAGTTACCCAGCCTCTGCCGCTGTTCTTGAGCCAGCCGGGCACGCCTTGTTCGACAGAGGCATTGCATAGCACTCGCGTGTGGCCAACTTCGATCAAGACTGAACCCTCCGCCATGGCGACGAAGTGCGGCGTCATGTGTACCGGACGCATCTGGTCGGCTGCCCTGTTCTCAGGGCGAAAGAATACAGTGCTTGCGGAATCGGTCATCGGTCCATTGTATGGAGGTTGTTTACGAGGCGCTCTGCGAATCCTCCGCCATTCTGAGAAATGGCGAAGAGCTCGCTCTCGGCCAGCTCCTGCTCCCATTGGAATCCCCGGCTGGAATCATTGTCGGGAATTCCTTCTCTGCCCGGCATGTGGCCCAGTAGGCGCATAGAGAAGAACTTGCCAGCCATTGTCGATACAACGGATGTGGGTCGAGCTGCGCACCAGATCCGCATACAATTAAAAACGCTGATGCTGTTACAGTTTCGATGCTCACCCAACCTAAAGCGGCAGAAAATACCGGCAAGCTTCATCTTCTGATCGCCGACGAAGACGCCGCCGTTCGTTCCGCCTGCTGCCAAATCGCAACGGATCTCGGCTTTGTGCCCCAGGAAGTTTCAACCATAGCCGAGGCGCGCACGCTGTTGCGTGGGCAAGCAATCGATATCCTCCTGCTCGACCTGCGCAATCCGTCCGAAGGCGGGTTGGAGCTTCTGGACGAAGTCAGGCTGCTTGATCCAGATCTAAGTATCGTCGTGATGACGGCCTACGCCTCAGTGCCGTCTGCAGTCGAGTCCATGCGTATTGGCGCCACCGACTACCTCACCAAGCCCTTCGCGATGGATGAGCTTGCTGCTGCTCTGGAGCGTGCCGCCGAGCGGCGCCAAGTCGATTGGACCAGCCGTCAATTGCGCGAACAGATGCGCTCGCAGCAGGGACTCGGCAACGTGATCGGCCGCTCTCCAGCGATGCAGAAGCTTTACCGCATTCTGGCTAAAGTGGCGCAGGGAACTCATCCGGTTTTGATCCAAGGGGAGAGCGGCGTGGGCAAGGAGCTGGTTGCGCGCGCAATTCACGCAAATAGTCCCACGAGTTCGCAGCCTTTTATCGTCGTAGATTGCGGCTCGCTGATGCCGGAACTGATGGAGCGTGAGCTCTTCGGCTCTGCGAAAGGCGCATCCTCTGGGGCCAGCCGCTCGAAGGATGGTTTGTTAGCTTCTCCGGGAGGAGGAACCGTTCTTCTGGACGAGATTGCGGAGTTGCCGCTTGACCTGCAGGCCAAGCTCTTGCGTGCACTGCAGGAGAGGCAAGTGCGGCCGGTCGGCGGCACGAATTCCCTTCCACTCAAGGTCCGGGTTCTCGCTGCCACAAACCGCGACCTCTTAAAAATGATTGAGGCAGGACGTTTTCGTAAGGACCTTTATTATCGCCTCAATGTGGTGAACTTCCGGATTCCGCCTCTGCGGGAGCGCCCAGAAGATATTCCTCTGCTGGCGGCGCATTTCCTCGATCGGATCGGGCGGGAAAATGGGAACACCTTTACCCTCGGGGAGGACACTCTGCGGACAATCATGGACTACGAGTGGCCGGGCAATGTTCGCGAACTCGAGAACGCCCTCGAACGCGCTTGCATGTTATCTACAGGTCCCATCGTTCATTTAGGGGACCTGCCCACTCAGCTCCAGAACTTTCGCCTCGCCAATCGGCGGCCCGTCGCTCCGGTTCCAGAAATTGGTGCAGAGCAGGTTGTGGAAGAGGAGCCGGTCCTGCCTTTGGCGGCGCTCGAAAAGCAAGCAATTCTCGATACGCTGAAGAGGCTCAACGGCGACAAACTGCTGGCAGCGCGGCTTTTAGGAATCGGGAAGACGACGCTCTACCGCAAACTCAAGGAGTATGGGATCTCGGATTCGGGTCATGAAGAACCGGGTTCCGAGGGGAACCTCGCGTAAAGAGGAGGCCCGCCTCAAAGGCGACGGCATCATATCAAGAAAAGGTTTTTGTGAGCCAAAAGATCCTCCTTATATGTGGCATGGCGGGTGCGGTAGATTACGCCGATGCCCTCGCTCAGCAATTGAGAGTGTCGGTCGAACTCGCGGCCACCCGCAAAGCGGGCCTGGAGGCACTCCGTCGCCACGAGTATGCGCTAGTCATTGTTGAGGAATCGATCGCTGAGGCGGATCCCGCCGGCGCCGACCTTTTGTGGAAGCAGGCGGGACTGGCTGTACCGTTGCAAGTAAATTTCGCTCTCTCCAGCGGTTCGCGTTTGGTGCGAGACGTCCGCGCAGCATTGGCCCGCCGCGCGCACGAACAGTCCCTCGCGCTGCGTGCTGCGGCGAGCACGTTGGAGAGCGAATTGAGAGCAACGCTGACTGGGCTCCTGTTGCACTCGCAGCTCGCCCTTGCTGATCCGGCATTGACTCCCAATCTTGCCGAAAGGCTTAAGATGATGCATGAGCTCGCGTCTACGATTCGCCAGCAACTAGAGCGGCCCAAAGCCTAGAATTAGGTCTTAAGGTACTCGTTTCCTGACCCGTCTTCGACCACGTGCTGGCTTCATATGGCGAAACATCCGGGTCAGTTGATAACCAATTTATCCCCCGGTGATTCGGTTGAGTGTAGAGTGAAATCGATAAACCGCGGTGCCTCATTTACCCCAAAGTCTGAAGGCTTTGGCTGCTCGCCAGCATCACCGAACCGTGGTTCTGAGGAAGAAAGGAGCAGTATGACAATCGAAAAATTACCGAGTACGACCGTGGATGAGAGATGGAACAGCGAGCGCCGCGCACGGCGGCTGATCTGGATTGGCGTTGCCGCATTGTTTTTGCTAGGTGGCTGCAACAAGCAGCCGCCAGCTAACACCGCTGGCACACCCTCCGAACCCGCCCCAACCGCCGCGCAGCCGGCGCCACCACCTCCACCGCCTGCAGCCCAGGCTGGTGCTCCGGCACCCGCTGCCGCGCCGGAGTCGGCGACTGCAGCTCCAGCCGGCCCTCCACCGGCTCCAGCCCCCGCTCCGGTGGCAGCGCCAACACCCGCTCCGGTGGCAGCACCTGCACGGCCCCCCGCGCCGAAAGTCTATACAGTCCCAAGTGGCACTCACCTTGCCGTAACCCTTTCCCAGCCGATCAGCGCAAAGAACAATAGCGTGGGCGATACGTTTCGCGGTACTTTGGCGCAATCGGTTCGCGTTAACGGCGTCACCGTGCTGAGAGCTGGAACGCCGGTTACAGGGACTGTCATTGCGGCCAAGGGCCAAGGAAGATTCAAGGGTGCAGGAGATCTGGCAATCGAGGTGACCAGCGTGGGACCTCATTCCGTTACGACTGCTCCGTATGAAAAAACCCAAAGCGGCAAGGGTAAGCGGTCGGCTGCCATGATCGGCGGTGGTGGCGGCGGCGGCGCTCTGATCGGAGGGCTTGCAGGAGGCGGCAAAGGTGCCCTGATTGGTGGCCTTCTCGGGGCCGGAGCGGGAACTGCTGCTTCAGCATTCACTGGGAACAAGGACGTTGTGATTCCTGCGGAGTCGACGGTGACATTCACTTTGACCTCGCCGATCCGAGTTCAGGGGAAGCCTTCGTCGGCCGAAGCGGACCCACAACAATAGTTTCACCCGGGTAGCCTGAACAGGCCGGAGGCTCAAGTCGAAGAGCCCCGGCCGCCAGTGCTTGGTAACCCTGTCCCTGAAGTGGGATTGTGTTTACTAGCGGTGTGTCAGATCGTGGACTCTGCATTCAGGGAGAGGGAATGGACATCGCGAACGACGTCGAGGCTCCTGACACTCGCGTGGGGCCTTCAGGAACGGTTGTCGCCGTCGCGGTCCTGGTTCTCGGCTTTTGCGCCTCAATCTACATCTTGACGCGGGCTCCACGGGACGTTCGCGCCGCAGGGCAGATCGCCTCGCCTGCTGTTTCATCCGAAACAGGTGTTGCGCAACTTCAATCTGTAAGCAGTCAGTTAGTCGGTCAGCAGGCCCCATCTCCTTCTCCGTCAGGTTCGCCAGCCACGCCTCCTGGTGAGAGGCCTCGAGTCAGTCACTTCACGCCACAGCAAATCCCCCCAGCAGCTTCATCCACTGCCCAGCCGTCGAGTCAGGATCTGCCCCGACCCGACGCTCAGATTGACCAAGCTCAGGCAGAGCTCGATGCGGCATTCGCTGAACTCCGGCAATCGCGCGATAACCTCGCGCAGGCCGCTGAAGTGCAGCGCAGGACCATCCTTGCTTGCGTGCTCTTTCTAGGTATCTTCGCCTTGGTCGCCGTTGCCGCAGTGGTGCAGGTCTACTGGCAAGCGCGGAACTGGAACCGAAAGTCGCTCAAAGCAATTCATGAGGTGGAGGAGATTGCCGTACAGTTGGCGCCGCTCAGGGATGCCCAAGGAGAGACCCGCCGCATGTTGCCGAGGCTGCTCCAGGAAGTCGGCGACCATCCGCTCAGTTTCCAGGAGGAGGGCGCGCCATTTCCAGCCAAAGCTCTTGCCGTTCTTGAAGATATCGACCACGTCGCTTACTTGGGCGCCGCCCGTCTTTCCTTCCGTGAGTTGTCGTCGCCCTCCGAGGCGGCGGTTTACCTCAACGGCCTGCTGCTCTCCGCCGTTGCGCATCTTGCCCGCTCGGAGCCTTGGACTGCGTTCGCCCGTCTTGACCAATTCATCGAGCTATTGGGGCGATATCCGGAGGCGGTCGATCATCATCGCATGGCCCAGGCGTATTCCTACCGGGCTCAGGCCGCCGTCCTAGCTCTCGATGTACAGGAGGTAGAACCTTCCTGGCTTCGGAAATCCGAGCGCTTGCAAATCGAAACCCTATCCAAACAGGGCTTTGCAGACGTTGCCCAGGCGAGCCGCCTTGATCCCGACTGGAGGCACACGACCTTCGTCGAGGCACAGCTTTGTAGCCGCTTTTATCTTCCTGAGGAACACGCCGAGACGAGCTCACGCGCGGAGCTTTTTGTCCGAGGCTTGCGTCGCGCTGTCAGTCTCTACAGATTGCTCATCGAGGAGAAAGCTTATCGCGGGCCCGCACGCCACAATTTAGCGCGCTGTCTCAAGCGCATCGCCGAACAGACAGGAGAAAAGAGCGACTTTTCCGAGTTTGGCTACGCCCTCAGCTCGTTTCCAACTGACGAAGAGCTGGCCGACGAGGCATTGGCGGCGCGCCACCCCGGCTCCCAGGATCGCTTCCTTTGGCAATGGATGTTGGCCGACGCAGATCTGTTCCGCTCAGTTGATCGGTTGAATCTAGCGGAATACCGCTCCTTCTGGATTCGTCTGATGGACAACAAGGTCCATTTGCGCAACTGGCGGGCGGATCTCGCCGAACTGCAACAAAGAAATCCGGGAATGCGGGACTGGACTGTCCAATTACTTCACCTGGAAGCCCCCATCTCCCTCGCCAATGCCATCTCGCGTCGGCAAGAGCGGTTTGACGCCCCTTCTTCCGGCGCCTAAACCCATCTCACCCTTGGTGTAAGCACGAGAACGGCGTCCTCGTTCCATCGCAGAGCGGCCGGCTCGCTGACCCCAAACGCAATCAATCCTTAGCTTGCTATCAAGGTAAAAAGTGCCCAGCCGGTAACCCCTCCCCGCGATAAATTCCGGCTGACAACCCGCCCGGTTTCTCCGTATTATCAAGGTGTAAGAACCTCGCCGAAGGCAACCAAAAGGAGAAACGAATGACCCCGAAAAACTCGGAGATCCCCACGGCTGCAGCGAAACCCCGCAAGCGGGTAACGAAGAAGCAGCTCGAAACACCATCGCATGATCAAATCGCAAAACTGGCAGAGAAGTACTGGGCTGAGCGCGGATGGCCGCAAGGTTCCCCAGAAGAAGATTGGCTCCGTGCCGAACAGGACTTGATGGGAAGAGCCTCGTAAGTTCCTCAATAGAAACAATCTGCTCCGCCTCTGCAGACAACCGGGTAAACTCCCGCCTGCTCTACGAACTGCAAACCCTCCAGCGTTCCCCAGTTCCCAGACTGCTGGAAACGCGGGCGGGATGTTGTAAGTTGCTCTCGTTGAATGCACCTCGGCTACTGTGGGAGAAAATCTCTGCCTGCAGGCTACCGTCTCTAGGTGCAGACCGCCCGCGCGAGCTCTGACGGAGCGAATAAAAGCACTCGCCTCACTTCGGCCCAGTGTGTGAACTGGAGTTTGTTTACTAATTTCGATTCCAGGAACAAAGGGTTTCAGCTCGGCTACCTTCCACCACTCGCAAAGAGGGAGGAGGTCTGGTTTGCCCGTCGGGCTTGCCCCGTGTTTTGGTTCTTGGACCAAGCCCACCGGCACGTCTGCACGCTGGGCTTGTACTTCGTTCCGCCCTGCCAAAAGAAGTCGTTCAGCCTTCGCGGACGAAAGGGATTTCCTCGCGATAATAGACCAGACAGGGCTTCTCCAAGGAATTGTAGGAGTGCGGTTACCCCGGCGAATGCAGGCAAGCAATCCGCGATGGTTTAAGAATAGTGAGTCCGATGCGTGGGGATGGTCCATCCATGCATCTTTCGGTTCGGCGTAACTGGAGACACGACGGCACTTAGAGGGTTAAACTTTCGTGACGTTGAGTCTAGGCGAAAGCGGGGGATACTTGCTCAGGTGAGTGACTTCAAAACTAGACGTTGGCTTTCATCTTGATCTGTCATCACAGTGAAGCATGCAGAGTGAACTGCTAGACATCCTGATCTTGGGTCTTCTCGTTGTGCTATTCGGATCGATCTATCGCAAACGGGCTGGCGGCCGGTTGCGGTACTGGGTCATCGGATGGCTCCTCGTGGAGTTGCACTTCGCTGTGCACTTGATTCACGCCGCTTCGCCATTCGGCCAGAGCTTCAGTGAGAGTGTCAGGGTAGGAACCCTGGTCCTTGCTGGCGTGTGTTTCCTGCTCTCTGCCACGCCGTTTACTGAGCGGCCGTGGACCCGTGTCCTCGTCGCTATCTTGGTAGGGATTCCCGCACTCTTCTATACGACCTACCTCATCTTCGGAGGAGTGCGAACTTGGCCTCTCTACACTTCGGCGATTGTTGGCGCCATCGGAGGCACCGCGATTGCTTGGAGCTTCTATCGCCAGCAGACCAGGCTCCTGATATTCCTCACATCCACATTCGTAGCTGGCGAATTCTGGACCTTCTATGCCATCGCCCACCATCGCCCTGGGGATGGTATTTCGGCCGCACTCACGGAGATTTTCCTTACCTTCGCTGCCCTGTATTGGATCGATTTTCGGCGGTTTTCCGCTGGCGTGCTGACGGCTGTCATCGGGCTAGTCGCGTGGGCGTCGGTGTTTCCGGTTTCTCTCCTCTGCGGTTCCTTCTTTCCCGCAATCGCGATTCCAGGGGGCTTTTGGAACGTCCCCAAGTACTTCGTCGCTTTTGGCATGATCCTGACGCTGCTCGAGGACGAGATCTTTGCTGCGGGAAAAGCCAGCGAACATTACCGGCTATTGTTCGTCGCGAACCCGCATCCGATGTGGATTCACGATCCAGAAACCCTGCGGTTCCTGCGGGTGAATGACGCGGCCGTTCGGCATTATGGGTACTCGCGCGAGAAGTTCCTGTCTATGACCCTGCACGACCTCCGGCCGAGTGAAGACATCGAGACCGTTCTCCGCGAGACAGCGAAAGCAGATTCCTTTACGCTCTCCGGTCCATGCCAGCACCTGAAGAGTGATGGCTCCGAGATTCAGGTCGACATTGCTGCGCACGTGATTGATTTTCAGGGGCGCAGCTGCCGATTCGTCATGGTGCAGGATGTCACCGACCGCCAACGCCTTCACAGCCAGCTTGTCCATCAGGCGCACCACGACAGCCTTACCGGTCTTCCCAACCGTCTGTTGCTTGAAGACCGGATGCAGCGGACTTTCGCACTCGCTACCCGTCACAATCAACGCGCTGCCATCATCTGTATTGATCTCGACCGCTTCAAGCAGATAAACGACACCTTCGGCCACTCAGCCGGCGATCTCTGCCTGCAGAAGGTCGCTTCGCAGATTTCAACGCGCTTGCGCGCAGTGGATACGGTCGCGCGCACAGGAGGCGAAGAATTCGTCGTTGTGCTTGGGGAATTGGGCACTATGCACGACGCGGAGGTCGTTACCCAGGATCTTTTGGAAAGCATCCACCAGCCCATTGAGATGGGAGATGTAGTGCTCCAGATCTCGGCATCTGTGGGCATTGCCATTTATCCGGACGACGGGACCGATTCTTCTGAATTGTGGCGTGCAGCAGACAGGGCCATGTACCGCGCCAAGCGATGTGGTGGAAATCAAGCGGTTTTCGTTTCACCCGAGATCAGTACCTCAACCAACTTGGCCGGTGAGCTCGAACATTACATGCGGCGCATGCTGAATGATGGAGGGTTCGAGCTCCACTACCAGCCCGTCTACTCAATGGCCGGAAAGCTCTGCGCGCTCGAGGCGCTCCTCAGGCTGAATCACCCGCGCTTGGGAATGATCCCTCCCGAACGATTAATCCCAATTGCGGAGGAGTGCGGGCTCATTGTTCCGTTAGGCAACTGGGTACTCCAAGAAGTCTGCCGTCAGAGCGTGGAATGGCAGCGCCGCGGTCTTCAGCCCATACGCATCGCATTCAACGTATCGTCGTTGCAGTTCATGCATTCAGACTTTTCGACCGAAGTGATGCGAGTCTTGTCGCAGCATGAGTTGGACCCGCTCCTTCTGGAACTCGAAGTGACGGAGACAACGGTGATGTGCAACTTGCCTGAGGTGATGCGGCAGATGCGTAGCCTCGCGGGGGTGGGCATCCACTTTTCTGTTGATGATTTCGGCACCGGTTATTCTTCGCTGAGCCATTTGCACCAGCTACCGATCAGCACACTCAAGATTGACCGCTCCTTCGTCGAGCGTATCTCGGCGGTGAATGGAACCTATTCGATCATCCAAGCGATTACAGCTCTCGGACATAGCCTCAATCTGCAAGTCCTCGCAGAGGGCGTCGAGCGCTCCGACCAGCTTGAGGCGCTAAGAAGGATCGGATGCGACTTTCTCCAGGGCTACCTTTTCGCCCCGCCGATGCCTGCCGGTCGAGTGCCGCGCCATCTGGCCCCTGAGGCATTTCCAATCGGCCCGGCACGGGTCGGCAAGCGGGCTCTTCGCGGATCATCTCTTCGTTGAAGCGATCGAGTCCGGACTCCGCGACCCAGGTCTCTATGCAAGAGCTGAGTGGAAAAGCTCGCCTGTATCAGCCCCAAGGAGACCTCAAAGACAATCGTTGATCCCGTCTAAATCTAAAAGGGCAAATTCTTAACTGCCGTGCAATCGGGATAGAGGAAGTCCACGATCAGCTGCCAAGGGACAACCTTTCATACACGATTTCTACGAGGCCGGAACGTCTTTACTGGAGGACAATAACCCCACAAGCGATCCTGCCGCCAGCGTTACCGGTCGGGTCGGTCATCAT
Organism: Acidobacteriaceae bacterium; assembly: GCA_036500845.1. Lineage (GTDB taxonomy): Bacteria > Acidobacteriota > Terriglobia > Terriglobales > Acidobacteriaceae > PALSA-350. The sequence goes on from DASYBJ010000619.1 coordinate 14,277, forward strand.
ATCGTCCGGCTTCTCATGAATCACGATTGCGGTACCCCCATTTGAAAATACTGAGTTCGCAGCGTCCTTCTTGAGCGAAATACTTTTGGCTGTAAAGGAAATGCGGTCTGTGCCATCCGCCTGGATCGTTAGATTCACAGGCATGTCGCCAGCATGCGCACCCTTGGGATTTTTCGTGCCATGTTCCTTACTCGCGGGATTGAAATGCGCACCGGCAGACTTAAAATCCGGACCGTCGCATTTGGCGTTCTGATGAATGTGGATCGCATGTTCCCCTTCCGGCAAGTTCTTGAGGTTGAGTCTGATCCTAACTCCATCTCCATCTGGAGTCAGACTAGCGGTCCCTACGTCTTGTCCTTGGCTATTCGTGAGCTTCACGATGACCGGCTTTGTCTTTCCAAGCGCCGGCAAGAACAGAAGTGCAGCACTCACCAATAACAGCAAAAGCTTCTTCATGATGTACCCTCGCTTTCTTCCCATTTGCGTCGATAAGCATACTCGATCCATATTGCTCCGGTAGAGAAACTTGCAACAGGCCTCAAAGGCATCACGGAGCTCCGCAGAAATTGTGTTTCTGCGGGAGCGGTTTTGGAGTGCGAACTGGATGTGAGCAAGCGGGCCCGAAGGATCACAATCGAGTTTGAATCCCTAATCGGGAACATCGAAGCTGCCCAACGGGTATCGAGGTAATGCATAGCAAGTGCTATGTACCCTAATGCGGTGAGCCGCTACATTGTTCTCACAACAGATCTGTTTTGGAGTAGTGGTAAGCGGTGCGCTGACAGGCCGGACTGAGCTTCAGGATTCCGAGGCCGCTTTGCAGAGGGTCTCAGTTAGGAATCTCGTGAAGCATCCGGCCTGCTTAGAACGAGTGGCGAAGACCACTTTGCGAAGGATGCTTCGCGAAGTGCGGCAGCAAGGATTGATCCACCGCCAAGTGGATCGTAGAGTTGCCGCAGAAACGTGGGAGCGCTTCAAAATGGGCCAAATTTTGTATCAACGGGATCAAGCATGACACCCCGGATTCTGGTTATCGATGACGAGGACGACATACGCGAGGTTACGGCACTCACGCTAGAAACAGTCGCAGGCTGGCACGTCATCTCAGCTCCGTCGGGAGCTCAGGGTATCCAGCGAGCTTCTCTCGAGCAGCCCGACGCTATCCTGCTCGATGTCATGATGCCTGACATTGACGGCCCCACGACATTCCAGATTCTCAAGGAGAACGGCAATACCGCCCACATCCCGATTCTTCTTCTCACGGCGAAAGTGCAGGGAACGGATAGGCGCAAACTCGATGCCCTCGGAGCGGCGGCGATTCTCGCCAAACCATTCGATCCCTTAACGCTCGCCGATCAGATCTCCGGTATTCTTGGTTGGCAACGCGACTCGAGCCCGCAGAGTTTTTACCCTGGACAACAGCCGATCTCCTAGTTTCGCTCTCCGTCCCACTCACCAAAACAGAAAGCCCGCATTTCAATGCGGGCTTTTCAGCTTCAGCTTGCCAGTTGTCACTCAGTTGCCGCTACGGCGTTTTCACAATTGGTGTAGTCCAGGAATTGGAGTCCGAACGCGGCTTTTCATCAAGAAAAGCTGCACATAACCAACTCTTGCCAGATCACAGTAATTGCGAAAACGCAATAACATTCTGCGGCACCCAGGATTCCTGCCTGCCGAAAGATGCTAGGTAGTCGGACGCGGTTTGACCGCTAAAAACACGGGTGGTAATGGCTTCCCGTTGGCGTCGGTGAGTTTCAGATTGAGCTGCTGCGTGTCGACCAACGTTCTCGTGTTGATCAAGTGCAACAGGTTATCGCCAGTGGTGCCTGCGAAGAAGATTGTGTTATCCGGAGAGAAAATTCCGGAGACCGGCGAGATTGCAGTGCCGGCAAGCTTCACGCTGCTGAGCGTGCCTAGAGTACCGGCCTGTGCCGCCGGCTGATAGATCGGCAACAGGGCTCCGCCCGACGGAGTTGTCGTCGCAGAACTCGTATAGGTGATGAATGTGTCTAGTGAGTTCGTCGAAGCGATCACCTGATTTATATATTGGATCCCGTATGCGGCGAGCGATGTTTGACTCAAAGCGGGAGCCGGCATAAATGTCGAGCCGGCGGTCTGCCCGTTGACGATCGGGCAAGAGTTTATCGGCAGTGTGACGGCAGTGTCCGTCAGAGTCGGTGGGTTCGCCGTTGCGCCGATAACATGTTTGCCATCGGTTGTCGTCGCAACATGATCGTTAGCCGCATTCACTGACGTGGCCTGTGGATAGGCGACGAAAGAAGTCTTGGTTGTTTCCGGGCAGATGCCATACCCTGCCGTGGTCTGTGTACCCGAGAGGAATGCAGCCACGCTAGGAACTGTCACTGCAAGATCGGGCGAGCAGAACATGTTGTACGAATTATTGGGATTCCCGGCGTTGTTCGGAGGATACGTGGAAGCGGGGTTAGAACCGTTTTGGAAACTCGTCGAATCGACCGCGTAACAATCCTTTGTGGTTTCCCCCTGGCCTGAGGGCAAAGCTTTCACGGACCATCCGGTAAACGTGTTGTGGACATAGAGCGTCGGCACGCTCGCCGTGCCGGTACCGACGCTGCTGCCAACGATAAATACCGTCTCGCCGTCTGGGGAAAAGACGGCCTTCTGTCCGACCCCGCCGATCGAGGTAAAGGAGGCCGGCGTTGTGGTCGGAGTCCCGCCGGCTGTTTTGGCTGGAGTCGAAGTTGCAGGCGTGTAGAGATAGATTACCTGTCGCAGCTGGTCATTGATCACGACCGTGGTGTTGTCTGGCGAGACAGCAAGCACCACACCCGGAACCGAAGCGTCCTCGGTGGTCAGACTGTTCGTGGTGGCGTTATAGATCATTAACTCGCGATAGCTCCCGAAATAAAGTGTGTCTCCCGCCTGATCGAGAACCATCGAGTCCGGGGTATAGGGCAGTTTGATCGGCGTGCCGGTGGTCCCGGTTGAGAGATCGGTGGGTACAAAAAAAGGCGAGCTGGGATTGGCAGCCCAAATAAACGTACTGTTCTGCCCAGGAGATGTGGCTACCACGGAATTACTGACGATCGGTGCACCAGTGCCCTGAGCACCGATCTGGTTGATGGGTGCCGGGTTGCAAGTGCTAGGTTCACAGACTGCAGTGATAGCCGAGGTCGAGGGGAAGCTGGCCGTGATCGAACCGGCGCTGCTGACAGCGATGCTGCCGGGGTTCGTTGTGACGTAGGCGAGAGCTAGGCCGGTGATCACTTGGCCATTCGTGTCGGTAACCGTCGCAGTGAGAGGCTGTGGAGTGTTTGGCGTCACGTTTACGGTGGTAGCGCCCGTGACCGGAACAGTCAACGAAATAGACTTGGGCGGGCAGGTATAGAAATAGCCTGAAGTCGCGCCGGTATTCGCGATGCCGCCGGTGATGAGCGTTGACCCGGGCTGTTGCGCCGTTGCCACGCCGTTCGCGTTGTTGATGCTTACAATCGCGCTGTTCGAGGCAGTGTACGTGACGTTTCCGATCACGCTGCCGCAGGCAGGTAGAGAGGGATTGGAGGCACTCGCTGGGCCGCACACCTGTACCTGCTGGCCGACGGGCACCGTAGTACTCGGGCAGACGCCGGGCGAGGCTGAATTCGCCGTAGCGCGACCTGTTGAACTGCAGTACGCCGTCGCCTGCAGCTGAGCGGTTTGATTTTGGGAGAAGCACTTCAGATTACCGTTTGCATCGGTTCCGTTTTGTACTTGGACCGTCAGGTTCACGACCGGCGCATGGGCGTAGATCGGAACCTGGTTGCTTGAAAATCCGTTGGCTTCCGCGGTCAGGTAGGCTACTCCCTGCTTGTTCGTCGGCAGACAGGTGGTAAAGGCGGCGACGCCAGGCGTATTGAGATTCCATGTGCCGGCGCAAACCGCACCGCTGGGAGAGACATCGGCAATCGTGCGGTCAGTGGTGCCGTAATTGAAAGTAACTCCGGATGCGGCGCTGCCCGTGCAGGTTGTTGCCGCAGGCGCCTGCAGCTGCCCCTGTTCGCCGTAGCCCAAGGAAATACCAGTGGCCTGTGGGCCGAGACTGATTGCCACCGGTTGGGTCTTCAGATAACCGTATCCGGCACCGTTGCAGAAATTTGCATTCTTGTTGGCGCAACCCTGGATGGAGAGCCCTACAGGAACGGTGAGCAAGAATAAAACAAGAAGGGTCAGATACCGCTGCATGAAACCTCCCCGCCGGGGAACCGCTGATCCTGGCGGTTGATGAACTGCCACAATTCTTCATAACCTACCAAAGAAAGACTCCTCATTTCGGCAACCGTGAGCTCTCTCTTAAGACACTCGCTGCCGCATGCCAACGCAAGGCCGTTGGGACTAGTCGTTCCGATCGCTTACAAGTGGTCGAAGGATCAGTCTAGAGGGGAGTTGGCGATGAGGCAACCGGCTTCGCCGCATCAAACCGCCCGCGCAGTTCGCGAGTGAAGCCGGCAATCGCTCTTGGGCGCGAGACGCCGTTCGATTCACCTTCCCGCTTGCTGCAGGGGCTGATTGTCTGCTGGCATGTGTTGCTCAAACCAGGAGAGCGCGCGCTCCAACACGTCGCGCCTGTGATCTGGGGCGGAAAAGCGATGGCCTTCGTTTGGATAGACGATCAGGCTCGTGGGCACATGTTCCGCACGCAGCGCATGCCAGAACTCGAAGGACTGCGGAGCTGGACACTCGCCGTCGCGATCTCCCACGACAACCAGCGTGGGCGTCTTCACGTTCTTGATGTAGTTGATCGCTGAACTCTTGGCATAGATCTCGGGGTTGTCGTACACCGAGGTGCCGAAGAAGGGAATCATCCACTGATCGATCGAGTTCTGTCCGTAATAGCTCTGCCAATTCGAGATGCCCGCGCCCGCCACAGCTGCATGGAAACGTTGCGTCTGGGTTACGGCAAACATAGTCATGAATCCGCCGTAGCTCCAACCTGTGATGCCAATGCGGTCCTTATCGATCGGAACTTTCGCGCTCACTGCATCGATACCCGCCAGGATGTCACGAAGATCACCGTAGCCGAGGTCCTTCCGATTGGCCAGCGTGAAGGCTTCGCCTTGGCCGAAACTACCGCGCGGGTTCGGCATGAGGACGAAATAGCCCAGGGGAGAGAACGCAGTGGCGTTGTAGCCGAGATTTGGCCAGGAAGGAACAATCGCAGAAGACGGCCCACCATGCACGCTTACGATGAGCGGGTATCTCTTTGTGGGGTCGTAGTTCGACGGGTAGAGGAGCCAGCCTTGCACGTGATACGCATCGCTGGTCCAATCCATCGACTGCGCTTGGCCCCAGTCGGGCTGAATCGACCGGTTCACGCGGGTGACTGCGACGGTTTCCGGCTGGTGATGATTCTCTCGTGTGAGCTTGACCTCGGGAGGCGATACGAACGAGCTTTCGATGTATGCAAAAGTGCCTTGGTCTTTGGAGACCGAGAGTGAGCCTTCGAGCGTCCCGGCTGTGACTTTGCCAGCGAAGTCAAAGATGCCGCCGGGAACTTCTTCCCCACGGAGATTCAGGACCACACGGCGCAGCGCTCCATCCTTGTTCTCCGTGACCGCAAGCTGGCCTTCCGGCGAAGTTGAGCCCGTCTTATCGCGAGTGAGCCAATAAAACCAAACTGGAGTGGATTTCCGGTTGGGCGTCAGATTCTGCGCCTCTCCGCCCTTCGCCGATACAAGATAGATGTCGCCTCCGGTGATGCCCTGGTCGCTCATCAATCCACCGATGAATGCGATCTGGCTGCCATCGGGCGACCACCGTGGAACAGCGATTTGCAATCCATGTAGGGATCCGGCGGTTGCACCGGGATCGAGAATAGACTGAGGTGAGCTCTCAGAGGCTTTCTGAATATAGAGCTGCGAGACCCACCAATCATTTTCACCGGGAGGCGGAGCTGCGATATAGGCGACCTCGCTCGAGTCCGGAGCCCAGTCATATTCGTAAACATGAAGCGCTGCCGGACTGATCTGCCGAGTCTCGCCGGAGGCTCGGTCGACCGAGGCAAAGCGCTGGATCTCGAGGTTGTCGATTCCGATGATTCCAGAGGGCGGTTTCATGGCGTCAAGAGCGCCGGCGTGCCGCGTAGCGCCTTCGACATAGAGAAAGCCGATCTGTTTGCCATCAGGTGAGAAATCGAGACTCTCAATTTCCCCACGCAGGTGTGTCAAGCGGCGGGGAGAAGCTGCGGCAGTACCCGCAACCGTTCCGAGATAGATGTCAGCTTGGGACCCTGATCCGCAGTTCGAGGTAAAGGCGAGCTGCTCGGAGTCCGGCGACCAGGCAGGATGCCCCTCATCGCAGATTAAACCTGACCCAGCCGTAATACGCTGAAAGTGCGAGGGATTATCGGTCGGAGCAACGTCTAGCTCCAAGCCTCCACTTCGGGCTACGGCCCAGGCGATCTCCCGGCCATCGGGTGAGAGCGCAGTTTGCGCGATAGAACGCGTCTTCTCCAGAGTAGAGACCACGGAAAGAATCCGCGGGTCGGGCTGTGCGGCGGCCGGAGCGGTTTGCGCCTGAAGGCTGAGGCCCGTGAATAAACTAAGGAGGCAAAAATTGAAGAGGCAGGGACGAAGCCGCAGGCGGGATAAACCGGCGTAATATATCAACATTCTACTGGGAATCCTAGCATGCTGTTCGCCACTTTCTGCAGTGTGCCCGTTTTATGCCAGCACTTGATTTGCGAAAACTGCGAAGCTGACTTGCGGAAGCTGCAAAGCTTAGTAGGGCATGCTAAAACCAGCAAAGCTTCAGCGTAGGGCCAGTTTGCGGAGATAGGACTACGCCGAGCCAGAGAAGCAGAGAACTGCCGATAGCCATTGACGCCGCCGTTTCATCTTGTTATCTTTAAAAGGTTCGACCCAAATCCCTAGCGACATAACAGAGCTTGGGTGGCTCACCGGTCTTCTCGCCAGCACTTTTGCGAGAACCGGAGGTGAGAGCTGGAGTAAACACCGCATCGGTGCCTGCGACACCTTCCGCCTAGGAAGGCTATGCGGGCCGGAACTTCGAAACGGAGTCGGCTTCTTTTTCGGCGCTCAGTAGTTTTGGGAGCGCGCCCGGCGTTCAAGTGCCAGCACGGGCTTGAGGTGCGTGGATAGAGATCGCGTAAATTGCAATGATCCTCATCCAGAACGCGCTAAATTCAATGCCGAGGTCGGAAGATTCGCGAGGCAACCCTCGCGAGGAAAGAAACGCACGGCCACCGTCTTAGTTCTTGTCTGCTACTGGGAACCAAGCCGCGAAGCAGCCCCGGGCTTCGTGCGCAGAAGGCGCCAGCCGTGCGCTGCCTCGGAGAGCATCGAGCCTCCGGCAGGGTGCTTGCTGGGGCGATTCGTCGTGAATGCGGCATCGCGGCGGTTTGCTTGCGCTGCCTTCGGGTTTGTGTCGTGGGGCTTGAGTTTTCTGGAAGTGAAGGGTTCTTGAACCGCTGTTTGGAAG
>DASYBJ010000620.1:0-13409 GCA_036500845.1 Acidobacteriaceae bacterium
CCGAAGGGGTGGCCTTCGACGGCATAGGTCTTCGCGCCGTAGGGTTTAAAGCCGGTGGGGATGTAATCGTCGTCGAGGCGCGCAGGGTCGAGCCAGTCCTCGAGGGTGGCGCACCAACCGCTGTGGCCGAACATGCTGCGATACCAGACGCCTTTGAGGGACGGGACTTTGTAGTAGCCGGTTCCACGCCGGGTTTTGAGCGTAAGGCCGGGATCTGTACCTACGGAGATGGGGAGGATGTCGTACTTCGCTCGATGATCGGCGGGAACCTTGAAGCCGTCGGCAGGTGTGAGCTTGTTATTGGTGTAGAGCGGCGGCGTGTGGCAGGCTGAGCAGCGTTCGCGTTGGAAGATCTTGTGGCCGCGGGCGGCGGCGGCGTCGAACTTGTTGGGATTGGGTGGCGGCTTGAGCGAGTAGATATAGAGAGTCAAGGCGTAGAGCTGCTCGTCGCTGTAGCGTCCGTTGACGCGTACGGGATCCGCTGGATCGGGGAGTTCTTTGAAGCTAGGAAGATCGACGAATATGAAGCCGTCGAAGCTGGCGAGTGCGTCCGCGCCTTGATTGAGAGCGGCGTAGCGCATGAGGTCGACCGCGGAGTGGTGTTGCTGAAGACCGGTGCGATCGAGATAATGCCGATCCCTGACGCCGATCAGGTCTGGGACCTGAACCGGATCGATTGGAGTGGCACGATGGCGCGAAACGACCCCGGGAGGAATGGTCTGAAGCAGGTCGAGAATCTGATCGGCGGACATATCGTCCACCCAGGCGATGGGATCGGGATGCAGCCAAGGTACGGAGTAAAGTGCGTGATTGAATGCGCGGATGAGCGGTAATGGAGGCTGTGGCCGCGGCGAAAACTTCTCCGCTCGCTCTAAGGGGAAGTTTCCTTGCGCTCCTTTGATGACAGAGCCGTCAGGCATGACTCGGGAGTGACACATCGCGCAGGAGAACGAACCCAGCTCGACTTTTCCTTTTTCGCGGATGACGTAGTGGAGATAAGGCAGGATGCCATCGCGGGAGATTGGCATTCCGCTCTTTTCGTACCATGCGGGGGTTCTTACATCGGCCAGCGCGACAACGCCCTGATCGCCGGCTTCGGAAAAGATGGGTGCGCTGAAGACGATCTCTCCGGCCTTGATCCAGTCTGTCTCAGTCTCGAGCTTTGGCTTGTGGGCGGTATCGCTCCACAGAAGCACCGGCTCTTGCTGTTTGAGCCACTCCATGTATCCGGCGGGTTCGCGGCCGGGGGCGTAGACGGCGTACTGCTTGTAAATGGGGCGCACCGGGATTCTGTAGTAGTAGCTGGCTGGCGCCTGTTTGGGTGAGTCGCTGGGATTCGCCAGGGGGACTTCGAGCGTCGACATGGCTGCGTCGTTCCACATCTTTGGCACATTCGTTCTTTGCGCGCGAGGGGATTGACTGAACGATCCGGTGCATGGAAGAAGGGAGAGACCAAGGATAGAAATTCGAGAGAGGCGATGTAGGAATATTCGGACCCTCATAAAAGCTCCGGGATACGATTCGACTTACCTCGTATTCGGCTTCACTATCGATCTGGCAGGAGATGATCGCCTAGTAAAAATTCGACATCTCCCTCAATTAGCTCCAGAATGGCCTACAATGATGCGCACAAGGCATTCCGGGACGATGGCTCTGTGTTTGGAAGATGAGGTGCATCGTGCGCGAGATTCAGACTGCAACCCCTCGGCTTGAGCTCCGGAGATTTGTGCGCGTCTTTGCGCAGCGCGATATCTTCTGTGCCGAGGAACTCACGCAAACCGACACTGCTTCGCTCGAACATATTCTGGCGTTTGGGTTCGGCGATACGGCACGGATCGACTACAAAGATGGAACGAGCAAACTGGTCCCGCCGATTCACGCCGTCGGGTCACAGACTGCTCCCAAGGGATGTGCTCACTTTGTCGGCCGTCACCTGGGATTCGGAATCTTCCTGAAGCCGTTTGCTCTGTGGCAGCTGTTTCGCATTCCTCCCGCTGAGATCGCAGATGAAAACGGTGAAGGCACGGATCTTCTTGGAAAGGGCCTCCATACCTTGTGGCTGAAGCTATCCGAATGCAAAAGTTTTCGAGAACGCATCCATACGGCGGAGGAATATCTACTGCCCTTCGCAATCAACGCTATGCCAAAGACCCTGGTCCTGAAGACGGCGCAGTATGTCTATAGAAACAACGGTTCCGTTCGGATTGAGGATCTCGCGAATCACAGCGGCTTGAGTCTTCGTCAGTACGAGCGGCGGTTTGCGACGGAGATCGGTTTCACCCCGAAGCTTTTTGCGCGCATTACGCGGTTTCAGATGGCGCTGGATACGAAACGTGGTGCGCCGATCCGGTCGTGGATGAACATCGCCCATGAGCTTGGTTACTTCGACCAGATGCATATGGTGCGAGATTTTCAGAGTCTGAGTGGAACTCTGCCGCGAGAAATTCTTACGCAGATTGGAGACTACCAGCCGTGGTCTTTGGCGCCACAGGATCGTCCGTATACGTTTCCGGCATGAGGCAGTGTCGTAGTTACGCTCCTACAGAATCACCAAAGGGTCGTTAGTATTGAGGGACAAGTCGGCTCATGACTAAGCCCGTTAGATCATCCTGTCTATTAGTAACGGTCGGTTTGTGACCAATCTCGCAAATTCTCAATAGTTGCATACAGGGCAATTCACTCATCTAGCGCGGAAGCGGCACCCGGATCAGGTAAGTTTGATAGACGCACCGGCGTTCGGTACGAATCAGCAAGCATCTAGCGACTGCTCATGATTGCGGCAGCAACGTCCAGGAGCAATTTGCCGATGATTTCCTACGCCAGGGTGTAGACTCTTCCCAGATTTCCCCCCGGTTTCCGGACGACTTCCAACGTTTACTTGTTTTCCATTTTCTGCTCGGAGACACTCATGAATCGCATCCCTCGTCGTTCCTTTATGCAGATGGCCGCTGCGGCAATCCCTGGTTCGACTCTGTTGGCCCAAAGCCCTATTGCTTCTACGTCGGCGAGGCCGGCCATGGTCTCTGCCGGATCGGACCGAGAAGGCAAGATTCGTACGGTAGGGGTCAGCAATACAACGTATAAGGTTCTGACAGCCGATACCTCGGGCGCGATGTTTGTCATGGAGCAGGCAAACGAGAAGAAAGGGGGACCGCCGCGTCATCTTCACTTCAGCCAAGATGAGCTGTTCTATGTGCTTGAAGGGGAGTACTTCGTAGAGGTAGGAACCGAGCGCTTTCATCTTAAGGCGGGCGATTGTGTACTTGGTCCCCGCCAGATTCCGCACGCCTGGGCATTTGTGGGTAATTCAAGGGGCAGAATGCTCCTTTCCTATTCGCCAGCCGGCCGTATGGAGGAGTATTTCAATGACCGCGAGAAGATTGGAATCAAAAGAGGCGCTTACGCTTCCGCAGCGGAAGCGGAGACGATGAAGGCGTATGGCATGCAACTGATCGGACCGCCTCTCAAGCTTGACGAAGTCGGGTAGTATCTTTGGCCGGGGCCCCCAGCGTTCGCCTAAAGCGCTGATGCGGCAACGCGCCAGTCTATTTCCACTTCTTCAATTTCTACCCGCTCATTTCCATGCTCGATGAGTGCTGCAATCTTCGGTGGCTTGATACCACCAAGGATATTCTTGATAAGTCGTCAGAAGCCGGCTTGTGGGAACTGGCCGCAAGCTCAATGAGTGACAAGGTGATAGTGCTCTCGTTGAGGGTGGAGACACCTCCGCGGAACGTCGCCGTTGCTGTACCGAACGGCGTTTATGGGTGCACGCTCAGCTTCAATTTCAGGCATCCAACGCGTCCAACCATACGAACTTCGCCAACCCCGCAAGCGCGCAGACGCAAATTTATCGTGTCAGAGAAGCGCTTTCCGGAACCGCTGGATTGCTTAGGGCTGTTGCAACACCAGGGCGTCAATTGCAGTTTGCTTTGAAGATTCTATTCTGAGTTGGATAAGCCTCGCTTAGAATGGCGTCGTGCTCCATTGTTAACCGGCCCTAGGCATCCTAAGGATCGTTCGCGAGGATGATTCGTGCGGATTCATTTCAAACGTCCTTGTAGGGAGACAGACATCAACACAGTCCACTCCGCATGCAGTGTGACTGGGTTTCTAAACAGCGTGTCCGGGCGTTGTTCACTCGATCCCGAGGGCCTTTCGCTCCGAGCGAACTAGCTCATCCGTCAAAGAAAGATAGTTACCCTCACTTACAACGTCATGCTGTCCCTCTCGGCTCAGAACATATCGCAGAAACTCGAGAACGTCGGGGTCGAGGGGTTTGCCAGGATCGCGATTGATGACGATGTGTATCGAACGCGCCAGCGGATATTCGCGCGATTGAACGGTTTCCTTGGTTGGGCTAATAAAGGGACCGTCCTTATGCTTGCTGAGAGCGAGCACTTTTGTATCCGGGGTAGAGTAGTGGACGTTCGAGATAGCAATCCCGTACCTGTCTTTGCCAAGAGCATTTAGGATCTGTTGGCCCGCGTCGAGGCTGTCTCCGGAAACGGAGTCGGAAAACTCATGTATCCGGCAGTCCCAGCGACGCGTTTTGCTGAACACGATCCCTCGAAATACCAAAGCTTTGTCGTTTTCCAGGTTAAATGCGTATCGATGAATCGGCCTGTCCGCCCAGCCCCCGGTCAATCCAACCTCTCCCCATCGACTAGGACCGCCCTCGGACGATACGTCATCGCTGCCAAAGATCTCTGCCAGGTGAGCGAGCGACAGTTGAGTCAGGGGATTCTCTTTTTGAACAAACACCATCAGCGCATAGGTCGCCTTCGGAACGTCAAAGCTCCCTGTCGCCACCTGGACAGTTGTGGGTCCATAGCCTTCGATGGACGCAAAAGCCTGGATCTCGGCTGGCCAGATATCGCGGCCCAGTAGCGCGATATCTGCCCGTTCCGCGTAGAGGCCTCCGACTGCAGAAGCGGTTCCCTTCAAACGATCTTCAAACTCAACGCCCGGCTGAACTCTCCTAAAACCGCTCTCCCAAAGCTTCATCAGCGTTGCCATTTGTGGGCTGCCCCAACTTCGAATCGTACCGGTCACGCGATGTGCCGGGACATAGGCGGGTAGGCTTGTAACGTTCTGCCCCAGGAAGTGACTGCCCGATATCACAATCGCAAGGATCGTCCAAACACGCAGGATCATCAGGACTCCAAACTGCACTCTGTTCCACGCGTAGCGTTCGACCACCACACCCGCTCAAAGAATCCGGCAGCTTTCTGTTCGTTCGGCAGAGAGCGTCGCTCGTGGAATGCCAGAGAATGACGCTCGTGGAATGAATGACTGGTGAACTCCAAATGAAAAGGCATTCAGAATTCTGTCAACCCGAGGCACGGAGCAGATTCGCAGCGAGTCTGAATGCAATTTCATTTGGCTTTCAGCGCTTGCTAATCCGGGTCAACAAGGCTTGCTAGGGTTCTGTTTCCGCAGATCTTCGCGGAGCCTATCCGAGCGAGTTCAAGACCGGGCGTAGCCCGTCCGGGAGCAAGGGGTTGAAAAAGTGATGAGACGTGGAGTTACCCTGACATTAGCGATCTTTTTGCTTCAGCCCTTGCATCTGCTTTGCAATGGCCAACAGCCAGCCGGGTTGCAATTGATCCGAACCGTGACCCTCCCGGGTTATAGCGGAGATTTCGATCACTTTGCCCTTGATGGAGGACGCAGCCGCGTTCTTCTTGCGGCTGAGGATCATGCGACTCTCGAAGTATTCGATCTAAAGTCAGGAGACCACCTCCAGACAATTCGCGGTTTCGATACTCCACACAGTATCCTCGTCCGTCCGGGTAGTCCGACTATCTTTGTCACTGACAGCGGGCCCTCGATGTCCAAGCTGCTCGATGCGAATGACTACACAAAGAAGGGTGCGGTGAAGCTTGTGGCCGGGGCTGATTCGTCGGTCTACGATCAGGCTGCAAACATTCTCTTTGTCGTGACCGGGGGTAAAGATGTTGAGATGAGTACGGCCGGCGTGGAGGCGGTCAATCCGGATAACGGCGAAGTGCTGGGAAAAATTTCGTTCAATGACAATCACGTAGAAGCCATGGCCATTGAGAAGCACGGTGATCGTCTCTTTGTGAATCTGACGCAGACCAACAAACTTGCCGTAGTGAATCGCAAGACGATGAAAGAGATCGCGGAGTGGCCAATCTCCCCGGCCCAGCAGAACGCAATGGTAGCGTTTGACGAAGCCGCCCATCGCCTCTATGTGGTCTGTCGCAAGCCAGGCATGGTCGTAGTGCTGAATTCCGACAATGGGAGCGTCATCGGAACCCAGCCCGCTCCTCTGCGCTCTGACGACGTGATGTTTGATCCTTCAGCCCACCGGCTGTACGTACCAGGAGGGGAGGGGTACATCGGTGTTTACGATACTTCGGATCCGGATCATCTCAAGATGATGGCGAAGGTCCCAAGCGCCCCGGGTGCCAAAACGGGCCTCCTTTTGCCGGATAGACATGAGCTGCTCTTAGCGGCTTCTCCGGGAGACACAAAGGCGGTTGCGAAAGTGCTAACCTTTCGCGTTGAGTAATTGAAGGGAACGAAAGCAATGGCGAGCAAAATCATAACTCCCCATGGGCAAAGACAATCGCTGCTGGGGCGCTTCACCAGCGCTCTGGTCTATGTGTTTGAACGCATTCTGCCCGATCCCTATGTCTTCGCTGTAATACTGACGTTTGTCGGAGTCATTCTCGCTCGCAGCTTTGCTCCAGCCGCTACGTTGCGGAGCATTGGGGCGGCCTGGTACGGTGGCGTCTTCGCTATCTTTACCTTCGCCTTTCAAATGGTTATTATGCTGGTCGCCGGTTATGCCCTGGCGTCCTCACCGATCGTTCATCGAGGACTCACAAAGATAGCGTCGATACCGTCCACGCCGCGGGATGCAATCTCACTCACGGTAATCGTAAGCATGGTTGCCTCGTGGGCGAATTGGGGTCTAGGCCTCGTGGTCTCAGCGTTGCTAGCCCGCGAGATGGCGAAGCGCGTCAAAATGGACTTTGCCTGGTTGGTCGCCGCCGCGTACACGGGATTTGTTATATCGACCGAAGGGTTGTCTGGTTCCATCGCCCTTTCCCAGGCTACCCACGGCTCCGTCTTAAACATAGTCGAAAAAGTGACCGGTCACGGTATCCCCCTATCGCAAACAGTATTCACGCGCTTCAATCTTGTGCCTGTAATTGTTCTCCTAGTCGTGTTGCCGTTGATCTTCCGATATATTGGCCCAACAGAAGCCAGTTCAGTCTACGCCGATAGAGAACGCTTGCAGAAGGAAGATGCCCAGAACGTGCCGGCCGAGAAAGCCGACACTATCGGCAAGAAGCTTGATCAGGCCTGGATACTGAACGTCCTGCTGTGCTTCTTTGGCATGTGGGCGCTGTTTGGCGAACTGCGGCGAACGCATTTCTCGATAGACCTCAACTCGGTCATCATTACCTTGCTGCTGTTAGGACTGCTGTTGCATTGGACTCCTTCTGCCTACGTTGCAGCCATCAGAAACGCAGCACGCGTCACCGGCTCGCTGATACTGCAATATCCACTCTATGGTGGCTTGATGGGCATCATCACGACCACGGGGCTCGCCGGAGTTTTGTCGAAAGTGTTCCTCAGCTTTTCGACTGCGCGCACCTTGCCATTTTTCACCTATCTTACGTCGCTCATCATCACTCTCTTTGTTCCCAGCGGAGGAGGTCACTGGGCCGTCCAGGGGCCCTTCGCCATCCCGGCCGCAAAGGCCTTGCACGCTTCTCTCGCCGGAACAACGATGGCAGTGGCCATGGGGGAATCGGTGGCGAATATGTTGCAGCCATTTTGGGCTCTGCCGATTCTCGCCATCGCGGGCATCAAGATGCGCTATGTCATGGGATTCATGGCAATCACCTTCTTCGTTTCCCTGATCGTCTTCGGAGCGTCTCTCCTCTTTCTAGTGCCCGCTTCCTGAGCCTGGAAGGTCTGTCGACCGGCACCGGGCTGCGGCGGAAGAGATGGAGTGCCTAGAGAGAAACGTTCCGATGCGGCGCTGGTTCTGGTTGAGGAGTGGAAATGGAACAATCCTCTAGATTCTCCGGCGTTATCTTTCCCGAAGCTCAAACTTTACAATCATCCGCAGCCACAATGGTGTGCATCAGCTCCCAATCGTGCGAGCACTAGGCGAGCGGCCGGTCGTGTCTGCAGGATGTTTATCGCTGCTGATTTAAAATAATGGAATGCTTCCCTGCAGTGTGGAACGCAGAGTTCCATCCGCGCAAGGCTAGCCGTAGGTATCGAGCATTCTTGATGGAAATTGAGTTGGCAGGCTCGAATAATCCGTTGACGTCAACCGCCGCCGAACCAAAGTGCGTTAGTGGTTCATTTTTAAACCTTTTATTTTTGAAACACTAATGCAGCATCCGAGAACTTCCGCGAAAGCAGCATCTTCACAGCAGACGTGCGGTGCTGAGCCTCTCTGGCTGCAGCTAAAGCCGAGTTCTCGTGCCGGCTCAAGCTGGCTTCAAGACAAAGTCTTCCAAAAACCACGAAAACCTCAAGGGACGGGATTGATGCGGAGTTTGATTGAGCGGAAAACATCGGGCGGGGCATTCACACCGGCGATATTGAGCGGTCTTCTCGCTGTTGTGTCGGCAGGCGCTCTTCAGGGGCAGCAGGCGCCGATGGCAGCGGGCTCACCCCAGGCCGCAGGCCGCCAGGTCTTCGCGACACGGTGCGCATCATGTCACGGCACCAAGGCGGCCGGCGGTGAGTTCGCGCCGTCAATCGTGGACCGCGTGCCGCTCCGTACTGATGACGATCTAAGAAAGTTGTTGCACGACGGTCTGCCATCGGGCATGCCCGCATTTCCGGATATCGTCGATCCGGACCGTGCCAATCTAATTAGTTTCCTGCGAACTCTCAAGCCGTCGCAGGGCAGCGCGGCTGCGCGGGTCTCAGTAAAACTGCAGGGCGGAAAGATGCTTGAGGGCACAGCGCTGAACCGCTCCGCAAATGGCATGCAAGTGTTGGGTGACGACCATACGCTCTACCTTTTGCGCAAGGCGGATGCGGGTGAGTACAGAACAGTGACTTCGCAGTCCGATTGGCCGAGCTACAACGGGCAAACGAAAGGCAGCCGATACAGCGAACTGAGTCAAATAACAAGCGCGAATGTCTCCCGGCTACAGGCAAAGTGGATCTTCACGCTGCCGAACACCAGAGAACTGGAGGCGACCCCCATTGTTGCGGACGGCGTAATGTATGTGACCTACGGCAATGAGTGCTACGCCCTTGATGCGGGCACTGGCCTTCAAATATGGCACTATCAGCGTCCGCGCACCCGGGGAGTTGGCGGAGTGGCCGCGCAAGGTGCGAACCGCGGCGCGGCGGTAGCCGGGGATAAGGTATTCATGGCCACCGATAACGCTCATCTGATCGCCCTCGATCGCGCTACCGGCAAGTTGATATGGGACACTGCGATGATCGACTGGCATCAAAATTACAACGCCACAAGCGCGCCGCTCGCCGTCGGGACGATGGTGGTCTCCGGCATTGCCGGCGGAGATGAAGGGGCGCGCGGTTTTGTGGTGGCATACGACCAGACGACCGGCAAGGAGTTGTGGCGCTTCTGGACCGTGCCGAGTCGCGGCGAACCGGGTTCGGAAACCTGGCAGGGATCAGGGATCGACCATCCAGGCGGAGACACCTGGATGACGGGAACCTACGATGAGGAGCTGCACACGCTCTATTGGCCCGTCGGGAATCCCGGCCCCGACCTGATCGGCGACGACCGCCTTGGCGACAATCTCTACACCGACTCGATCGTCGCGCTCGATCCCACGACTGGCAAGCTGAAGTGGTACTTCCAGTTCACGCCGCATGACGTGCATGATTTCGACGCCATGGCCCCGCCGTCGCTGATCGACGCGACGTGGGAAGGCAAACCTCGCAAGCTGATGGTTCAGGCCAACCGGAACGGATTTCTCTATGTGCTGGATCGTACCAACGGCAAATTTCTTTTTGGGCGGCCTTACACGACCAAGCTGACGTGGGCAACTGGCCTGACACCTGAAGGCCGGCCGATCGTCGCTCCAGGCCACGACGCGACCCATGACGGCACGATCAGCTGTCCATGGCTGAATGGTGCGTCGAACTGGTATTCGGCCTCTTGGAATCCGCTGACGTCGCTCTATTACGTGCAGACCAACGATAAGTGCGGGATCTTCACCCGCACCGATATGCAATACCAGCAGGGCCACAGTTTTATGGGCGGATCCTTCAGCGGCGACCCGGCCAATCCGGGACAGCGTCTCCTGCGCGCATTCGATATCCATACTGGCAAGGCAGTGTGGGAGCTTCCCGAGACTGGCGACGCAGAAACCTGGGGCGGCGTGCTCAGCACAGCCGGCGGCGTGGTCTTCTATGGAGCGGACGACTACGCGTTTGCGGCCGCGGACGCGAAGGCCGGAAAGCCCCTCTGGAGCTTCCAGGCCAGCCAGCCCCCGCATGCCTCGCCGATGACCTACATGTTCGACAACAAGCAATATGTTGGGGTCGCAATCGGTTCGGACGTCATCGCATTCGGCCTGCCGAACTAGCTTTGAAACATCCCGATTGTCGTACCGAAATTCTTGCTGGGCCAGTCGTTCCCGGCGGACGAACCTCTACGAGGAGTGCGTGATGACGCTGAAAATTGCTATGCGACCCGATCTCTGACATCGGCCGAGGTTGCGAGCCGGGCGCAATGCGCGCAACAGAAGAAATGCCCCTCGACCTCTACCCCATGTCCGATCACTTTGCAGCTGCAATGCTCGCAAATCGGAGCCATTGCCTGAATCGCGCACTCGAAACTATCGAATGTATGCCGCGCCCCGGCAGCTTCCACCATGAAGGCCTTGTCGTATTCGTTGCCACAGACTTCGCAATTTGCCATGTTTTTTCTCCTTACGCATTTGCTATGTCCTTATATCACCACGGGCATGAACATCTGTAACGAGCAAAACACTCCGCCCGAGCGATGCCGCAATCGGTTTTGGCCGGAGATCTCTTTTGTAAACCTAGGCTTCGGCTTCTATTGAGATGCGATTTGACAGCGTTCAGTCGGTGAAATCCATAGGGCTGGTGCGGCGACCCGGACAGTGGGATGATTGAAAGCATGGGAAACAAGAGTATCGGAAAACGCGAAGCGAAGAAACCTGCCAAGCCCCGGCCCAAACCGGCACCGGGACGCAAGCGGGAAGGCGTTAATCAGGCCGCTGCTCGGATCATCCGGGAAGCAACCGAACGGGATTAGCCTAAGCATCTTCCGGGAACGGCAACTCTAAAGTCGTGCCCCGTTTTGGCACCACTGGGCGGGTGGCCCAGGTCTCGCCTTGAGACCTGGGTTTTGCGCTTACCACCAAGACCACATCTGAAACGTATTGGTGATGCGCGCCCCTTAGTTCCGCATATCGGCGGCATTAGTCCATCCTTACAAAGCCACGACAATTCGATGACAACCCATCTCCTGTATCTTCGTACACTGACTTTTGTCTGGAAGTGGCGTTCGTAGCGAAACAAGATCATCATGCAAGGGCTTTCACTTTGGCCCTCAGATACTAGCTCGCGCCGTAATCTTTCTTGCGGTCCTCTGCGGGGCTGAGTCGTCACCTAGCAGGAGGCACAGTGCAAATCTTCCGGATCTCCATTTCGATGAGAGGGTCAATTCTCCTTCTTTTCCTCCTCGCGCCATCTGTTTCTGTCGTTCATGCAGGAATCCTTGAGCGTGGAAGGGTGCTGCTCATCTGCCATCGCACCGCGAACCGGGACTCGCCAGAGAACACGCTTGAGTCCCTGGATCTCGCCGCGCGCATGGGCTGCAACATCGTCGAAGTCGACGTTAGGCGAACCCTCGACGGCCAGCTCGTATTGAATCACGACGACTATCTCGAGCGGCTCACCGGCGGGATGGGAGACGTCGAACTCACCTCATCCGACGAACTCGGCCTTCTCGATACAGGCGCCTGGATGGGACAGCGTTTCTCGCAAATGCGCATCCCTCTTTTTGAGCAAGCTCTTGAGCTTGCTCGTGAGCGGGGAATTGGCCTCGCTCTCGACCTAAAGTCGAAAGGCATCGCCCCGCTTGTCCTCGCGGCTCTCGAGCGTGAGGGCATGCTGGAAAGAGTGACCTTCGGCGGCGAATGGGACGATGTGCCACCTCTATATCCGGATGCAAATCGGGACCCGGTCGCGTCCGTAGAGCCTGGTGTCGACGCGGGCCACGTGGCTTCTCTCCATCGCGAAGGCAACTTTGTCGTCGCCAATTTCTCAGCGAATTCACATGAGATGGACCTTCCCGCGATGCGCGCTGCGGTCGCCGCCGGAGTCGATGCAATTAGCGTAGATTATCCCCGCCTCGGAGCCGACGCTGTGGGCCGTCCTGTCGAAGCGAGGCTGGCAGTCCTCGCACGCCAAGCGTCGAGCGGCTCCATCCCTCTCCGCATAGAAGCGATCCGCGAGCTTTCCCATTATCCCGGCTTTCCCACCCGGCGATTTTTCGAGCATTGGCTTAGGGATCCCGACGATCGGATCTCTCGAGCAGCAGCGGTAGCCCTCGTCATCGCCCGTCCGCAGCCACCGATCCAAGTCTTCATTGACGCCTTGGCCGCACCACAGAAAACGGCACGCCAGAACGCGGCCTGGGCGATCGGCATGCTTGGCGCTCCAGCTACTGCGTCTTTGCTCTCTCTGTTGAGCGATAAGGATCCCGAGGTACTTAAGGAAGCGTTGCTGGCTCTTAGCCGCTGCCCTGGCGAAGTTCCTGCGGATCGGCTCCGGCCTTTCCTAGGCAGCGAGATTCCCACGGTTCGCGGAGCCGCTGCGCTTGCCCTCGCCCGCCACCAACCAGCCGTTGCTGCTCGCGCGATTCAAGATCTTCTCGCTCGCGACGAACAGGGAAGCGCTCGAGAGTATGCCCAATACGTCAGTCGTGGTAAGCCTCGCCTGACCCAACAGGAGATCGATCCTATCGTCGAGAACTATCGTGAGCAGATGAAGCTGATTCAGGCGCTCGCACTGCTCTCTCCAAAGGATGCACTGCATTCGCTCGCAGCCCAGGCCTTCCGTTCCGCTGAAGATCCTTCCGGAGTTACCGCACTGGTCGCCGGTTACCAACTCTGGGACAGGATCGCAGTTGATCCCGGCATCGCGATCCGCGCGCTCGACTCGTCTGATAACCTCGTTGCGGATCGGGCCGAGTGGATCCTTGTCCAGGCCGGACCACCCGTTCTACCCGCGCTGCGCGAAGCTTTGAATTCGGCTGACCAATCCGCCCGGCAAAGACTCATTCGGATTCTTGCGTGGCAATGTGACAGCGAATCGCTGCCCGCGTTGCGCAAGCTTCAAGAATCGGACTCGCAGGATGCCGCCTTGATCGATTGGGCAATAGACAAGATCAA
>DASYBJ010000621.1:0-23356 GCA_036500845.1 Acidobacteriaceae bacterium
CCGAAACGCTATCTTCGGGTTGTGCTTCGACAACACCTTCGTGATCGCCGCCGTCAACGTCGTCTTCCCGTGATCAATGTGCCCGATCGTCCCTACGTTCACATGCGGCTTCGACCGGTCAAACTTCTCCTTCGCCATCTCTAACCTTCCGTTCTCAAGAATCTACTCGAGTTATCTGCCTAGGACACCTGTTCACCGCTGGGCGCCACTGCCCGGAGAGCCGCACTCAGTAATACGCGTATGCCTTCAAGTACTTGGCCCGGAGCTCAGGAACCACCCTTTCGACCAGCGAAAGATACAATTCGCGCACCTGGCCACGATCGGAGTCACCCAAGAAGCTATAGGCTTGCCCGATTGAGGTTCCCAAGAGCCCGCGGCGCATGGCACCCTCGAAATCCCGCGCCCGGAGATTCGCACTTGTGAGCCGGCGAAGATAGGAGGCAACATTTGCTGGCGCGAACACGTGTTCGAGAACCTCCTTTACCTCGCCGAAGTGCATGCCGTCTTGAACCGGCAACAACGCTTGCTCGTACATAGAAAGATCGCTTTCCGTCTATTCCAGGGCTACGGCTTCTGATTCCAGGGCTACGCGGTAAACCGCTCTCGCCCTCTTGCTTCGCTCGCCCTTCCCAGGCTCGCTCCGCAAATTCACCCCAATATTTCAGGGCTGCGCGGTACTGCCGCTCTCGCCCTCTTGCTTCGCTCACCCTTCCCAGGCTCGCTCCGCAAATTCACCCACATTGCATTCTGGAGCGGGAGACGGGAATCGAACCCGCGACCAACAGCTTGGAAGGCTGTGACTCTACCACTGAGTTACTCCCGCCAGCACGACAGCTTCTCCCTCGCACGGGATTCGCGCTGTTACTGCTCTCGTCCGCGCGCCGGTGCGAGTCTCGACCGCGCGCCGCTAATCAAAACTCTGGAGCTGATGACCGGGATTGAACCGGTGACCTCTCCCTTACCAAGGGAGTGCTCTACCGACTGAGCTACATCAGCCCTACAAAACTAAAGAGACCCATCCAATGTTAGATCATTTTCCCGCGGCGACGAGCAATCGAAAACGCTGGCCTACTCCAATGCTGCCATCCAACGCACCTTCTGCATCGCCGTGCCCGCACTCATCCACACCTTGCAGAAAACCAACCTAGCGCGAAGAAGAGGCCGCCAAGAGAATTCTCAGTCCAAACACGCACAACAACAACAGAACGACCGAACGAAGCTTACCCGGATCAATCGTGTTCCAGGCCAGAGCCGCAATCCCTGCCAAAAGACCAAGCGCGATCCATTTCCGGATGTGGCCTCGTCGTTTCGGCGAATCAGCTTTCGCCGACTCGGGCTCTTGCATTCAAACTCCTGAGACTCAAAACTCCTGGGCCTCGCGGTGCTGCTGCCCTCTCCCTCTTGCTTCGCTGCCCACTGCGTCGCTCAGCACTCTGAGGGTTCAAGTCAAATGGTGCACAGGGGAGGATTCGAACCTCCGTAGCTCGCAAGGAGCGGCAGATTTACAGTCTGCTGCCATTAACCGCTCGGCCACCTGTGCATACTCGAGTCGGGGAGTTCTCATGATCCGCCTCGCTTAACCTTGTAGAACCGCCGTCTGGTAACCCGAACCAGAAGCCTGCTGCGCGAAAACTTTCCGAAGACCACCATTGGGAACTCTTTCCGCGCGATTCACCAGAACACTCTTCGGCCGGCAAGCGGCTCAACGGCCAGAGTAGGTGTGGAATCATTGCGGTGAGAGATACCGGCCGGCCTCAGAATCCCTGGTGCGCTTTTCCCGGTTCGTGCTTCGCAACCACTCTGGGTAACCTGGAGCTGGCGAAGGGACTCGAACCCCCGACCGTCTGATTACAAATCAGATGCTCTACCAGCTGAGCTACGCCAGCCCATACAACCTAGCTTCCTGCCAAAAAGAGACACACGTCTGTGTCCGCATTGCGGCATGGTCACGAGAATCGAGATTATCACAGTGAGGACCTCGGGGCAATCGGCGGCAGCAGCACTTTCGCTTGAGTCCAGAGGGATCCAGTAGCGCCCTGGTGTCTCGAATCCGGATGCTATCATTTTCTGTGCTTCGAAGGCTGTGCTCCGCACCGATCGCGAGCAAAATCCAACCGGCTTTGCGCGGATGAGCGGCTGATCGACCCCCAAATGCGAAGGCGCACCCAGCTCACCGTTCTGACCGTTCTTGCAATCCTGCTGCTGCTTGGGCTCGCTGCATTTCTTCGCAAAGAAGCCCCTCCGGAAGCGGCGCGCCTGCTGCCCGAGTCCGATGGAATCCTCTACTTCAATCTGCGGCCGCTACGTGCCTACACGCATTTTGAACGGCATTCGGTTCCCCACGATCCCGCTTACCAAAGCTTTATCAACGCCACAGGTTTTGAGTTCGAGCGCGATCTCGATGAAGCTGCCTTCGCTGTTCACCGGATGTCGAACCCATTGGGTCCAAACGGGCCCGTTGCTTATTCCGAAGTATTCATCGGGCACATCGACGGCAAGCGCGTGAGCAACTATCTGGCCTCGATCGCAGCCTCTCGGGAGGAGTACGCGGGTCATACGATCTATGAAATTCCGAGCCAGGGCCGCGTTGTTCGGGCCGCACTCCTGGGCTATGACATCGTGGCTGCTTCGAACACGCCGACTCCGGAACAGATCCATTCCATGGTGGACCGCTATCGGACGGCGGCCCTTCCCTTTTCCGGTTCCTCGCTGCTTCGGCAGCACTACTCCGAAGTCCCGCTGCTCTCGCTTGCGTGGGGTATCGGCAAGCTCAATGCACCGCTTTCTCATGGTGGCGTCCGGATCCTCGGCTTCACGATTCCCTTGAGCCTGGACACGACATTTATCGCTTCTTTGCGTTGGGTGGGTGCGCTGCATCTCAGAATCGAAGAGTTCGCACCAACGCAAACGGAGGCGACGGCCTCCGCCGATGCTTTGAGTACGTTTGTAGCGATCGGGCGCGCTGCGGAGAACAATCTTCCCCCGGCGATGACGAACGCGGATGTGCGCGATCTTCTCAACTCGGCAAATATCCAGCACCGAAACGACCGCGCCGTCGTAACTGCAACCTTGCCGGTTGCGCTGGTCAATAAATTGGTAAGCGCTCCGGACTCGTTGCACTCTCTGCCTAAGGGCCCGGGCCAGCCGGACACGACACAGTAGTACCGGAGCCGTTGCGGGCGGTAACGAACAACTGCATTACTCTCAGCGAGATGAGAGTAATGTGGGATAACCACCCAGGCCCATCATAAGCTAGGCTCGGAGAAGGCTCTCCATGCTGGAGGACTTTTGCGATGAAGCTGAACTCGGTTCTTGTGGCCGGATTCATGGCTACCGCCATACTGGCCGCATTTGCCGCCCATCCGCAGCAGCAGACCCTGACAGGGGAGGCAGCTTTTACTGATGTCTCGAAGGAACATCCCGGTGTACGCCGCAAAGTAACGGCAGCAGATTTGCCTAAACCAAACGCGGCCGAATCGGCGGATAACCAGGCGGACATTGTTCGGCGACCGCAATCCGCCTGGCCTCAAGCGCCATCCGGCTTTAAAGTCGAGCTCTATGCCGAGGGCCTGAGCAACCCGCGGCTGATCCGGGTCGCCCCGAACGGCGATCTTTTTGTAGCCGAGTCAGAATCGGGAGAGATCAAAGTACTCCGAGGCGTCGCAAACGACGGAAAGGCCAAACATGTCGAGGTCTTTGCCGATGGTCTGACGCTGCCATTTGGAATTAACTTCTACCCCGCTGGCCCGAGCCCCAAGTGGGTCTATGTGGCCAACACCAACTCGGTGGTGCGTTTCCCTTACCAGCCAGGAGACCTCAAAGCCCGGGCCGCAGCCGAGACCGTGGCGAAGTTACCCGGCACTGGAAGAGGTCCGGGCGGCGGCCACTGGACTCGCGACGTCGTCTTCACCCGCGATGGAGCGCACATGCTGGTCTCGGTTGGTTCGCGCTCAAACGATGACAACACCGATCACAACCCTGCCGAGTTCCATCGGGCCGACATCCTCGAATTCACTCCAGACGGAAGCTTCGAAGAAGTCTATGCCTACGGAATACGTAACTGTGTCGGAGAGGCGATTCATCCCGAGACGGGGGAGCTCTGGTGCTCGGCCAATGAGCGGGATGGCCTTGGCGATAATTTGGTCCCCGACTACATCACACATATCGAAGAAGGTGGCTTTTACGGCTGGCCTTGGTTTTATATCGGCGGCAATCAAGACCCTCGCCAAGCCGACCGTCATCCGGAACTTCAACCGAAGGTAATTGTCCCGGATGTATTACTGCAGCCGCATTTCGCGTCGCTCGAGATGCAGTTTTATGGAGCATCGCAATTCCCGGCTGCCTACCGCGGCTGGGCGTTTGCCGCCGAGCACGGTTCGTGGAACAGGCAGCCGCGAACCGGCTATGAGGTAATTGCCGTGCCAATGGAGCATGGGCGCGCGACGGGTGAATACGAAGACTTCCTCACTGGTTTTGTGCTGCCGGACGGCAACGTTTGGGGCCGGCCAGTGGGTGTTGCCGTGGCAGAAGACGGTTCGCTCTTCGTCTCCGACGATGGTTCGAACTCTATTTGGCGCGTGATGTATGTGGGCCACAAATCCGCGGCATCGCCGCTTCCCCGCAACACGACCGAGAGAGCAAGCCGCTAAGTCGATTAAAAGCTCTAGGGTTTGAACGCAGACATCCTACCCTGGATGTTGTAGCGATGAGATCCCTCGTGCTACAGGGGGCTCGCTTTGGTAAGGGTAGAAATGCGATCCTTCCTTGCTTTGGCTGCTGATGACTGTCATGCTCTGCGTACTCAGATTGACTTAGCGGTGCTTTGACCGTTGCTCTTTGTGCTCCGGCGGTTTTCGCTACCGATGCAATGATTGTCTCTCCACTTATAGGAATGAACCTGGCATGAGACTCTGCCGAAGTTTTCTTACGTTGGCACTCTGTATCAGCAGTGCCGCCGCAGTGCTCGGACAATCTCATCCGGGTAGTGAGGTTTTGGTCGCGAGCACATCTGTCCCATCTGCTCCATCTCATGTAGGTGAACCACAAGTAGCTACTCTTCCGGACGGGCCCTCGGTTGATGCGAGCTCAAGTACATCGTTTTCGCCACAACCGCCTGCAGTCGAGCAAATACGGGGCGCCGCCTGGAAACCGCTCACCGGCCAGCAGCGGCTCATCCTCTTCTGGAACGACACCTACAACTCACCGGGCGCATTTCTAGCACTGTCCGCCAGTGCTTTGGCCAGCCAGATGACTGACACTCCCCCTGAATGGAGCAGAGCCGGGAATGGCTACACTCGGCGGTTCGCCAGCGGCTACGGCCAACTCGCCGTGAGAAACATCATTCACGAGGGATTGGCTGGAGTCACCGGACAGGATCCCCGTTATCTTCCGTGCTATTGCAAAGGCACACTCAAGCGGACGGGGCACGCGCTCCGGATGACCTTCACAACATACAACCGGAATGGGCACACTACGCTCGATGTTCCGAAGATCGCCGGCGCCTACGGGTCCGGCATGATTTCGACTTACTGGTACCCACATCGCAGCTATCGTCCGACGGTGGAAGGCGTCCAGTTCGGACATGAAGAGATGGGCGAAGTCTTCATTGGCAACCTAGTGGACGAGTTCTCCGCTGACTTGCGGCGAACTTTCCACCTGGGCTCCGGTTCGCGGGCCGCACGGTAAACCGGGCGACGCTTCCGAACTGAATGCAAGACCCAGAAAGAGGTATTGCCCGAAAGCGCCCGCTTCGGGCATGATTTCTTCCGCCGAGCTCCGCCGATCGACTGGGTTTGCGTAAGTCCGCCACCTACTCTCGCCAGGTGGTAAACAGGCCCAAGGCTCCTCGTACAGCCTTCCTCCCGCGGCCGTTGGCTTCTCCCAGCTGCTTGGGCATGACAGGCACGAGAAGTACGGCCCTGAAGACAGCGGAGCCGGACCAAGGAGGAGACTTCGATGAAGTCGAGGACAGTCTTGGCATGGATCGCAATGCTGATGGGCACGGCAACTTTTGCCGTGGCTCAAAGCCCATTCGTAGGTACCTGGAAGCTCAATCTAGAAAAGAGTCAGCTCGCGGGCGACACAATGAAGTTCGGTGCGGCCGATAGTCAATCCATTGAACTGAGTGCCGGGGGCATGAAGTATTCCTTTCGCGTGGATGGAAACAACTACCGCATGGCTTCAGGAGATCTGGCACAGTGGAAGCAAGTCGATCCGGCGACCTGGACCACGGATTATTTAAAACCAGATGGAAAACCGCTGAGTACCGACACCTGGAAGCTCTCTGCTGACAACAAAATCTTGACCGTGGTAAGCGCCGGCGTAAAGCCGAATGGAGACCATTACGCCGATACGGCGATCTACACACGCACTGGCGGCACAGATGGTCTCCTCGGCGCATGGCAAAGTACGGAGGTCAAAGTAAGCTCGCCGAATGAGCTCAAGATTGCCGCCGACGGCTTCACCGGCATTTCTGTAACCATGCCTGAGCTGAAGACGTCCGTGACGGGCAGCTTCGGCGGCAAGGACGCGGTGCCTGTCGGTCCAACGGTGCCTCCGGGACTCACGATCGCTCTCTCACGTGTCGGCCCCTCAAGCTTTCGACTGGTGCAGAAGGTCAACGGTGCCGCTGTGTATTCGGCCCGCTACGACGTCGCACCTGATGGCCGGACGATGACCGAAACCGGGAACTCTCCGGGCGACCCATCGCAGACGTCTGTCTGGGAGAAGCAGTAGATGATCTGGTGCCGAGATATCGCCAATGGAGACCCTAGTACCTCCTTCTGGCGCTACGGGGAGCCCCCGCCTCTTTTCTGAGCGAGTAACCAAAAATCTCTTGGATAGAGGCGATATGGGGCTTGCTGCCCTCGCGCTTCAAGGTCACGGTCCATCGCGGTAAGCTGTTTTTCATTGCCGATCACGAAGTAGGCTGAGCCCGCCGGTTGCGGAAGGTCACTGTAGCCCGGCAAAAGCGGCGGATAGACCTGGTCGATGCGCGCCATCACTTCGTCCGCTGCCTTTGGATCCTTCCGCAGAGCCAAGAGGGCTTTCCGAAATGCTCCGACCTTTGCAGGTGTTACACCATCAGCCAGACTTCCGGCGATAAACTCCGCCCGATCCTCATAACTCCGAGCAGCATATGAGCCGGAGAAGGCGCCTGCGAACGCATAGTCCAGCAACCCGGGATCTCTGGAACCTTGCTTTACAACCTGAATGGCGAAATGGAGTGTCTGCGGAATTTGCGGAGTACGTTCGGCATAGTAGAGAGCATAGCCGTCGTAAAGACTTCCGCCGATCCCATTGCTATAGGCAAGCCCGGTCTGGATGGTTTTACTAAATACCGAGTGCGCGCCAGGGCCGGCGAAGACCTCGAGCGCGAGCAGATCGAGCAGGTTGTCCCGCCGAGGGTCATCGTATTGAGCGAAGGGCACGAAGGTACCGATGACACCTCCATTGAGATTAGGATCGAACAACGCTACAAAATGTGGCGAGATCACGTTCTTCTGGTGTGCGCTAAGCCGCTGGTCTATGCGGCGAAGAGCCGTGAGCGGATCCTGGGCCGCATTTCGAGATCCTGTGTTCACGGACGGCTTGAGCCCGGAAAGCAAAGCCATCAGAGGCTCGCCTAGCTCGGCCTCCGTGGGAGCGGACCCAACCATCCATACCCGCGCGTTGGCTGGGGACAAAATACGATCCCGTAGATGTTGCAAATTCTGGAGCGTTCTCTCTGGTGTAATTGCAAGATCGCTCCGCATCTGAAGCAAGAGCTCGGCCCAATCCCGAGACAGGCTCCCATCCGGGAGGTTGGGGAGGTAATAGACGAGATCGGCCGCAGCATCCGAAGCGATCTTCCTGGCTGACCCGGGGAGCGCGTCATATCGCCTCTTGTATTGGATGAGGGCGGGCGGAACGGGTGCCGAGGGAGCATCGGCAGCGCTTGTTTGCAAAGCAGAGACCAAAGCCTCAAGATCTGCACGGCTGGCATTGGCGGCGTACGATAGCTGTTCGAGAAATTCACCTGCGACCTGGCGGTGCTCCATCGTGTCGCAATCCTTGAGCATCCAAGACAACCGATCAGCGTTGTAAGCACGAGTGAAAAACGAGAATGTCGAAAGAAACAGAGGGTTCTCTTGCCGGTAATAGGAGAGCATCGGATTCCGAACCCAAGTCTCTTCCGGTCCCTGCCAGACAGTGCGCAATTGCGCGGATGATTGGCTTACCATATCGCGGATTCGGGGAAGATTCCGCGGTCTCCAATCGGGACGGAAGAGCGCTAGTCGCATCCACTCCAATGCGCGCTTGCTTTCGCCTAAGTCATTCCCCGAACCGGTAATCACCAGATCGACTCGTCCGGTCCGCACATCTGTACTGAATCGTCCGTCCAGACCCAGAATCTCCTTTCGCAGACGCTCCTGCATTTCTTCGTATGGGACCGGCCCGGTCTTCCCGAGAACGCCGACCTGGGTGAGCAGATTCGGCAAGAGCGATACATAGACGAGGTCGTTTTCACTGAGAGCATCCTGACTGGGATCATCCTGACTAACACCGTCCAGGCCGAGGCCATTCAAGCGAAAGGCGATTCCCGTGGTCGCGCCGGTCATGGTCTTGAAGACGGAAGAGACGAGGGGGATGGTGTGCCGGGCCGTTGATACTTTGTAGATCAATTGGTCATCGAGCGTAAGCGGGGGCGATTCCAGAAAGCTCATGCGGCTGTTTTTCGCCAAATCCTCGAGCTTGGCACTCTCGGCGTCATAGTCGGTTTGGTAGTGACGTAGGGCGGCCTGCGCATCTGTGACGCTATATCTGACTTCGAGGCGGTTGATCTCTTGCGCGATGCGCTCTTCCCTTTGCTGTTGCTCCTGTTTCAACAGTGCAGGCGAGGGTCGGGATACAACACCGTATGGAACTGTATCGCTCAGATGCCATTGAGCGAGGAGGTCTCGCCAAATGTTCTTGCGGGTCCCGAGCATGGACGAGATCGCATTCAGGTCGGGTTGAAGCGTCACGGATTTACGAAACGCGGGAGTGCGGTTGAGATTATTCAGGTGATCGACCCAGGTCGACGGGACATTGCGAGAACCGAATTCGGGCGGCGAATCCAACAGTTTGCTCAATTGCCGGCGCAACTCGACGAGCCTATTTTGAACCAGCGCATTGAACTGCGTGAGTTCAGACGATCCATCGGGTAAGGAAGCGATTCGGTTCAATTCATCCGAAACCAACTTGCGGACCTGCATGACGCGGCCCGGATTCAGATTGGCCGCGATCACGTGATCGAAGAAGATATCTGCCGGGATACCAGTGGACTGATCATCGACGTAAGCAGAGACGCCGCTCGCCCCGAGATCCATCTTTCGAGTCTTGCTGTCGATGAACAAACGGTAGAGATCTGTACTGGTGTCGCCGGCAAAACTTGAGAGAAAGAGCTGCATGAGCAGTAGGCCGCGCTCGTCCAAGTGCCGGTTCGCAGGCCATGCCAGCGCGATATAACCAGGCTGCTGCGCGTCCTCGACGGGAAAGTCAACTACCTGAATGGAGCCAGCCGGCGCGGGCTGGGGCGCCGGCAGATCAGACTCACGCACCACCGCTAAATGCGTTGGTTGCGGTTGCAGTTCGACCAGAATTCGGTCGAACGCCGCGAGCTCTTGTGCTACCGTCTGGCCGCCGGGGAGTGCGACGATCGAGCTCATATTTCCCAAGAAGTAGTGTTCGTCGTGGAATTTGCGGATATCTGCCGGCACGAGTTCGCGTATTCCTGCGGGTTCTCCTCCGGAGTTATAGGCCAATGGATGGTGAGGACCATAATCATCTAATTGGATCCGGCGAAAAAGACGGTCGATTGCGCGGTCCGAGGAGCTGACCATCTCGTTGTATACGGTTCCCTTTTCCTCCAGCGAGAGCTGATTGTTTTCGAGGTTGATCGATACGCCAAAGTTACGGACTTCGCGGCGGATCTCCTCGTCCGTATAGTCGGGGTACAACAAAGCGTGAAGCTGCCGCCGGAGTTGTTCAAAAAACACAGAAGCACCCGCAGGCGTATTGAACATGTAGCAGGTACGCCATTGCAGGGTATACGCGCTCGACTGGGTAAGGGACATCTGCTCACTCTCCGCGAGACCGCGGCCCACATTGCCCTTGCCCACGAGGAGGTGCTCCTGCGTGTGCGGCTCTCCTTTGTCTGAGACCGGGTAAGTGATGGCGCAGGTGAATGCTTGAGGAACGGACTGAATGTCTAGGAGATCAAGAGTGAATCCGGTTCGTTGGTGAACGAACCGCGCTCCAAACGGATCGCCTGAGTTGTTCAAGTAGAGTGCTATCGCTTTGAAGCCGTTGCTAATCGTATTTCGGCGAACGTCCGCGAATTCGCTCAGCTTGGACGGAGCGCCCTGGGTTTTTGGCGGAAGCGCAGAAAGGCGATGAGAAGCAGGCGATATCGTGAGCAATGTGAGCGCGAGCGCAGGCCAGAGGCGCATCCGTCCCCTCCTCGAAGTGTGCGTCCCTGAACTATATCGCGCGAACTGGGAGCTCAGCACAGTCGAGCTTAGGACTACGCCGCAACCGAGCGACAAGTCCTAAAGCGTGTTTCGCAATTTCGGAGGGCCTGTTAACAGGCCCTAGAAACATGCTCTAGGAGACGACACCTTACTCCGGCATCACAGGCAGCGCCACAAGGTTGACCGCCGAAGGATCATCCCTCAATTTTATGTAAAGCAACGTACCACTGGGACGCGGTACGCTCAGCGAGGAGCCGGCGAAACCAACTGCGACTGGCATCGATGGCGCGAAGCTTTGGGAGGCGGATACCGAATCGAGCAGGAAGAGATTCGACCCGACCAGCGTGCATTCCTTCTGCGGGCTGACAGGGCAACGCACTTCTTTGAGCGTCGGGATGCGAACGAGATTTCCCAGCGGCTGCCAATCGCCCGCCGTACCGCTTTCGTCGACCGGACGGAAGCGTAGCGGACCGAACGCGGAAGGCCCGAAGCTCTTCTGCGGATTCAGATTTGCAAGCACGGTTTTTCCGTCTTGCATGGTCAGGCCTCCATTTTCGATGTTGAGCGTTGTGCGAGAGGAGTCGTCTGTTGTTCCCACTTCGATCTTTTGGCTTCGCGGCCATGCCTCCTGAGATTGCAAGACAAAGCTCAGCGTGGCATTGAGGGGGAGTTCATCCTGGTTCGCGAGCTGTATTGGCGAAGAAGACGATGAGGAGGACTGATCGACGTTCACGCTTTTGCTGACAAGTGCGACCGCCGGGCGCGGCGCCCCGACCGTGAATGGCAAATCGATTTTGCGGCCGTCATTCAAGGTGACGTGGGCAACCGTCTTCTCGCCTGGCTTGAAGAGAGCGGCGGCCGCGGGCGAGGTCAAGGTGAGCGCATCCTCGTTGCCCTTCCGTTTGAGACCGGCGGCGGCGAACGCCGTTCCTTTGATCTCGACATTCGATACCTCATCGAGCCGGGCGCCTTCCAGAGTCCCGTTCGCATCTCCGGCGTGAATCGCAAAATCCTCCAAGTGCGGAGCTTCTGCATAGGCCTGCACGGCAACTTTTTCGGGCTCCGACATACCCGCCTGCTTCAGCAATAGGGTGACCGGCCCGGGACGCGTATCCTCAAGGGAAACCTGCACTTCAATCTCATCCGGCTTGACCAATTTGTAGGCGGCTTTCACTGCTTTTCCCTGCTGCTCGAAGGAAACGTCGTCGACACAAGCAGCGTCGTCAGCCTCCAGGTGTAAGGTGTCTTTCCGGCCAACGATCAGCGCGCTCCTATCGATCTCAGGAAGGCTCCAATTAGCCTTATGGGAACTCTCGAGGTGGAAGGCCGGTCCCTCCACAGGCTCGAAGCCCCAGTATCCGCGCAAAATCCCCGTCACCTCCGGATCCATGCTGGCAACTTCGACCGAGTGCGTATCTACTACGAATCCGCCGCGAACAGCCTCCGCCCGTGCAGGAAGGTCGATTGCCGAGCCCTTCTTCCCTTCAACGTGAAGGACGAAATCGTGCGCCAAACTGGTGGAATAGAGGAGCGGCGCGCCCTCCACGGGCAGCACCAGAGACGGGGTCTCGGCACAGTAAACTCGCTTCTCATCGACCGCTCGCATGGGCGGCAGTTGTGGCGAGCCGACCGGCGGGAGTCCTACGGTAAGGACCGATTTCGGGTTAGAGAACGACGGCGGGCTGTTGAGCTTCAGTTGGAGTTGATCCTCCTGCGCCTGGACCAGTGCAGGGATGTATTGGTACTGCGCGGTGTGGATGCCATTCATGATGCGAACCACGTCGACGATCGCGCCGACATAGGGGCTATAGGCGCCGGCCCCCGCCAGCGAAGTCGCGCTGAGTTGTCCGATCAAATCAGCCGATGCTCCGCTTGTAAGCTCCGCAACCATCGATTGAGTATGTCCGTCGTCGAGCACCAGTGCGTCCTGGTTCTGTGTGAGACAGGAGAGTTGCTGGGCGGCGGGCTTTGTGAAGCAATCGCTGTCCACTTTGATGTTCAGGCTTCGGCCAAGCAATTTGGTCGTTTCCTTGAGCGCGTCAGGGTCACTCTCCGAGATCCGCGTGACCGCCGCGAGATATGCGTTCAGGCGGGAACGGTCGAGGCTCGCCTGATTCAGATCCTGGGTCGCACGTACGAACGCTCCAGGACGTGCGCGAACGTTCGATCTCAACGTACCGAAATCCCCGCCCGTTTCCGGCGCTAAAAAGAACAGTGCCTGTTGCGCATCCGGGGGTACGGTGACATTGATGCCCTCCTGCTGTACATGTCGATCCCAGGTCTCTGCGCGCACAAACCAGTTCTCCGGGGGAGGGTTGGTCGATCCCCGAAGGAAGACCGCGATCATCAGATACCGTGCCTGCTGTTGGTGAGGAAGATCAGGATGAAGCCACAGCCGGTCTCCCGGCTGAAGGTCAGGCACTTCTGCGATGGGCAGTGTTTTGCCGTTTCTCGTTACTTTTACACTCAAAGGGGGACCAACCAGATCAAAAGTGGGACTAGCTTGAGCAACCCACACCGTTGCTAAAAAGATGAACGGCAAAGAGAAGAATGGAGGTCGGATCATAGCTCCTATTCTAAGAAATCCTCATCAACTTAACGAAATCAAAAGTTTCTTATATCCGCCGCGCTGGTGGCCTGAACAGGGGGAAGTTGTGGCATTCTAAGTAGATACTCTGGAGTTGACTGTTTGTGGGCGCACGCCGAAAACAAATCGCAACCGCAGCGATCGTATTGGCCGGAGGTCTCGCCGTCATCCTGTGGAGTACGCACCGCCCTGCATCCGAGAACAGCCAATCTCCGGTCGAGACGAGCGATGCGCTCCGGCGTGATATCTATCCCGATGGTTCCCGGGCGGCCAGCGACCTGGCGAATGCACTTTCACAAGCAGGCCGAGAAAACAAGCGCGTGCTCATCGACTTCGGCGGCAACTGGTGCCCAGATTGCCTGGTGCTCGACATCTACATGCATGAACCGTCGAATCTGAAAGTGCTCCAGGCGAACTTCGTGCTGGTCTACGTGAATATCGGCCGGTACGATCAAAATCAAGAGCTCGCCGCCAGGTTCGGTATTCCGCTTGAAAAGGGTGTGCCCGCGCTGGCAGTGCTCTCGCCGAGCGGCGATGTGCTCTACAGTCAACGCAACGGCGAATTCGAAAAGATGAGCCGTATTGACCCAGCTTCGGTTAATTCTTTCCTGAACGCGTGGAAGCCACAGAGCTAGATAGAGATAGGGGAGTACTCCCTATGCGACACCGTATGCCGGGCGGATCAGTTCTGTCCGGGATAACCTGTTACTGTAGTGGTGTCCGCCGTGGCGGGCAGCTGCCGCAGCTGCCAGCACTGATGGCATTTCATTTGATGGCTGCCCGTCACCTGCAGGAGACTTGGTCTACCTACTTGTCCTATGGTGCCAGCGCTAGCAAAAATCCGGCGCGCGTTCATAGCTGCTCTTCAGCACGACGTTTTTGGCACTGCCAAAGCGGCGGCGTATTCCGCGATTCTCTGCCTTTTCCCAACCATTCTGGTGATCACGACGGTCCTCGCCCTGGCGCCGGATACCGTCTCGGTCCGCGGTGAGCTCAGGACATCTTTCTCCGAGTTATTGCCTTCCGATACCATAGCGCTGCTGCACTCCTACTTCAGCAATCAGAGGGTGCGTTCGGAGCAAGTGCTCGTCTCATCCACGCTCATCAGCTTGCTGGCGGCAATGGGGGTGATGCTTTCGTTGATGGAGGGATTCCGCAAGGCCTACGAACTGCCGCGGCGTGAGTGGCCTTTCTGGATGGAACGGCTGGTGGCCTTCGCGCTTATTCCTTCGTGCCTGGCGCCAATGGCATTTGCTACCGTGATAGTAGCCTTTGGCCATCAGATCGAAATCTGGGTGATTACCAATACCGACCACATCCTTGGAACTTACGTACTGGTGGCCTGGCGCGCGATCCGGTGGACGATCGGCTTGCTGACGACCATCTGTGTTCTGGCCGTGGTTTACCACTTCGGTACACCCCGCCGGCAGGTCTGGAGATACGTAATTCCGGGGGCCGTTGGGGCGGCCCTCATATGGTTTCTCACAACTTTGCTATACGGCTTTTATGTCACGAGGTTTGCGAATTATTCCGTCGTCTACGGCTCACTCGGCACCGTAGTCGCGACACTCGTGTGGCTGTATATCACGTCACTCAGCGTGCTACTGGGCGCGGAGTTCAACGCCCAGTTTTATCCCAAGCCTGAACGCCCGCGGCTAAAGCCTGCTCACCAAACGACCCAGCCATGCGATGCCGCCCAGCCGATGCACACTACGTGAACTTTGCCTCAAAAACTACGAGTAGAATGGGTCTGGTCGCAGCTTCATTAGATTTGGGGGATGAATGAGTTTTTCCTTGGTTGACCCGAGTTCCGCTGATCGTCCGGAACCGCGCCGCCGCGCAAAAATCGTGGCTACGCTTGGTCCTTCTTGCAATCAGGAACCGGTTTTCCGTGAGCTGGTCCGCGCCGGCTTGGATGTTGCACGCCTGAACTTCTCCCACGGTGCCCTCACCGAGAAATTGAAGCTGATCGAGATGGTCCGCAAGGTTGCTCGGGAAGAAGGCAAGGTAATCTGCATTCTTGGCGATTTGCAGGGACCGAAGATCCGCACTGGCCGCCTCAAGAACCGCATCCCGGTACAACTCAAAGCAGGCCAAAAACTCACGATTACGCCCCGAGACGTCGCCGGGACCTCTACTCTGATTGGAACTACCTTCCCCACGCTGGCGGAGAACCTGGAGCCGGGGGCGCGCATCCTGCTTTCCGATGGCTTGATCGAATTGCAAGTGACCGGTTTGCGCGGCCAGGATGTGGAGTGCGAAGTCATTAACGGCGGTATGCTCGGCGAGCACAAGGGTATCAATCTTCCCGGCATCCCGGTACGCGTTCCCTCGCTTACGACCAAAGACGAGGAGGATCTCGCGTTTGCCATTAAAAACGGAGTGGATGCGATTGCTGTCTCCTTCGTCCGCACCGCGGAAGACGTTCGTCTGGTGAGACATCACGTCGCAACGCTCGGCGCGGAGACCTGGATCATTGCGAAACTCGAGAAGCCGCAGGCCATTCAGCACCTGGAAAGCATTCTCGAAGCTGCGGATGGAGTGATGGTGGCGCGTGGAGATTTGGGTGTGGAGATGCCACCCGAAAAGGTTCCAGCGATTCAAAAGCACGTGATTCGCAGAGCGGGGGAATATCGCAAACCGGTGATAACGGCAACGCAGATGCTGGAGTCGATGATCGAGAATCCGCGGCCAACGCGAGCGGAAGCGAGCGACGTCGCGAACGCCATCTACGACGGCACGGACGCAGTCATGCTTTCCGCAGAAACCGCCGCCGGCAAGTACCCGATTGAAGCGGTCAAGATGATGGCCAAAATCGTGGTTGAAAGCGAAGGCCAGCATCCGGCCGTACGCGCACCGGAAGCCGGTCCCGCCGGGCATCTGAGGCTTTCGATCGGCGAGACGATTTGTGAATCGATGGCCCATGCCGCGGACGACCTGGACATCAGTGCAATCGCCGTCTTCACAGAGACAGGCACCACCGCGCGTCAACTCTCGAAGTACCGGCCGAATTCGCCGATCTTCGGTCTCAGCAGCGTAGAGGCCGTGATCAACCGCATGACGCTGCTCTGGGGTGTATGTCCGATTCAATGCGACAAGCTGACAACCACCGAGCAGATGGTTGAGACGGCGGAGCGGCTGCTCGAGCAGGGCGGCCACGTGCAACCGCGAGAGATCCTCGGAATTGTTGCTGGAACGCAGACGAAGTCTGGCTCAACGAACTTTCTGCGGCTTCATGTGCTCGGCGATAGCTTGGCCGAAGCTTTGCATTCCCGCAGTGTGAAGGTACCTGAGCACGCCCGGTCGAAAAGGCCGCCGAAGGAAAAGCCCGCTGCCGCACGGCGGACCTTACAGGCACATTCTGGCGGATAGAGCTAAAAACCTGTCAGCTAGAGTCCGGTCAGCACCAGAAAATCGCGAGTCACGGCAGCAGGAGCGTTATCGAGCAGCCCTTATCGATCCATCCAATTTGGCTCGCCCACTCATCGATTTTAGACTGGCTGATCCTGCGGAAATCCCAGGCCTCAAAAGCGAGAGCGGGGCCACCACGGCGGGTCGGCCACCCGTCAATCCGGGCCTCTATTCGAGCGCGGTGCAAGAAAATGAGAATGCACCGATAATATTTCTTGCACTGCTAGCGTGCTCGGTGCATCATGGATACATGAGAACAAGAGCAAATATCAATCTTGACGCCGATGCTTATAGTTTCGCGGCCGCGTATGCGAGCGCGAAGGGGATCCCATTGGGAGCTGCCGTCAGCGAGCTTCTCCGGCGAGTAGAGCAAATGCCGGAGCCGCCGATCAGCGCATCGCCCCGGCTGAAGACCAGCCCACGCGGGTATCTTGTGAAGGCAAAGACAGGCAGGGTCATCACTCCCGAGATGGTCAAGGAATCCTCGGAGGATGATATTGTCTAAGGCCCCTCGGTACTTGCTCGACGTGAATGCGTTGGTGGCGCTTCTCGATGAAGACCACATTCACCATGAGCCGGTGGCGGAATGGTTCGACACTCCGGGCCTTCGGTGGGCCGTCTGTCCTTTTACTGAAGCGGGCGTTCTGCGCCACATGACTAGGCCGAAGACCGGCGATATGAGCATGGAAGAGGCCACGGCGATGCTGGCGCGACTGGCACAGGAGCCGGGGTATCACTACCAATCGATCGCTGCCGACTGGCATACGCTGTGCGGCCCGTTCTTTAAGCGGCTATTCGGCCACAATCAAATCACCGACGCCTACCTGCTCGGCCTGGCTGTGCACGAGGATCTGGTACTCGTCACGATGGACAGGGGCATCGTGCATCTTGCCGGAGAGCACCAAAGCCATGTGTTTCTTTTAACGGAGCAATAGAGGCGCCACGACAAGATGAGTAAAGATGAGTTATGACGAGGACGATGCCGCACGGGAAGAGTACGAGAATTGGGTCTATAACGAAGATTGGCCCGGGCCCTGAGAGAACGCGGCAAACCTGCGGCGGTACGGCGCAAACTCCGTGTCCTCGTTCAGAAGGACGTAGACGTAGAGCTGACCGACCTGCCTCGGAACGTCGATCTGCGGTCAGGCTCGCTGGCCGCGTCGCTGACGAAGCCCGGCCAGCTCATGCAGCAAGACCTCGATGGATTCGTCATGCACTATGAGAGAAAACAGGTAAGGAAGTGCGCCTCTATCCTTCCACGTACCTCCGCCTGCGGCGGACGAACGTAGGATCTGCAGCCGTCCCTTTGCGGCTGGGGGCTCGCGACCCTCACGTCCGTGCTTTCCACATCTGCCTTGAACTGGGAGTAAGTAAGATAGGTTCCTGATGGGGCGCATTCATATACTCTCCGATCAGGTCGCAAATCAGATCGCCGCCGGCGAGGTGGTCGACCGTCCAGCATCGGTCGTCAAGGAGCTGCTCGAGAACGCTCTCGATGCAGGCGCAAACCGGCTTCGGATCGAGGTTGAGGGTGGGGGCCGCAAACTCATCCGCATGACTGACGACGGCGCCGGCATGATGCGGGATGACGCTCTGCTCGCTTTCGAACGCCATGCAACTTCCAAGCTACGCAGTTCCGATGACCTTCTCTCGATTTCGACATTAGGGTTTCGTGGCGAGGCGCTGCCTTCGATCGCATCCGTCTCCCGGCTTGAACTCAAGACACGCACGGCCGAGGATGTATCGGGCACTCTCATTGAGATCGCCGGCGGGAAGGTTCTGCGCTATGACGATGCAGGAATTCCGCCGGGAACAACGATCACGGTTCGGGACCTCTTCTTCAACACGCCAGCCCGCCGCAAATTCCTCAAGTCAGAAACGACCGAGCTCTCGCACATCACGGCGTTGGTGACTCACTACGCACTAGCCCATCCTGGCAAGCATTTTGAGCTGCACTCGGCAACACACGCCGTGCTGATCACACCTCCTGTGGGGAAAGCGGCTGAACGCATCTTTCAGATCTTCGGGAAAGACACACTCGATCAACTGCTGCCTGTTGCTGCCGAAATCAAACTGGAGCGCGTCGGCTTGCCAGAACCACCGCCGTGGAAGCGCGACACGGATTATCAACCGCCCAACCCGGGGTTCTTGAGGATCAATGGCTTTGCGTCAAAGCCCGAGTTGCAGAAGCTCAATCGCAATTCGATCTACTGCTTTATCAACCGCCGACTGGTGCGGGATCGACTGCTGATCCATGCAGTGGGCGAGGCGTATCGGAATATCCTGCCGCCTACTTCGTTTCCGGTCATCTTGATCTTTCTTGAATTGCCCGCCGAGGAAGTCGACGTCAACGTACATCCGGCCAAGACAGAAGTGCGTTTTCGCCAGCCAAGCTTCATTCATGATTTCGTGCGGGACAGCATCAGAAACAAGTTGACAATGGCACGGCCTGCGGCGGCCTTTTTGCATGCGCTCACTTCTCATCCGAGCGCCACGCCAGGGCTCGTTCTTGATGTGTCTCCAACAATCAGCGATGTGGGACTGCTCGCTGCTCAGGAGCTACAGGAATCCGAAAACCCACCGGAAATACGAGATGCCGATAGCTTCCTGCTGACACCGCCGGCGGCAGCACCTGCGGCGGGCAAGCTATTGTTTGGCGACGGAGGAGTTGAGGTGAGTTCCGTAGCTACTCTTCCGACGGCGGGCACGAATGGTGCATCTCCGGAGGGACTCAGTGTCCGACACGTAGAGAAGCCGGCGCTACAGGCGAGCCATCGCTCGCCCTGCTCGCAAGAGGCAGAGCGTGAGTTTGACGGAGCCGATCTCGGGGACCCGGGCGCGCAGCCGACGCTGCACGGCCTGGCTTCGCTCAAACCTCTTGGACAACTGCGCGATTCATTCATCCTGGCTGTAAACGAGGAGGGCCTGTGGATTGTCGACCAGCACGTTGCCCACGAGCGGGTGCTCTTCGAGCGCGTGCTGCGCGAGCGTAATGTTGAGAAGATACAACGGCAGCGCCTGCTGATGCCTCTCCTCATCGACCTGCTGCCAGCCCAAATGGTCGCATTTGCGAGCATTGCCCGCGAGCTCGAAGCCAATGGCTTCGAAGTAGAGCCCTTTGGGCCGCGCACGATTGCCATCAAGGCAGCGCCTGTGGGATTGGAGGGGCCGGAGCTCGAACGCATGCTCATGGAGGTTCTGGAACAAGCGGATCCGCGGGAACAGGCGCAGAATCTCGAGGCGGCGCGGACGCGCATCGCAGCTTCGATCGCGTGCCATGCGGCGATCAAAGTCAACACCCCTCTCGATCCGGCACGCATGGAGTGGCTGCTTGCTGAACTGGCCAAGACCGCACACCCCACAAGCTGCCCTCATGGCCGGCCCATCGTCCTGCGGTATTCTTGGAAAGACATCCAGCGGGCCTTCCAGAGGATTTGATGCCCTCCCGCGGTAGTACCCTCGCAAGAAAAGGTTCCCATTGACAGCAGAACAGCTTCAAGCAGCACGGGTAGCTCATTGGCGCCAAGACCAAAGCCCCGTCCTTACCCTCGAAGATGCCCAAGCGTGGTTTGAGCGTCACCCCTTGTGCCCTTTTCTCCCACGACGATCGCAATTACCCGCACCGGCTCCTTCGTTTGTCGAAGCCTGTCTTGGAGAAGCCAATCCCACCCCACCGCGGCCGGCAATCGAGCAGGCGACCCAGCT
The DNA here is from genome assembly GCA_036500845.1 of Acidobacteriaceae bacterium. GTDB lineage: Bacteria > Acidobacteriota > Terriglobia > Terriglobales > Acidobacteriaceae > PALSA-350. The sequence continues at coordinate 20,197 of DASYBJ010000621.1, forward strand.
CCTCGTCAGGCTGATGGCTACGGGCAAGGTGGTTGGACTCAGTCTCCTAGGTGGAGTGGGAGAACAGCCGGATTTTGTCACTACTACAGAGATCCTTCCGTTTCTGGTTGCTCTCCGCGGAGACCGGGAGTGGAAGCAAGTTCCACAAACGAGCGGCGGCCATAAAGTCTCTCCGCTTGTCGCCGAAGTGTGGAAGACGCTGGAACAAAAGGGCGCGTTGAGCGCGAGCGCGGTGCGAGAGAGCCTGGGACGCGAGCTCACAGAAGCCGCGGTACTGCGTGGGCTAAGCGAGCTCTGGCAAGACCTGCGGAGTATCCCGGTGCTCCAGCCGGGCGCAGAGCCTGCGCTTTGGGAATTGATGCAGCTCCACCACCGCCAAGAACTCTCTTCGGGTAGTTCGATGTCGCAGGTCACTGCGCTTTCGCTTCTGGTGTCGATGTACCTGCAGTCCGTTTACGCGGCTTCAAGCGAGGAGATTGAGGTTTTTTTGTCGCCGCTTGCGTCGCGTTCCCGTATCCGGGAAGCAGTGCGCGGCCTTTCGGCCACACGGCAGATCCATTCGCTTTCGATGGACGCTCAGACTTACTACTTTCTCGAAGGCGGCCTACCTGAATTCGCTCCGGTCGGGGAAGAACGTGAGGCGAGGATTCCGCAATCAGAACCCGGGAGACGCGAGGCCTCGGGGCCGATGCCTTCAGGGCGACCCGGGCGCAGCGAGCGGCCAATTCGGAGGGACCGCCCACCATTCCTATCACCGGCTAGCCGGCCGCCCTTTCCGGCGGCGCCAGGCGCCAGCGCTGCACCGCCGCCTTCAAGCGACGTCTCCAAGCGCGACAGCCGGCGTCGCCCGAGTGCAGCATCGAGTGCGGGCCGAAACGCGGGTCCAAGCCCTAGACCCGGAGCAAGACCATTCGCTAAGCGTCCAGGCGATCGCGTAGAAAGACAGCCAGGGGGACCCAACCAGCGATCCAGCGGGGACTGGAAACAGCGGCCAGGCGCTCCGGGCCGTGGACCTCGACCGGGATCGGGGCCGCAGGAACGCTGGCGGAAATTTCCCCAGAAGCCCGAACCGCAGGAGGGGCGTTCGTTCGTCAGCCCAACGCCGAGACCCGAAACTAGACCCCAGACCGGCTACCAAGACAAAAAACGCGGCTTTCCGCCGGCCGAGCGGGGCAGCGGTAAGCGGAGTTTTGGACAGAGAGCCAATGCGGAACGTGGAAAGCGTGGAATGGGCTCCAGTCGGGGTTTTGACCGAGGGTCCAATCAGGGCAAGCGCTCGCCCGGAGATGAGAGAGCACCGCGACCGGATCAATTGCAGGAGGGCGGATTCAGGCCGCCTGCGCGCCGCTTTCCACCGCGGGGCAACCAGCCGCAGACAGGATCAACTCAGTGGAGACGTCCCGGTGAGGAGCGCGGAACCGGACCCGGGAGAACTGGTCCAAGGAAAGGTGAACCAGGGAAAGGTGGACCAGGAGGAAGTGGACCCGGAAGAAGCAGACCGGGACGAACAGAAGGGGCATTTCAACCAAGCGGCTTCAAACCCCGATCCTCAAGTCAGTTTTCAGGCCGATCCGGCAGGCCCGACACTCCGCGCGGAGCGAGACCGGAAGGAAGAAGGCTGGAAGGCGACCGGCAGCGCTTTGTTCAGGGCAAGCCAACGAATGCACGATCGAAGTTCCCGCCCAAGTTCCCATCAAAATTTCCGTCACGGCAAGCTGGGCCGGGAGCGAGTGAGCGGGCGCCTTCTGATGTAGAGCCCGGGAGCAGCGGAAGAAGGAGATTTGGAAGCGCTTCCCCAGGCAAAGGAGGCGCTGACGAAAGATCCGGCGGAAAATTTGGCCGTCCCTCTCCTGGCAAGCCTCGGGGCTTCGGCTCCCGCCCTGGATTCCCGAAACGACCGGGGTCCAGTGGGATTCAAGGTGGCAAAGCTGGTTTCCGTGATAGAAAGTTTGGGAAGAAGAAACCCGAAGCATGATGGAAGAGTTCCTCTCGCATCTGATTGTCGCGATCGATGGGCCAGCGGGCGCTGGAAAGAGTACAGTGGCCGCTCGCGTTGCAGAGCGCTTTGGACTCGTTAATCTCGAGACTGGCGCAATGTACCGCGCGTTTGCCTTGAAGGCTATCGAGACCGACACTGATTTCGATAATGCCGAGGACCTCGGCAGGCTGGCAGCTCGGACGTCGATTCAGCTTGCACCAGCCCGGATGGGGAATGGCGTTTTTCTGGACGGTGTCGAAGTTACCAGGCGCATTCGCGAGGCCGACGTGACGGCTGCCGCGTCGCGGGTCAGTGTGCATCCGGAGATTCGCAAATGGATGGTCTCGATGCAGCGTCAACTCGGCGCCTCAGGGGGCATCGTGATGGAGGGCCGCGATATCGGCACCGAAGTCTTCCCAGACGCGAACGTGAAGATCTTTCTTGATGCCGCGGCTGAGGTCCGTGGCCAGCGCCGCTTCCAGCAAAACGGGGTCGCGAGCGCGCAACCCGAGGCGTCAGTGTTAGCCGAATTGCGGGAGCGCGATCTACGCGATCGTACTCGCGCCCAATCTCCTCTGGTGGCCGCGGCGGACGCCATTGTGATCGACTCTACTCACCTCTCGCTTGAAGAGGTAGTCGCCAAAGTCGAGTCCATTATTGAGCAAAAGCTACATCTGCTTCGGCGCTGACTGCACTCGGGCCTGTTAACAGGAATGGAGCACACTTCAGTATTTGGCAAAGCATGAAGCACCACGACAATGGGTGCCCCATTCTCCGCGCCGTGCCTTTCGGCGCGGAGGGTGGGAGACCACGGCGGCGTGCATCGGGATCCATGGATCAATCGAAGAACTCGGCTTCACTATGCTATTGATTGAGGGCCAAACGGGAGGACGAAATGACCACGCTTACAGAGCAAGAGATTGAGCGCAACATGCGGGACGTTGCCCACGCGATTGCTCAACAGGAGCTTGAGGGCTTGAAAGTGCCGGAGTCCACCGTTGCCGAGTTGTATCGCGTCGCACGTGGCGAGATCGAGACGGACGAGGTTATCCGCAACATCCAACGCCGGTACAAAAATGACCAAGTATTCCGGCCGTGACCACTACCTTGATCCGGTATCTGGCGTTTTAAAAAATCGCCTCGGCATTCCCGACGCGGCTACTCTGGAACAGAGCGAAGCGG
>DASYBJ010000622.1:0-5044 GCA_036500845.1 Acidobacteriaceae bacterium
TATTACGCTGAAGTTAGGTGACGTTGGCTTTGCTCATGGGGCCAAGGCCCGGGACATCTGGGCGGCGAAAGATCTCGGCCGTCTGGAGAACAGCTACACGGTGAGTGTGCCGCGACACGGAGTTGTGCTGTTACGCCTCTCAAAGTAATGAAATTGTGTTAGCTTCACAGATTTCGACACAGGCCTTCGTGGTTTCCCACATCTGACAAACAACGTGTCAGATGTGGGGAATCCCTTTTCGCGGTGCTTCCTACTGTCCCAGTAGGATTTTCGAGGCTCCCCCACAGCGGTGAACTTCTCACCACCACGTCTCACCCGGGCTAAGGCGAGTGGAGTGACGGACGTTGCTCGCCCTTCCTTCATGCAAGATTTCGAAGTGACGAATATCGATGCTCACCATCGTGGTCTCCCGTTCTTCGGGCTGAAAAGCCCAGCCCGAAGAACGGTGCACCCCTCTTCGTGGTAGTCGAACGGTCCCAAATACGCCCATGTACCAGGATCAGGTGTAAGACTTTTATATATTCGGTTGACGGGGTGGAACGCAGAAAAGCTGTTGCACTGCTTGTAAGCAGGTTCAGTGAGGCTGCTGCGGATTCTGCTTGTTGTTGTCGCCGCCGTTGCCCTTGAACGCGCCAAAGATCTTGCCGAAGAATCCCTTCTTCTTCTTTGGCTGCTGGCCGGAATTGTCGGCGCTGGTGACTTCGCCCGGAGCGGTCGAAGCAGGGTTTGCTTGCGTGGTGACCATCGGAGAAGGAGAACCCGGCAGAGCTGGCGGGGACTGCTTTCCGATCCCGAAGAGCTTTTGAAAGATATTCCGCTGATCGCCATTGATGTGATCGCAGGTATCGGTCGGTGCGGTTCCATCAAGAAAGGCCGCGTTGTAATCGAGCGGGCAGGCTGCATCGGCCAATAAGTTGGTAGCCCTGTCCAACCGGACGATAGATACTCCGTTCGGCACGCTAAATTCTTTTGTGTCAGAGTACTGGGGAAGCTGGACTGCGCGCTTCATGAACTCGGCCCAGATCGGCGCGGCGGTATGGGCTCCCTCCAACTTGATATCGGTGTAGTCGTCGTTTCCTACCCAGACAATGCAGAGCAGGTTGCTGGTAAAGCCCGCAAACCATGCATCATGCGAAGTACCGGTCTTGCCCGCAGCAGGCGCTGTGAAACCCATCCCGCGCACACCGGCGGCCGTGCCTGCGTTCATTACATTTTCCATGAGCGACAGAGTCAGGTAAGTGACGCGAGGATCGAGAATCGGCTTGGTGGTAGGCGTAAAGTCACTGAGCACGTCACCCTCAGGCGACCGGATGGATGCGACCATCCAGGGATCGATCTTGACGCCGCCGTTGGCAAAAACGGTATAGGCACCTGCCATGTCGAGAGGTGTGGCATCGTAAGAGCCCAGCGCGACCGAAGGTGTGCCTCGAGCGGACTTGATGCCTGCATCCCGAGCCAATGCCGCTACATTGCCGTAGCCCACCATCTGTGCAAGTTCCACGGTGGCGTTGTTGAGCGACTGCTGTAGAGCCAGACGTGCCGTCACGATCCTGTTGTAAGAAACCGAATGATAATTTCCGGGCGCATAGCCTTCTTCAAACGTGGTCAGTTCGTTGTTGAGCGGCGTGACAGCGGTAAAGACACCGCTTTGCCTGCCCGGGTCGGCCGGTACTGGATCTGCGGCAGTTGTCTGAACAACAGGCGTATCGTTTGCCGGCTCCGTGAGTACCGTCCCGGAAAGGCTGGTGTTATAGGCAGCCGCATAGACGAATGGTTTGAAGATCGAACCGGTTGGACGATGGGCTACGGCATGGTCCAACTGGCTGGCTCCATAGCTGCGTCCCCCCACCAGAGCGAGCACCTGCCCGGTGTGCGGATTGAGAGCGATCAGTGCCACTTGAGGATAAGTGATCGGAGTTGTGTCTTTGTCTTTGTCTTTGGCTTTGAGGAGGCGCGCGTGGCGCCGTTCGACCTGAGTATCGACCAACTTCATACCCTGTGTCACCGCGTCCGTAGCAGCGTGCTGCAAGTCAGGATCAAGCGACGTGTAGATGCGCAGTCCCGAATGATTGAGATCGGTCTCGCCAAGATGCTGCACCACCCGGTCGCGCACCAGGTCGACGAAGTAGGGAGCCTCACCACCGTCGATGTTGGTTGGCGTCAGGTTGAGCCGTGCCGCTTTTGCAATCTCCGCTTGCTCTTTGGTGATTTTTCCTGTTTCGACCATCGCATCGAGCACAAGGTTTCGGCGCTGGATTGCCCGCGTAGGATGCCGGTACGGATTGAGATAGCTGGGGTGCTGAATCATGCCCGCGAGCAAGGCACTCTCGGGTAGGTCCAGCTGCCTTACGCTCTTCCCGAAGTAAGCCTGCGCGGCCTGCCCAAAGCCAGTGATGGCGAAGCTGCCCACCTGCCCGAGGGGAATTTCGTTGGCGTACATCTGGAAGATCTGCTGCTTGGTGAAGCGATGCTCCAGCTGAAAGGCAATGACGACCTGTGCAAATTTGCGCTTGAAGGTTTTTTCCGGGGTCAGAAAAAACTCCTTCGCCAACTGCATGGTGAGGGTAGAGCCACCCTCCATGTAGGCGTGCTTATGGCTTAGGTCGTTGCGAATGGAACCGAGCACCCGGATGTAGTCGACGCCGCCATGTTCGAAGAAACGGTGATCCTCGATCGAGGTTACTGCGTTGACCAGTTCTGGCGGCAGTTGGTCGTAGGTGACCAGGGTACGCTTTGTTCGGTTCTGATCTTCAGATAAGCCGGTGATCAACTCTGGTTCAAGCTCATACGCTACGAGGGCCTGGCCCCCATCCCCGGTGATTTGCTGCACCAACCCTTTGTTAAAAGAGACCGTGGCGCCTTGCTCAGAATGATAAGACTGCGGGCCTGGACGGATCGTGATGCTGGAATCGTTCTCAGAGAACGTTCCCATTTGCGAATGGTCTCTGTCGTTGTCTCCGGAATAGCCAGCTTCCCGCAGCTCGAGGCCGATGGTGCGTGGACTCAACTTCTGGCCCACACGCACCTCTTTGGGCGCCGCGTAGATCTTTGCTGTCTGAACAAAGAGCGGCTTTGCCATCCGCTCGCCTACGATGCGCTCGTACTTCGAGTAGTAATAGGCGAAGACAGACCCGCCGATGATCGCGGTAAGAAGCACGATGCCACCAAAGGCGAGAAGCACGATCTTACGCACGCTATAGTCGCCTTTGTTGAAGTTCGGAAGCTTAATTTTGACTGGCACCTGGATGACCCCGTGTTACTTCCTCGAGCATCTCCACCACTCGCGTGATCTCTACGTCCTCGCTGGTGGCCGTGGACCGCGTGACCAGTTCCAACCGGCCCTCCGCAGCTTTCTTTCCGACATTGACACGGTATGGAATGCCTACTAGATCCGCATCTTTGAATTTGACGCCCGCTCGCTCGTTGCGGTCGTCAAGGAGGACGTCAAATCCGGCGTTCTCCAGATTTCTGGCTACCTGCTCGGCCGTGGCCGCTAGAAAATGATCCGCCATATTGGTCACGGTGACCACTACATCGAAGGGTGATATGGAAAGCGGCATCCAAAAACCATTGCTATCGTGATTCTGCTCAATTGCTGCGGTTAGGATGCGCTCCATGCCGATTCCGTAACACCCCATAATCGGCATAACCTCTTTACCGTTCGGGTCCAGGACGCGCGCGCCCATAGTTTCCGAATACCGGTAGCCTAGCTTGAAGATATGCCCAACCTCGACGGCCGTTCCCAGCTTCAGCGGCGTCCCGCAATTAGGACAAGGTTCTCCCTCCTGCACATTCCGCACATCAGCAACGAGCGTAGGTCTGAAATCGCGCACTGGCGTCACGTTACGAAGGTGGTACTCCTCTTTGTTTGCCCCCGCGATCAGGTTCGCTCGTCCTTCGAGAGCGCGGTCGAGCACGACCGTTACCTTCCCAGGTTCCCTTGATTCAGAGTTTCCAGCTTGACGCACCAAGCCGTTCAGACCCACCGGGCCGAGGTATCCGGCAGGAGCTCCGAAGACCCGCTCGATTTCCTCCAGCTGCATCGGCCGAATTTCCTTCGCTCCCTGGAAGAGGCTGGCTAGCTTCGCCTCGTTCAGAGAGTGATCGCCGCGCAGGAACACCGCGACTGGCAGCAACACGTCCGCTGCTCCCGGGGATGTGCGCACCTCCATGTACGCCATTGTCTTTATCTGGTGGACGGGGGCGACTTTCAAGAAGTTGCCGACTTCCTCAATCGTGCGCTGCCCTGGGGTATGCACGAGCTCCGGGCTCCTATCCCCCGCTGCCTCGAGTTCTTGGACCGGAGAGAGCTGAGAAGCAGCCTTCTCTAGATTGGCCGCATAACCGCACTTCGGGCAACTTGCAATCAGGTCCTCGCCAGCATCGGAGTAGACCATGAACTCCTGAGATTGAGAGCCGCCCATTGCGCCCGAATCGGCTTCAACGGCAACGAACTTCAGGCCGCAGCGGGTAAAAATCGCGCGGTACACCTCATCGTGCTTGCGATAACTCTCGTCGAGTCCGGCTGCATCGATGTCGAAGGAATAGCTATCCTTCATGATGAATTGGCGCACCCGCAACAACCCCGATTTCGGGCGAGGCTCGTCGCGGAACTTGGTTTGAATCTGATACCAGATCTGCGGCAGCTGCTTGTAGCTGCGCAGCTCGTTGCGAGCGATGCTGGTCACGATCTCTTCATGGGTCATCCCCAAAGCAAGCCAGGCACCTTTCCGGTCCTGCAGCCTGAACATGTTCTGTCCCATACCTGTCCAACGCCCGCTCTCTTCCCATATTTCCCTGGGGTGGATCGCCGGCAGTAGGAACTCTTGACCGATGCGGTCCATTTCCTCGCGCGTGATCTTTATGATCTTGTTGAGAGACCTCTGCCCGAGAAAGAGGTAGGAGTAAATGCCCGCGCCCAACTGGCGCACATAGCCAGCCCTTAACAGGAATTTATGGCTGGCAACTTCAGCGTCGGCAGGAGCCTCGCGCAAGGTGGGGATGAAAAGCTTCGACCAACGGTGCATTCTTGTCTTTGTCTCGA
>DASYBJ010000623.1:0-4838 GCA_036500845.1 Acidobacteriaceae bacterium
CTCGGAATGGGGCACGCCGAATATGGTGAAGGACGGCCTCAACCCCGAGCTGCTGCTTGCCGGAAAGTACGGCCGCAAGCTGCACATCTGGGACCTGGATAAGCGTCGGCATCTGCAGGAGCTTGACCTGGGTGCGGAGCAACAGATGGTGCTGGAGCTTCGGCCAGCCCACGATCCCAACCAGACTTTCGGATTCGTGGGTGTCGTCATCTCCCTGAAAGACCTTTCGTCCTCCATCTGGATGTGGTACCGCGAAGACGGCGGGAAGACCGGAAAATGGGCAGTTCGCAAGGTGATCGAAATTCCCGCTGAGTCGGCCGATCCGGAGAATTTGCCGCCACTGCTGAAGGGCTTCAAGGCTGTGCCGCCACTGGTATCTGACATCAACCTCTCACTCGACGACCGCTTCCTCTATGTTTCGTGCTGGGGGACAGGTGAGTTCATCCAGTATGACGTCTCCAATCCCGCCAGCCCGAAGAAGGCCGGCTCGATCCATCTCGGTGGCATCGTGCGCCGGGCGGCTCACCCGAAGAAGCCCAAGGAGCCTCTGAACGGTGGTCCCCAGATGGTCGAAATCAGCCGGGACGGCAAGCGCGTCTACTTCACGAACTCGCTCTACTCCCCGTGGGATGAGCAGTTCTATCCGGACGGTATACGGAGTTGGATGGTGAAGATCGACGCCAACCCAAGGGGCGGGATCAAGCTTGATGAAGAGTTCTTTGTTGAGTTTGATGGGCTGCGCGCACACCAGGTGCGGCTGGGAGGGGGCGACGCTTCGTCGGACTCCTATTGCTACTCGGATGCCCAATGACACATGCCGGGCTGACTTCGACGGTGTTTTGGCTGATGCTGCTCCTCGGTGCCTACCACGGGCTCAATCCTGGGATGGGATGGCTCTTCGCGGTGGCACTGGGGATGCAGGAGCGAAAGGGGAGTGCAGTAGCCAGATCGCTTGTTCCCATTGCGCTTGGCCACGCAGTGGCCATCGGCAGCGTCGTGCTGACTGCCGAGTTTCTCGGCATGACGCTGCCGCTCGTCGTCATCCGCTACTTCGTCGCCGCGGTCCTGGTCGGTCTTGGAATCTATTGCCTGGTGCGACATCAGCACCCGCGGTGGGTCCGTATGCAGGTAGGCTTCCGAGACTTGACCGTCTGGTCGTTTCTGATGGCCTCTGCGCACGGCGCCGGTTTAATGGTGGTGCCGGTGCTGCTGGGCAGCAACACTGTTGAAGCACAGGGCCGAATGGCGGGCCACAATTACATGTCTCCGGCCGCCAGTCCCCTAGCAGGGATGCTCGCCACCGGTGTTCATACGGTTGCTTATCTTGCGGTCACCGGGCTGCTCGCTTGGGTGGTCTATCGAAAGCTGGGCCTCGCGCTTCTCCGCAAGGCGTGGTTGAACTTCGATTTAGTCTGGGCCGCGGCGCTCGTGGCCACGGGTCTTGTCACCCTCCTTACATAGCTTGTTGTGCCCTCTTCTGCTCAAGTATCCCCGATTTGGACCTATCACCGGCATCAATTCACCCTTTAACGGTAAGCGCACGTGTGACAACCGAGATCTTCGCCGTTCATCAGACGCAACAGACGCGGCGATCCTTGGTGGATCATCGGGAACTCGCGCCTTACAAGTTGGGTTAGCTATCCTTACTCAGCGCGATCACGTCAGAGTTGTCTGTAACTCGGGAGCGCTCCAACACTTCCCTGATGCTGACTTGCCATTACCAAGCTAGCCAAGAGAATTGTCTCGGTTACGAATAGGATGGCCGCAATCCACCCATGCAATCCGCCCCCGCAATCCGCCCATTGACACTTGAAACGAGACAGCGCAACATTCAGGGTTACCAAGAAAGGGCGGGTGGCCCACTCAAGCCTTGTTTTGGCTTGAGTGGGGATGTTTCTGAGGGTAAGCTGGCCTCGTGCCTTGGGGTCTGAAGCGGTTTCACGAATCTGACCACCGGTCCGGCTCCGTTAGGAGCCGGCACTGTCTGTTTCTTTGGTCAGCTTAGGGGTTCGGTTAACCCGCACTCACTTACGGAACAGCGGATTATTTGGCCGCCGCGACGGGCGGTTTTCGAGCTACTTCGGTCTCCGCAAAATCACCAATGGGATCGCGGATTCTCAAGCTAAGAATCAGGCTGCCCGACACCACATACACCAGTGCGATGAACGCGAAACTCGCTGTAAGCGAATGCGTTCGATCGTTGAGATAACCAATCGAGTAGTTCCCGGCCAACCCACCGAGTTGCCCGATCGAATTGATGAGGCCGAACGTGGCGGCTGCCGCTGCCTCGCTTAGCATCATCGTCGGTATCGCCCAAAAAGTAGGATAGTAGGCATACAAGAACCCGCTTCCCAGTAGCAACGACGCAATTGCTAAGGGCATATGGTGAGGGTTGAGCGTTAAGAGGGCGAACATCGAACTCGCCGCCAGGAGCGGAATTGCGGTGTGCAACCGTCGCTCAGCCGTTTTATCGGAGTGCCATGCGTTGATCAGCATCCCTGCCACGCCCATTAGAGCTGGCAGCAGTAGCAACGATGTCACCGTCCGATTAGAAAATCCCGACAGGCGCTTCAAGAAGGTTGGTATCCAGTAGACGGTTCCCAGGGCTCCTGTGAGAGCCAGGAAATATGCAAAAGTCAGTTTTAGAATTCGTGCGTCTCCAAAGGCTTCCAAAATCGTAGGCTTCCGAATCTTGTTCTTCGCTTGTAGCTCCTCCTGCAACTCCTTGACGAGCCAATCCCGTTCGTCCTCAGGAAGCCAAGGCGCTTGCACAGGCCGGTCCGTCAAATAGAAGTAGGTGATGATCCCCACCACCACGGCAGGAATCCCCTCCAGAATAAAGAGCCAGCGCCAGCCAGTAAGCGACTGCCAATGGACGCCGAGGAGCCACCCTGCCAAGGGCGAGCCGATCAAAGCAGCGGCGGGATTAGCCGCATACAAGCAAGCGATCGCCCGGCCGCGGTCGCGCGCGCAAAACCAGTGTGTCAAGTAAACGATCATGCCTGGGAAAAAGCTGGATTCAGCGGCCCCCAACAAGAAGCGGGCGGCATAGAACTGTGTCGCAGTGTGCACAAAGCCGGTCAGAATCGTAACCATTCCCCACGAGATCATGATTCGTGTAATCCATTTCTTCGCGCTCCAGCGTTCGACGATTACGGCTCCGGGTATCTCGAACAAGACGTAGGTTACGTAGAACATCCCTACTCCTAAACCGTAGACGCGGTCGCTGAATCCCAGATCCGTACTCATTCTGAGATTGGCAAACGACACGTTGACGCGGTCGATGTAGTTGACGATATAAATGAGAAATACAAAAGGAAGCAGTCGGTAAGCGACTCGCCGTCTGGCTCTCTGTCCGACTTCTTTCGGGTCGGACTTGGCCCCCGCCGTGCTTACTTGCGAGTTCATGGGAATCGCTCCGCTCCGGCCCTTTACTAGGGCCTTCTCATGGAAAGCCCTAGTACTCAGCTAAGCCCTTTTGGAGACATAGACGAACCGGGAAAGACGGCCTGCCAAGTCCATCGCGAGAATGCGTCGTGAACTGTACAGGCCAGTGAAGTTAGAAACCAACGGCACTTCTCCTCTATGGACAAAATGGGTACTTAGCCCAGCGCGATAATATTTCTTCGATGTCCTCCCGTCCGACGACGGCGGATGAGGAATCATCGAGATGGTGCTTTTCTCTAAGCACGCGGAGGTTCTCTTTCTCCTTGTGTTCTTCGTCTGAATAAAATTTGGCCTTCTCGAATTCGTGGTTCCCGATAGCATTTTCAAGCCGTTGTCCGATGTCCTTGACGCGCTTAAGGGAGTCGGCTACCTCCAGCGGCCAAGGGTGACGTAACTTGACTCGCGACCCGGCTGCGTCAAGCAACTCCAGTGCCTTGCCAGGAAGTGGGCTACCTGGAAGGTGACGACCGAAGGAGTGTGCGGCACATTCAAGCGCTTCGTTGGTATAAGTCACCCGATGGAACTTCTCCAATCGATGCTTTCGAACTAGTAGCACGCTGAATGTACTTTCCTCATCGAGGGGACGGACATGGATCGTGCGGAAACACTGTTCAAGCCACGGAATTGCTTGAGTCGCCTCCCGGTAGCCGTTGGGAGTGGCGGCGGCGATGCACTGGATCTCCTGATGCAAGAGCGCGTGCTTGAAGATTCCGGCTGCCTCCGGCCATCCGGATTTGGAGGTCGATACCAACATGCCGTCCAGCTCATCGAGGAACAGGATGACCTCAGAAGGATGCTGCTGCGCTCTCACGATCTTCGTCAGCTCTTGGAATCCGTGTCTTTCCTTTGCCCAGCCGGCAATCAGTTCCGGTTCAAAAACAAGTATCCGCTTGTCCGCCAGGAACGATGGGACACCTCCGTCGGCGATGCGCTGCGCCACACCCTCGACGATTGCGGTCTTACCGGCGCCGTGCTCGCCGATGAGAACCGGGTTCTTATTGCGGCAGTTCGAAAAAATCTCGAGGATGCTATCGAGTTCCAGGTCGCGGCCAACGATGGGTTCGAGTCGCCCGTCAATCGCCGCTTGCGTGAGATCCCTGAATAACCCAGTGAGAGGCGTCGATTCGAGGGGGCTTCGCGCTGCTGACTCCTGAGGTATTCGAGCTAAGTCTTCGCGAACGGCGCCGAGTTGCACTCCACGATCCTTCAATATCTGTGCGCCGAAGCATTTTTCTTCGCGCAAAAGGCCGAGTAGCAGGTGCTCGGTCCCGATGTGCTCATGACCCAGCCGCTCTGCCTCCTCCCCGGCATATGCCAGCACACGCTTGCACTCGTTCGAAAGCGGCAGGTCGACGCTCGTTGAAACCGGCTCGCGGATAGTTGTGTGCGCT
>DASYBJ010000624.1:0-5230 GCA_036500845.1 Acidobacteriaceae bacterium
TTATGAGCCCTACGTTGGGGTTGTTCTATTCTTCTCGCAAATTCTGAGGAAGGACCGATTGGAGTTCTACGAGGGGCGGCAGCAGAGGGCTGCAATAGAGGGGGAAAGGCACGATATCGCACTTCAAACCCACATCATTACTGGCGATGAGGTTGAAGCAGTCGTGGCATTCCTCGACGAACAGAAAATGGACTTGGTAGTCATGGGGCTCCATCGGTACACGCCGCGTCTGGCTCGCCTATGGAGCACCGTCTATGCACTTGAACAGGAGGCACCATGCAGCATTCTGGGCGTCCACTGAATGGTCCCTTTTCATCCTATGGCGAGGTCGCCCAGGCCCCAGCGACCTACCGCTGGCCCGGCTTCACCTTCAGTTCGGAGGCCTAAACATGATTTCTCCTGTTGATCCGGTTCGACGCTTCTATGAGGCGCTGGGCCTTGACGATGTGCTTGTGGTCAGGATCTTCCTTGGAGAGGATGTGCGCCAGCAGGACCCACGCCATCCCGGACGACATGTGGGAATATCCGATCTGATGAAAAGGAGTACGCCATGAAAGCCTTCATCTTTGAGCGCAACGGCGAACCTACAGACGTTCTCGGTCTTCGCGATCTGCCGGATCCGGTGCCGGGGCCTGGAGAGGTTCTTGTGCGCATACGTCTTTCGCCCATCCACCCACTTGACCTTCACGTGCTCCGTGGACGTTTCGGACGTCAGCCCACGCCGCCGACGAGTCCGGGCGTTGAGTGCGTTGGGGTGGTGGAGGCGCTCGGACCGGGCGTTGCGGGTCCTGCTCCGGGTACGCGCGTCGTGCTGGTGGACGTGTGGGGCACTTGGCGTGAGCTGGTCGTGAGCGCGGCAGAGCGCGTCGTACCTGTGCCCGACGGCGTATCCGACGAAGACGCCGCACAGGCAATCGTCAATCCCGTGACCGCCTGGGTACTCACCATGATCGAACATCGCCTGCAGCCGGGCGAGTGGATGACGCAGACCGCCGCCGGTTCGACCGTCGGACGGCTGGTCCTGCAGCTTGCGCGCTCGGAGGGGTTCAAGACCATCAATATCGTGCGCCGACGGGCGCAGGTCCCCGAGATCGCCGAACTGGGCGGAGACATTACGCTCTGCACGGAGGACGACGACTGGTCATCGCAACTCGTGAAGGCGGGTGGAGGCCGAGGACCGTCCAAGGCAATCGACTGCGTCGCAGGCCGGGTCGGTGCGACACTGGCGCGCACACTCGCGCCCGCGGGTCGTCTGTTGGTCTACGGAGCTCTCTCGTCGCACCGGCAAACGGAGCCGTCGGCGTTCGAGATGCCGCTGTTTGCGCCGCGCCTTATCTATGGCGCGGCTACAGTACAGGGCTGGTTCCAGCCTCACTGGTTCGACACGAGGCCGCTTTCCGAATGTGTGCAGACGGTCAAGACAGTGCTCGACCGTTTGGCGTCCAGTGCGCTGCGGCTTCCTCCGGCAACACGTCATCATCCATCCCAAATCGATGTTGCGCTTCGCGACGCCGAAGCATCGGCTCGCGACGGCAAACCGTTGCTTGATTTCACCCGGATTTAGCGCTGCCAGATCCATTGTCGCTTTGATTGGAAAGCGTGGACACCATAATGTTCGCACGTCGTGACTTCGCCAACTGGATTACCACCGTCACCCTCGACTACCCTTCTCGGAGCCAGCGCTGCTGAACAGGCAGTAAACAAGACATTGAAAGGACAGGAAACCATGAAGAACCGGAGTCAAACAGCGACACTAACCAAACAGATGGTGCTGCCCTTCCGCTCTGCAAATGAAATTCACGAGTGGTGCAACCGGCATCGGCTGCCACTCGGCCAACCAGTTCCATTGCACCAAGTCGCGCACATCAACATGTCAATTAAAATATGGATAGCAAATGAATCGTTCTGACTCATCAAATGGCGGTCGATTCCGTGATCTCGGTCACCTACAGGAAACTCTTTCGACAGGTGGACTTGCGCTCGATGTTTCCAAGAGGAAATCGACTCCCCTGGATGTAGAAATCGCCGTCCACGCCGCTGAGAGTTTGAAAATTGTGAAGGTGTCGGGCGATCCTGTTAAAGTTTCTCGCGGGCGTGTCGAGATCTCTTCCGATCACGAAGCATTCCTAGGGGTGTTGTTTCAAAAAACAGGCCGAAGCTTGTGTGATTCCCGACCTGGGCCAACACTTCTCAATTCCGGTGACCTCCTGGTTTGGCATAGCGAGCAAACCGTTCGCTTCGACATGCCAGACTACTTTCAGAAGGTGTGCTTGCTGGTTCCACTCGACACCTTCGAAGGCGTGCTCCCAGAAGCGAAATCCTACGCCGGGGCTCACTTTAGGCAGCGCCAAGGCGTATCACGTCTGCTGGGAAGTTGCCTCTCGGCGCTCGCAGATGACGTTCTGACGAATGATGAGGAACCAGGATCGGCTGTTAAATTGACGCTCGGCCTCATTGGCGCTGCTCTAACCCAGCGCAAAGAATCAAGCGAAATCGGACCACGCACGAACCTATACCAACGCATAACGTCATTTATTGATAGACGTTTAGGCGATACAGAGCTTTCTCCAACGATGCTCGCGCGGACGCACCACATTTCCACCCGCTACCTGCACCTGGTATTTAGTGAGCACGGAACAACGGTGGGAAGGTGGATCAAAGCGCGCCGTCTTGCACAATGTCGAGCTGAACTCGCTAGCCCGAGCATCGATCGGACGGTTACCGAGATTGCTCGGCGCTGGGGCTTCAGCGATGTCGCTCATTTCAGCCGTTTATTTCGTTCGGCCTATGGGGTTGCCCCGCTCAAGTTCCATAAGATACGCCGCACGTCAAATCTATAGATCTATCCAGCGTCCGCGGAGAGCGGTTCACAAAAGCCTCGAAGCACCGTTGCGCAGATCTTCAAAAGATACTTCGCCCCCGGACAAATAAATATGCGTCATCGCAGATAGGCTTTGATGAAGCTGACGGATGATCGGTAAAAGTTTGCTTTAGGGAGAGTATCTACTAGAAGTCTAGATTGCTGAAACCTAAATTCGATGTCGCTAACTCTTAGCGATTCACCTCTGGGCGTTCAAAGACCAGCTAGCTGTGCGCCTTGAGATGGTTGGTGGCATGGTCCTGGCGCGCGGTACCTCCGGGCCTCAGCTTCGCCAGGAAATACGCGACACTGTTGCAGAATCCGTCCAGAACAGTGTTCGGGCAAGGAGCTGAACTCGGAATCAGGAAAGAACTGGCGCCGATTCGGGTAAATGATTCACACGGGCCCGGGGCAGGGCATCTCGGCAGAAAGGGTTCGTGCAGTGAAAACCGGGGAGGATCAACTTCGGGCTATTATCGATACGATTCCGGTGCTGGCTTGGTCCGCCCGTCCCCAGGGTTCGGTGGAATTCTTCAACCAGCGCTGGTTGGTCTATGCCGGACTCTCTATTGAGGAGGCACGTGACTGGGGATGGACGGCTGCGGTTCACCCGGACGATCTGAAGAGGCTCACCGACTACTGGCGATCGATTCTCGCGACCGGCGAGCCGGGAGAGATTGAAGCGCGCCTGCGCCGTTTCGATGGAGAATATCGGTGGTTCCTGTTCCGTACTGAGCCGTTGCGCGACGATTTGGGCACCATCATCCGATGGTACGGTACGAATATCGACATCGAGGAACGGAAGCAGGCCGAGGCGCTCTTGGCGGCCGAAAAGCGCACTTTGGAGATGATCGCCGGCGGCGCTCGGCTCACAGACATTCTAGAAAACTTATGCGACATGATCGATGCTCAGGCGGGAAACAGCATTTCGGCGGTAATGCTGACGGATACGGACGGCAATCGCCTTTGGCCCGCAGCCAGTCCTCGACTTCCCAACGGTTGGATCCAGGCAATCACTCCGGCCAAGATTGCACCAGGTAGATCTTCGTGCGGCTCTGCTGCATTTCTAAAGCAGCGGGTAATCGTTTCCGACATTGCGACCGACCCCTTGTGGAATGTCTATCGAGACGTTGCTTTAAGTTACGGGTTGCGTGCCGCGTGGTCTCAACCGCTACTTTCCAAAAGCCAGCAAGTGCTTGGCACCTTCGGAATGTACTACACGGAGCCGCGCACCCCTAGTGAGACCGACCTGCTGCTGATCGAAGGCGCAGGCCATATAGCCGTGATAGCCATCCAGGGCGAGCGATCGCAAGCGGCGCTAACGAGCGCTTTCGAAGAGATCGCTAAATCCGAAGCTGAACTTCGAACAATCGTGGATGCAATACCGCAGCTCATCGTCGCTATTGGGGCCGACGGAAACTTTCTGTACGCAAATCAGGCGGTACTGGAGTACTCCGGGGTGACAAGGGAAGAGGTCGGATCGGAAAAGTTTCGTGAGTGTTTTCACCCGGAGGATATGGAGAGATTGCGCGATGAACGCGAAGCCGCAATCTCGCGAAAGGTTCCATTCGCGTACGAACGACGAGGACGCCGCAGGGATGGTCAGTATCGCTGGTTACTGGTTCAATACAAGCCGCTGTTGGACGAACGAAGAGAGGTAATCCGCTGGTATGCGACCGGTACCGACATTGACGATCGCAAGCGAGCAGAGGAGAAATTACGGCGGAGTGAATGGAATCTGTTAGAGGCCCAAAGACTGGGCCACACAGGGAGTTGGAGCGTTGATATTGCATCTGGAACTGTAACCGCCTCGCCTGAACTGCTCCGATTAGTTGGCTTCAAACCGGGCGAGGATTATTCGAGCAACGACTATCATTCAAACAAGATTCATCCCGAGGACCGGGAGCGTGTTCGGGAACTGTTTAGAAGATGCGTAAATGAGAGAACCGATTTCGAAGCCCACTACCGCATGCTTGGTGATGGTGGAGCTATCAAGTACATGCATTCCATCGGCCATCCGGTCTTGAACGAGACAGGCAACCTGGTTGAATTTGTCGGTGCTGTTCTCGACAATACGGAGCAGACGGAAGCCAGGATCGCATTGGAGAATGCTCTTACGGAGGTCAAGCTTCTAAGAGACCAGCTCTATAAGGAAAATCTGGCGCTTCGCGATGAAGTGGATCGCGTCTCCATGTTCGAAGAAATTCTGGGTACTTCACAGGCCTTGCAGGCGGTCGTTTCCCGGGTTATCAAGGTTGCCCCCACTGACTCCAGCGTGCTTATTACAGGCGAGACTGGTACCGGTAAGGAACTGATCGCGCGCGCCATTCACAAGCGATCCATGCGATCCCAACGGGCCTTCGTCAGCGT
>DASYBJ010000625.1:0-3611 GCA_036500845.1 Acidobacteriaceae bacterium
GATGGTTTCAATGTCTCCAAAACGCGCTTTCCGGCTCCGCTTATCGTGTAGGCTATCTCCTCCGTAATAAGGCCTTTGCCCTGAGGAAAGTCGAGAAGGTATAGCTTGGGCGTGCCTGATGCCGGATCTACCAGCGAAACAAAAACAGCATCACAGTGCATTATCTCCCGAATGTTAGAGGAAATCGAACGCAACACCTCACGAAGCTCTAGATTCGAGGTGATTTGGTTAGTTACGTTCAGGAGCAACTTCAGCCGGTCATTTTTCGTGCGAAGGTCGGTCTCACGTTGCCGTAGCTCCTGCTCTGCACGCATACGCTCGGTTACATCGATCACGGTACCCACGAACTCACCGAGATTGCCGGATCCATCGAGGACCGCATGACCGACGACGTGAATGTCCCTGATACCTTTTTCCGGATGAACGACCCGAGAGGCCAGTTCGAAATCCGCTTTGTCGCGGATGGCTTGCTCGAACTGTTCCCTGCTCGATGCTTGATCGTCCGGATGAATTCGCTGAAAGAAGTCTTCGAATCGTGGCAGCGGGCCGGCGGGATCGAACCCCAACACGTAGTAGCAGGTCTCCGACCAGTACCTGATATCACCGGCCGCGGGGTTCCATGCCCAACTGCCAGTTTGACTGAGTCTCTGCGCTTCCGCCAGATATGCTTCGCTTTCCCGTAGCCTCTGTTCCGCGCGCTTGCGCCTAGGGATGTCACGATTTGTTAGGTACTCACAAATCTGGCTTCCCGCAATCGACACAGGCGCGCTGAGTATCGAGACATGAACGCGGGTGCCATCCTTGTGCTTGCGCACAGCTTCGAAGTTCAGGCTCTCTCCTTCAAGACCCCAGCGCGTGCATTCCTCCGCCTCAGCCAAAAGTTCTTCGGGAGCGACTAGCTCGTTAAGCAGACGCCCACATGCTTCCTCCTGGGCATAACCGAAAGCCTTGGTGAATTCGGGATTGACCTGCAGAATGCGGTTATCTGTGTCGAGCAAAACGACGGCTTCTGGCACTCTCGCAAGCAGCCCGTCCAGCATGGTCCTTTGCGGCGCTACGGCGGCATAGCTGTTTGCGTTGATGCCTGCGATATCGACCTGATTTGCACTCATAAGACCCCCCTCCCTTCGACATTGTCTAGCGCACCAGAGTTGATGCTCCTTTCCCGTCCTGTCTCTCCGAGAACCAGCACCGTGGAATCGGTTGGTGCGACGCGCTCGAGTTTCGCAAGCGCAGCCTCCATAGCAGGGCTGCTTCCTGTGATCTGCTCGAGCCTGCACTGGCCGATATCTGGGTCACCGGACCTGAAACTTATCGAGGTTGCCACAAATACCTCCCCAGACTTTCATCGATTGCGTCGAGATTGTATGGATGAGCCATTACCTAGATTCCCGCTCTTTTGTAACCCACTCCCGTATGTACGCCGGACAGTTTCTGAGTTCAATCCCGTTCAGTTCGCTCGTAGCAAAGAGCCTCACCGCTTCACGATCCACGAGCATTACCTCGGTGAGATCGATCGCGAATGGGCCCTTCTCCCGTCCGATTGCTTCTCGCAGCGTATCAACGTCGTCCCGGTCAATTCGGCCGGACAAGCGTAGAACCGCGAATTGCTGTTGCTCAACATGTCGGACGATTTTCCAGATCATCGTGTGCGGATCCGCTGCAACCGAGGAACCATCCCGATCTGAAAGAAGTGCACGTCACGATCCACTTTTAACTGGTTGAAAACAAAAGCCAAACCTAGACAGTGACGGTTCGTGAAAGTTGTGAGAGTTGTGAATCCTGTGATTCTTGGGAGAGGCTTCAACCGAACGTGAATTGACTCTTGCGAATCTTGAGGTTCTTTATCTTGTAGTCCAGAGTAGAGGGCGGAATTTGCAACTTAGCCGCTGCGCCCATGGGGCCCGCCACGCGGCCTTTGCTCTCCCGTAACGCTGCCTCAATGATTAGTCTTTCCTCGTGTTCATCGTCTGTGTCTGGGCGGGACGCTTGACTGCGAGGTGATGGTTTAGAAGATTCTCTTAGAAACCAGGACTCGTCCACTGCCAGGGTATCGCCAGAAGTCAAAATCACAGATCTCTCAACTACATTTTGCAGCTCCCGGATATTACCGGGCCACTCGTAGGACTGAAAGAGCTCAAGCGTCTTCTTGTCAATCGACCGGATAATCTTGCCGCATCGGCTTGCATAGCGTTTCACGAAATATTCAACCAACATCCGGATGTCGTCATTTCGCTCTCTGAGGGGGGGCACTTCGATAGGAAATACATTGAGCCGGTAGAAGAGGTCCTGCCTGAAAGTCCCATTGGCTACGGGGGCTTTCAGATCACGATTCGTCGCAGCAATCACACGAACATCGACATGGATGGACTGCGCTCCCCCGACCCGCTCGAATTCCCGCTCCTGCAGTACCCTCAAGAGCGCGACCTGCGTGTCGGACGGAAGATCGCCCACTTCATCCAGGAAGATCGTTCCGCCGTCGGCCAGTTCAAAACGGCCAAGCCGTCTTTGCGTGGCTCCCGTGAAGGCCCCTTTCTCATGACCGAATAACTCCGAAGAGATCAGCGTTGGTGCAAGCGCAGCACAGTTCACACTGACAAAGGCGCGTGCAGACCTGTGGGACCGCTTGTGGACAGCGCGGGCGATAAGTTCCTTGCCAGTGCCCGTCTCTCCAGTGATGAAAACTGTGGAGTCGGTCAGCGCGACTTTCTCTATCCGCGAAAGCACGGCGTTCAGCGCCTTCGAGGTGCCGACAATTTCCTCGAACATTGAGGCCCGGTCGACTTCGTCGCGCAGCGCCAGATTCTCCCGATAGAGCTGGTCCTTGAGGGCCCTGATCTCCGCTTCGGCGCGCTTTTGTTCGCTCAAATCGAGGACGAAGGCGACACCTTCGTCCCCGCCTTCTTCGAACCGTGCGCCGCCGATCAACACGGGCACGCAGCTCAGGTCTTTCCGGAAGAACGTCTTCTCATACGGCTGAACCGTACCTGCTTCTTTTAGCTCTGCTGTGGCGCGAGTGTCGCGTTCGCGCCATTCCGCCGGTGTGAGGTCTGTCCAACGTAGACGGCCAGCAACAAGATCCTCATGTGTGCATTCCACCATTTGGAGAAACGCCTCATTCGCTTCGATGATCTCTCCTTCAAGATTCCAGATGAAGATCCCCATAATATTGGCATCGACCAAGCGCCGGATCTTCGCCTCGCGTTCCTTGAGATCGGCGTAAAGACGCGTATTTTCCAACGAGATTGCGGCCTGCGAGGCAAGAAGCTTCAGCACCGCGATGCGCGAAGGAACGAAAACGCGAGGCGCCAGCTTGTTCTCGAGGTAAAGGATGCCTATGAGTTTGCCCTGGTTGAGTAGCGGCAGGCACAGAACTGAGCGCGGGCGGCACTGGCGGATATAGGAATCCATGGTGTACGGGTTCTGCACTGTCGCATCGTCAAGAATTACGTTCTCTAGAGTGCGCTGAACGTATTGAAGCACGGACTGTGGCAAGTCAGCGTTGGCTGCCGGCTGGTTATCGAGACTCACGACCACCTCGCTGCCGGCGGTTGTGGCTTCCGCTGCGATCCTTAGCGCACCGATTTGTAAAAGAAGCAACGCACCCCGGT
>DASYBJ010000626.1:0-7236 GCA_036500845.1 Acidobacteriaceae bacterium
CCCGCAACAGCTGCAGCCAACCTGGGACCGCGTGCAAGCGACGATGCAGGCTGATATGGAAAAAAGAAAAAGGAATTAGGTCTAAAGCCTTTCGGGCCTATTGAGAGCCATTTTGGCGGATTGGTGGCGGTTGACCGCCTATTCGGCAATCGCCTATTCGGCAGTAACTTCGCAGTTACTGCCGGTTAGGCGACCATCCGGGAGTTACCTGTATCTTCCGCCGCGAATTCATCTTTGGCCCAATCAGGATGGGTAACCGGCCCACCATGCTTGGAGTCAATTTGTTGCGGCTATTCGCCGATCTTTCCTCAACGGTTATCTCGGTCCCAGAGCGGACAGGTTCCCTCCAACGGCCATCGTGGTGCCGGCAGCGGCAAACGCAACTGGATAGTCCGTGATTCCGGTCCCCGGCGTAGCGCTGAAAAACTGCGCGAAGGTGATCCCGTTCGGGGCGATGCGGTTGAAGTCGTAAGTCTGCCCATCGAACGTGAAGCTCTGGCTGGACTCCAGGGTTTCTGAAAGACTATGAATCCCGATAGGTCCGATTTGGGGGAACAGGCTCTCCTTTCTAGCGAAGGTGGCGATCAACTTTCCACTCGAGAAAGTAGCCGGGTTGGTCCAATCCCCGTTGGGACTGGTGTTGTAATAAACGCTGAATGTTCCGGCTGAAACGAGGTCGAGAGCAACATCGCCGTTGGCTGGCAGGGGTGTGAGCTGTAACACGTCTGTGCTGAAAGTGAAGAAAGCGGTGGCTTCGCTTGGCGACCCGTTGAACAGTGAGCTGGAGATTCCGTTGAGGTGGACCACGTAGCCAGCGTATACGGCCTTCCCGGTGTTTGGGTTTAGGTAAATCCTTCCCACGTGTTGCCAGACTACCTGGTTCGCAGGAATCGCTTCCTGCGTTTCCCATCGGGACCTGCCGTGATCCTGTGCGAAAGCAGCAAGAGTCAGAGGAACGAGGTGGTTGGGGACGAAAGCGAGGAGTGAGATGACCACCCCAGCCAGGGCGCGCAATGTGAGCTTCTTGAGTGTCATGTTTGTCTCCTTGAGTTACGGTCGGGTGGATGACCGCGCTGTGTGCGATGGTACCGCCATGTGCCGGCGCACCGTTCGACTCCACCTGACCTGCGCGATTCGATCGCACCTTCGCGCAACTCGGACATTCGCGCAGACGGCCGTCGGCATCCATGCACGGCGTATAAACTCGGGGTAAAGCGTAGGTAAACAGGACGGAGAGACAATACTTTAGACCCTCTCCACCCATTTCGAGTCCGCTTTTGCGGTTGACACCCCGTTTGGACAGGGCTAGGGTCAGACTCAACGCTGGTAGAGTTCCGCCATGCAAGTACCAGCCACAGCATCCGTTCGCTTCCGCGTCGGAGAGTTTGAAGTCGACCTTCGATGTGGTGAAGTGCGACAAAATGGCGGCAAAATCAAGCTGCAACAACGCCCCTTCCAGATTCTGGCGGCGCTCCTTGAGCGGCCCGGCGAAGTGGTGACGCGGGAAGAGATCCAGCAGAAACTCTGGCCCACCGATACCTTCGTTGACTTCGAACACAGCATTAACACTGCCGTGAATAAACTGCGCGAGGCCCTGGGCGACGACGTCCAGAACCCCCGGTTCATCGAGACGCTGCCACGGTATGGATATCGTCTGATAGCGCCGGTTGAAATCCGAGAGGCGAATGGTATAGAGGCGAATGGTGCGTGCCCAAGTGCGTCCCCGGAGGTGGAGACACTTCCTGCCCCCCCGCCCCAGGAGAGCCCCCGGGAGACATCCCGGCAAAAGCGCCGGCGTGTGGCCGCGATGGTTGGTGCGCTAGCCGCCCTGCTCGCGGCTGCCTGTGTCGCGCTGTTTTTTCTATTTCACTGGCATACCATCGGCGAGCCGTCACGGAAAGCGTGGGTACAGATCACGAATTTCTCCGACTCGGCAACTTCGCCCGCGTTGTCACCCGATGGGCGCATGATTGCTTTCATCCGGGGACCGGAGACCTTCGTCACGCCCGGCCAGATTTACGTGAAAATGTTGCCGGATGGCGAGCCGGTTCAGCTTACTCATGACGATCTGCCGAAGATGGCTCCGGCTTTTTCGCCGGACGGATCGCGCATTGCATATACCACCACAGACCGGAGGATGGGCTGGAATACCTGGGTTGTGCCGGTCCTGGGCGGCGAACCCCGGAAACTCCTACCGAACGCAGCCGCGCTCACCTGGGCTGACGGGCACCACGTGGTGTTTTCGGAAATCGAAACAGGCTTCAACATGGGCATCGCCACCGCCGCAGAGAGTCGAGTGGGAAAGCGCGAGGTTTATCTGCCAGCCGACAAGGACGGAATGGCCCACCGTTCCTGGGTATCTCCAGATGGTAAGTGGATCCTGGTTTCAGAAATGGACGAGGTCGGTTGGCGGCCGTGCCGTCTGCTTCTTTTTGATGGGAGCACTCGCGGTGACACGGCCGGTCCGAAGGCGGCACGTTGCACCTACGCGGGCTGGAGCCCGGATGGCAGGACGATGTACTTCAGCGCGGACGCGGGGGACGGATATCATATCTGGCGCCAGCATTTTCCGCTGGGCGTGCCGGAACAATTGACCTTCGGCGCAACGGAAGAAGAAGGCATCGCCGTCTCTCCCGACGGCCGTTCTCTGGTGACGTCTGCAGGCATCCGGGAGAGCACCGTCTGGGTGCACGATTCGCGTGGTGACCGCCAGATCTCCGGAGAAGGTTTTGCCAGCGTGCCTGGTCTTGGATTTAGCGCCGCTGAGATCCGGTCCGTGTTTTCGCCGGATGCGAAAACACTGTTTTATCTCGTGCGGAAGCAAGGCTCCCGCGCTTGGAACGCAGGAGAACTCTGGATGGCGGATCTGGATTCCGGCCGGACCGAGGCAGTTCTTCCCGGCGTTTCCATGAGTAACTTCGACATCGCGCCGGATGGCGACCGTGTGGTGTTTGAGGCCCAGGACGCGGGAGAAACTGGACATGCATGGGTAGCGTCGCTCAACCGCAGTACACGCCCGAGGCAACTGGCTTCATCCGTCGCGTACAAGCCATTTTTTGGACTGGAAGGAGATATTTACTTTGTGGCGCGTGAAGGCGACCGGGAATTCGTGTACAGCGTTGGACCTGACGGAACCGTACCACGAAAGATCAGTTCCGAACCCGTTGCGGACCCCGCCGCAGTTATCTCACCCCGAGGCGACTGGTGGCTCTCGGGTACCCCAAATTTCGCCCACCCAACACAAGGAGGTCCCTCAATTCGCATCTGCGATTTCTGTGGCGTGGGGTGGGGTCCTGGTGACAAGCTCTTCTATCTGAGATTCCGCGACGTCGGCGAGATGGGCGGCGGAAAAACGTTTGCGATCCGCTTACCAGCTGGCAAAGAACTCCCTGTGCTTCCACCGTCTGGCCTGAAATCCGTCGACGATGTGAAGGGGTTGAATGTGGTTGCGAAGATTGACATGACAGGAATCGCGATTTTCGCTCCCGGCCCCAATCCCTCCATCTATATCTATGTCCGGAAGACGGTGCAAAGGAATCTTTTTAGGATTCCACTGAAGTAAACACAAGACTTGCGTGCTTTGTGGCGACACCCGCCCAGATCAAGGTAGCCTTATCCTGATGCTTCGGAAGCTGATGGCCGGCTTCAGTAATTTGATAGATTACGGCCGAATGACCGCCAACCCGACCGCGAACCATCAAGGAGTTCACTCGCTGCACTCCCTAACGGAAGAACGCGGGTTCCTCCACACTGGCGGACATGAGGACCTATAAGCTAAACGGCGCGAAGCGGACCGCTGCTCAGGCGGCTGTCTCATACCAATGGAGGACGCGCAGTGCTCGCAGCGTGTTCCACCTGCTGGGCTGGCCATCGCCATCCTCAAGCGGGAAGTAGATCTTTCCCGGATGCGTGTTTTCTAGAAGCCAGCTGCCGTCCGGTTGTTGCTTCGACCGGAGCAAATCGATTCCTTCGCCCACCCGCGCTTCTGGCCTCTCTCCAGCCCAGCAAAAGTAATCAAGGGCACGCAGAACGTCGTAATGCCAACGCGTCGGAAACGAGAATTGAAGCCACGCAGGATTGGCGACTTCGCCGGTGCTCTTGCGACGGAACAGTCTTCGTTCCAGAAGGTATTCCTCCCCTCGGTGTCTGGCGGCGATGGATTTCGAAGAGCCACCAGTCGCGCGCTGGTGAGCCAGGAGTCCTTCGAGAACGTTTATTGTGGTCGCGAATGACGAACGGACGGAACCATTCTCTGCCTCACAGTTCCAGCCACCGTCCTCAAGTTGCTCACTCACGAGGCGGTCGACGATGGAGTTGACATCGAAGCCGAAATAGACACCCAGTGCAACTGTCCTGCCGTTAATGCACGGCTCTACCTCGCCAGCGAAGAATGGCTGACCGGCGTGCTCCCAGCGGCAAAGATCCTTGACCTGCGCCACGGCACGACGTACACGGCCTGCCTCAGGATCGATTCCGAATTCACGCAACAGCTGAAGTGTGGGCAGTGTAGAAATCCAAGGCTGTCCGGAATCCTTTGTGGGTTGGTATAGGTTACGCGCCGGGAAGCAGGCCCCTGCTGCCCACTGACCGTCTTCGCCCTGTAGAGCAAGCAATCTGGCACCCCACCCCTCGGTTGCAATGCGAGCCCGCTCTGCAGCGACACTCTCAGCAGGCGCGTGGACGAGATCACGCAGCACTTGCCAACGAATCGCAGGGTCTGCATCGAGCAGCCACTCCAATACGGTCATGAGGCCAATATATCTAAATTTGATTCCGTCCCATCACGAACTGGTAGCGGCCTGCAAGAGGGATTTGAGTCAGGATTCGCCTTTCCGGTTGGATAACCGCCCAAACGTACTTTACCGCTCGGTTAAGGAAGGTTTGGCGACCATCCAGCAACATCAAATCTGGATGCCATCGGGTTCGCTAGCACGGGTTGGACGGCGTGAGAGTTACCCGATGTTGATTCTGCACGTTGACCCAAGCGAGCCAAGCCTCAGTGAGTGGAGGTCGGAAACCGGGTAGCAGGAGACCGCCAGTTTTGAACCATTGATACGCCGCTGGGCCGATTGAATCGCGGTCGTGCCCAGCGCCGGGGTCGCGGATAAAATTCTTGCGAATCCATCGCACGGCGGCGTTGTACCAACGCTCGAACTTCTTGTCTTGGGTCTCAAAACTCGCCCAGATTCTTCCCTGCACAAGTGCTGGTTGGCCATTCCAAGGTTCGAGGGCGGGTTTCGGATAGTCGAATTCGATGACCGGCTTGGACCATTCGATGTTGAAGTACTGTCCCGTCGCTGCTCGCCTCAGAGTGGGAAGGACTGCCTGGTTCCACAAGCAATATTTCGCTCCTTCCTCCCACGGACGACGGACTTCTTCAATTTCGGCAGACTCCGAGGAGTGCCATCGCGTAACTACCATCGGGTCGCGCTCCCGCAAGAAAGAAACGAAGCGACGACAATCCTCTGGGAACATATGGAACCGCGTCTGTCTTCCCATCGAAAAGGAGTATACCGGTCTCGCTCGCGGATGACCGGCAAACCCGACGTTACCCGCGCCCAGGCCAGACCTCGAATCGGCTCCCCTGCCGAACCGGGTTGTCGACAACCATTCACTAGAGGATACGCATTGCGATCAAGGTTTTGCCGCCGTAGTCGCGGGCTCCTTGAGAGCCCTTGGTGCACTCACAGCCGCCGGGTAAGCTGTACCTGAGGTTTTTTGTGATCGCGTGACACTGGCGTGACTGGACTAACCTGCAAAACGCGGATGCTTACGAAGCGCTGCTGAAAGGCAAGATATTGCCAGGGCTCAAAGCGATTCCGCGATACCGTGGTGGTTATGTGCTCCGGTCCGACGACTCCGAAGAATCTGAATTCATCGTCATAAATATGTTTGACTCTGTGGAATCGGTGAAGGCCTTTGCGGGTGCCGATTACCGGACGCCAGTGTTTGACCCAGAAGCTCGAGCTCTGCTGTCAAGGATCGACCCGATCGCCTATCACTACGACGTCCGCGTCAATACGGTCTAACAACTCGTGCGTGCGGCCAACCGATGAAATTAGATCACGGCGACCGGAAATTGTGCGGGCCGCCGGAGGGGCATAGGCCGGCTTGACGTCGCCGCGCGTCTCGTCGCCATCGGCGGACTATTGGCTCATCCGCGTCCGCTTCAGTAAGGCTTACAGAGTACGGCCGTAAGCCACGGCGATGCCCGCTACTCTTTGAAGGCTCCCTACACTTTCCGCACTCGCGCGGTAGTTATCGCTTCAATTAAACTTTGCATTTTGATCGTATTCGGTCGTTTAGAGACAGATGAGAAATCGCGAAACACATAACATGCGTGGTAGGCCGTTTAGCTTCGGTCATACGGACAGAAAGACAGCGACACGAGATCTTCTTCATGGCGAAAAGGATACCTATGGAGAACGCGATCGATCGTTTCGGCGAATCATCTTTTCCATACCGCCGGGAAAAGTAAGCACCTATGGCAAGGTGGCCGCCGCCGCTGGCTATCCGCTCTATCATCGCGCGGTCGCTCGCCTGCTGCGGACAGATCCACCTGATCAACTTCCCTGGCATCGCGTCCTAGGCGCAGGAGGCGAAATCAAGTTGACTGGTGCCGCAGCGAAGGAGCAGAGAGCGAGGTTAAGAATCGAAGGTGTTCAGTTTCGGGGTAAACGCGTGGATATGGATCGATTCGAATATGTCATCCGCCCTTGGGAGGTTCCCGAATGAGTTCGACAGATGGGCGTAAGTCTGAATGGGAGCATCAGCCCTGTGCATATGCGGCGCTTGGAGATCGAACGCGACGGGCATATCGCGCTCCTCATGCCTTTGGACAGCGCCCGGTTTCGTTTACGCTTCCAGACCACACAACGCAGATTCAGGCAGGCCTCTACGGTTCGGGTCAACGTGCTGTCATCCTCGCACACGGGGGCCGGTTTGATAAGAACAGTTGGAGTAAGCAGGCTAGGACTTTGGCCAATGCAGGATTTATGGTTCTTGCCATACAGTACAGAGGCGATTCCGTCTTCACAGACGGAACTCCAAATGCCGCAGGTTCTTACGAAGACAACGCGACGGATGTCTTGGCTGCGGTGGCATATTGCCATCGAATAGGGGCGAAAACAGTTTCAGCGATCGGAGGCAGTTTGGGAGGAAATGCCGTTGGAGATGCAGATGTTCGCTCCAAGCCAGGCGAACTTGACCGCATCGTAATTCTTGCATCTACTGGTG
>DASYBJ010000627.1:0-4179 GCA_036500845.1 Acidobacteriaceae bacterium
ACTTGGGATACGTTTGTAAATCCTGTATAAGATCCCGCCTGATCCCGGCGATTTACGCAGCACTCGAGGGCAAGCCGTGTCTTTCTCCGCTAACTTTACGAGTATTGTAGCGAACGCAAGCCCGCAATGAACCTGTCACCCTGCCCTTGAGAAGTCACCGTGTGCACAGAGCTGGGGGTGGGACGAGATAGCGAATCGTACCGGAAGAATTTTCGTCTACTTAGGGATTTCCCGAGTTGCTGGGGTTGCGTGATTAGGCCTAAATGGATACGTGAAGCTGACTCCCCTCACCCGAAAAGCAAGAGGGAGCCGATTGATCCCTGGAGGAAGACGCATGATATGCAGTGAAACCACATTGAGATGCCTTGAGTAGGTCCAACGTTTCCTTTGCCTGGGGAACAGAGAGGACTTCACGAGAGAATTGGGTTCTCCAATAGAAAACTAGTAGGGCTTGATATGTGAGGCGTCATGCGGAGCGTGCAGTCAAATGGGAAGGGCAATCATGACAAAGAAAAAGAATCGATTAGAATTTCTTTCTAAGGTCGCGCGAAGCTTTTTGGCCGTCCTGTGTTCAGCGCTGCTCGTGCCTGAAGATACGATTTTGGCCACTCAGTCACAGCCGCAGACAGCTCAGTCACAGCCGCAGGCAGGCCAAACGGGCCAACCGGCAGCGAAAATACCAGCGGAACAGCTTGATTCGCTGGTTGCGCCCGTTGCACTTTATCCCGATCCCTTGCTTGCTCAAGTGCTAGCCGCTTCCACCTATCCCTTAGAATTGGTTCAACTCCAGCAATGGTTAGAAAAAAACAAGGGGTTGAAAGACAAAGCGCTCGTCGATGCCGTGGAGAAGGAGCCTTGGGACCCCAGTGTACAGGCCATGGCCGCCCTTCCCGATGTGGTTAAGCGCCTAACGGATGACATCCAGTGGACCGCGGACCTCGGGAATGCTTTCTTGGCGCAGCAGTCGGAGGTAATGGATGCGGTGCAGCGCATGCGCAAGAAGGCGCAGGGTACGGGCAACCTGAAGTCCAACGAGCAGCAAAAGGTTGAGACACAGGTAGTAGAATCCAAGCAAGTCATTGTCATTGAGCAAGCGAAACCGCAGGTCGTCTATGTACCCAGCTACGACCCCGTGGTGGTGTATGGCCCACCTGTTTACCCATATCCTCCCATTTACTACCCGCCGCCGGGCTACTATGCAGCCGGAATGGCGATTTCGTTCGGCATAGGGATTGCGATGGGAGCTGCGTGGGGTGGCGGTTGGGGCTGGGGCTGTGGGTGGGGCGGCAACAACGACATCACCGTCAACCGTAACAATAACTTCAATCGCAATACGAACGTCAACGGAGGCAACCGCGTCAACGGAGGCAACCGCGTGAACGGAGGCAACCGCGTCAATGGGGGCAACCGTGCATCACAGCTACCTGCTCGCGGCGGAGGCGCCGGCAATAGCTGGCAACACAACCCTCAGCATCGAGGCGGTACGCCCTATGGAAATAGAGCTACTGCTCAAAAATTTGGCGGCACCACTCGCGGCGATTCACTGGGGAATCGTCAAGCAAATGCTCGCCAAAATCAGGCGCTCGGAGGAAACAGAACTCAATCCGGAGCACGTCCCAGCCAAGGTCGACTAGGCGGACAACAAGCAGGTCTCAGCAATCGGGCCTCCTCTGGTAGTGCAAGAAATTCAGGAGCAGGTGGTTCTTTCGGCAGCGGCGGGGACCGCATCGGAAATCAGCGAGTGTCCCCGAGCACGAGTGGCTCCAGGGGAGGTGGGTTCGGTGGCGCTTCGAACGGGAGTGCGGCGCGAGCCAGCAGCCAACGCGGCTCCTCCAGCATGCGTTCACGCGGCGGTGGCGGTGGAAGCCGTGGCGGTGGCAGAAGGAGGTAAACAGCCGTGAGCAAAGGAAAACAAATGAGATCGAGAAAACCGAATTCGCTCCCACGGAATGCTGGCATCGGCCTTTGGATGCTTGGAATCTTTTGTGTTCTGACCGCCTTCTCCTACACCTCGTGGCAGTCAGACCAGAAAGCTCCTGAGACTCAGCAGCCAACCCAAAAGGCCTTTGACACGCCGCAACAAGCGGCCGATGCGTTGATCCAGGCAGCGGATCCTTATGACGTATCCGCTCTGAAGCAAATCCTCGGCCCCGATGGCATAGACTTAGTCTCTTCGGAAGATCCTGTTAACGATAAGAACATTGCTGCAGCGTTTGCAATGAAAGCCCATGACAAACAAGCGGTCAACATAGACCCCAAAAATCCAGCTCGCGCCATTCTTGTTGTTGGCAACGATGACTGGCCGCTGCCAATCCCGATGGTCCGACACAATGAAAAGTGGCGGTTCGACACAAAGGCCGGTCGCGAGGAAATGCTTTCTCGGCGCATTGGCACGAATGAACTCGACGCCATCCAAATCTGCCACGGCTACGTGGAGGCGCAATACGAATATGCATCCGAAAAGCACGATGGCGCCGAAGCAAACCAATACGCGCAACGAGTTATCAGCACCCCGGGAAAACACGACGGTCTTGTGTGGCGGAATTCAGACGGGAGCTTGGACGGCCCTGTTTCTGAGGGTATTGCCAAGGCATTGGAACAGGGTTACTCGGATCGTACTCTGCCTTATCACGGTTACTACTTCAAGATTTTGAAGGGCCAGGGGCCCGCCGCCCCGCTCGGGCAAATGCCGTTTGTCGTTAAGGGAGCGATGATCGGAGGGTTCGGGCTCGCCGCCGCGCCGGCGCAGTATCGTGTGACCGGCGTGAAGACCTTCATCGTCAGCTATGAGGGCATTGTCTACCAGAAGGACCTGGGGCCGGATACTCTCAAGATTTTCAAGAGCATGGAGCTCTACAACCCGGACTCGACGTGGAAGCGGACAGAAGACAGGTGGCCTTCGGAGGTTGTGGACGGCAATCAAGCTACACCTATCAATGAATCGAGCTACGACAGGCGCGACGGGTCGCTAGTTACAGCACGCGAGAGAGGAGAACAATAAATGAAGAGGCTACTTTTGTTGGCGCTCGTTTCATTCTTCCTTGGTGTTAGTTTCGTGTGGGCGCAAGATGTGCGTTACAACTTCGATAGCGAAGCCAACTTTGCGGCATTCAAGACCTACAAGTGGGTTGAGATTAAAGGAGCCGATCGTCCGAATCAATTGGTAGACAAGCAGATTCGAGACGCTTTGGAGGCCGGATTGGCGACAAAAGGCCTGGAGGCGACCGACTCGGACTCCGCCGACCTCTACATTGCCTACCAAACTGCCATCGGTTCCGAGAAGCAGTTCACGTCCTACAACACAGGCTGGGGCTATGGTGGGGGCTGGGGCCGTGGCTGGTATGGAGGTGGAGGGATGAGCTCGGGCATGACCACAGGTTCAACATCAACGATCTACATTGGGCAGTTGGGTGTTGACATGTACGAATCGGCCAAAAAAGATCTGGTTTGGCGCGGCACCGCTAGCAAAACCATTGATCCGAAAGCGAAGCCTGAAAAACAGCAAAAGAACCTCGCGAAGGCCGTTACCAAACTCTTAAAAAACTATCCGCCGACCAAAAAATAGGGAGTGGTAGGGTTCCAGCACTCATTTCGTTTTCATCGCCGTAGCATTTAGCTGCTTCCTCATCCGACAGCAGACTCCTGCGCAACTGTGGGATCCTACGTGAGCTCTTTTCTATCTGCTGAATACGGAGTAGCCATAACTCTAGCGGTCGGTTGTAACAGATCGGTTGTCGACGCGGCGGGCGCTTAGGCCAAGCGCAACCTTGTGTGAGGAATGACAGTTGGCTACCGGGTCGTGCCGTGATAGGGGCATGAATGAAAAGGGGGCATTCCAACAAATGTGATGAGCTCCATCAAGGAGAAACGGCAACACATTGCTCGCATCGCCCCCGACCTGATTTCGTCGCGGGTTTTAGGATGCGACGCGCGATGAAGATTGCACCCCTAATTGTCTCCTGCGTACTTCTGGTGACTACGCCTCTTTTTGCACGCCCCAAATCGGACCTGCTCATCATGAACAACGGCGACCACTTGACCTGCGAGATCAAATCCCTTGACGCGAGCGTTCTCTATGTCAGTCTCGATTACATGAACGGCACAGCCTCGCTTGATTGGTCCAAAGTACGTCGTGTGGAAAGCAAGCAGTTGTTTCTGGTGAAAACTGAGGATGGCTCC
>DASYBJ010000628.1:0-7371 GCA_036500845.1 Acidobacteriaceae bacterium
CTCAACAATGTCCTTGAACAAGATCATCGAACCGTCAAGAAGCGGACCTGGTTGGCAAAGGGCTACGGCTCCTTTCAAAGTGCTTGGCGGACTCTCGAAGGTATCGAAACGATGAGCATGATCCGCAAGGGGCGAGTCCGAACGCCCAGAGCCATGCTTTGTTGTCGGGCAGAAACGCTCCAAGGTACTATCGGCCTTAACTGCCGAGCCATGTTGTAGGCCGATTTTAATGCGCAGGGAGACATCGCAACCACTACTGTCTCGGGCGGAGTTTCTGGCTCGCGTAACCGCCCAAAAGGGCCGGCCCACTGCTTTGTTGGAATTTAACCTCCTGGTGACAATTGCTCTGTTGCCGGCGCGCATACTGTGTGCTCACTAGGGGTCAGCTTTCCTAGACTCAGTTCTCGGGCTGCAAGAAGGAGAGGAAGATGAAGAAAATCGAAAATTCAATCATGAAGGCCGCGAATCGGCGCGCGTTTTTGAAAAACGGACTAGCGATGACAGGCGCAGCAACTGTAGGCGCCGGGCTGCTGCGCGGCGGGTTACCCGCCTTCAGCCAGGACCCGAATGGGGGTGGCGGCGATCTCACCAGGGGAGACATCGCGATTCTCAAATTCCTGAATGTTGTAGAACAGATTGAGGCGGATCTGTGGCTGCAATACTCCGAACTCGGAGGAACCCAGGACAACGAAGTCTCAGGAGTGAATGGAGGCAATCCGCTTTACACCGGAGCCCTGGAAATTCTCGATGGCGACATGGCTCAGTACATCCATGACAATACCGATGATGAAAACAGCCACGTCGCCTTTCTCAAGGCATACCTGGAATCGAAGGGCGCCGAGGCCGTCGACCTCAGCCGCTTTGCCAATTTGCCCAGCAGCCAGGCAACCGGAGCAAACAAGACCGCCGGGCGGTTAACAAACCTTACGCAGCTCACCGTGGACACCAGCTTTTGGTCCCGGTACCGGAGCATAACAAACCCCGATTTCGATGCGGGCGCGCCCTTCGTTCAAGCCGTGCCCAGTCTGAATGTGGGCCAGCATACGGCGATTCCGAGAACCGATAACGATACCGCCGGCAGTTCTCTCAGCGATAACAACTCAGCCAGCATCACTCCCCACCTCCAGGCGATTGCGTTCACGGCTGGATTTCACTTCGCGTTTATTGAGCAAGGCGGAACCAGCCTCTATCCGACCCTGGCGCAGAAGGTCACCAATCTGGAAGTCTTGCGCATCCTGCTCAGCATCGGTCCAAGCGAGACCATGCACTTTCAGACTTGGCAGGACAAGGCCGGCAATGCGCTTCCGTTGACCGATGTTGACAATGGGCCGGGAGGAACGGGGGCATCGGTTACATTTACTGACCTCACTAAAGCTCAGGGGGAGACGAATCCGGAATCTCTCAACGGGAATACATTGCAAGCGAACCTGATCATGCCTGAGCCCACCCATTTTCTTACCAACCACAACCGCAGCTTTCCCCCGGTTGCCATCATTCGTCCGACCTCAATACGGAATTCGGGAGCGGTGGCCACTGTCAACGCCTTTGTAGCCGACGGGCTCTTCATCGGCCAAACGCCGTTGAAAAATCCGGAATTGGTGCAAGTGCTCATGGGTCTGGCGGAGGAGGCGGACGAGGCTCAGCGCCAGTTCTAAAAATTAGAGGTGCTTGGTTTCTGGTGCAGATTCCCCACATCCCCAGGGCCAGAAATGGTGGGATGAACTAGGCCAACGATCCATAGGACCCCAAGGAGCAGTTCTGGGGTAATCCCCACCAGCGCAGCCCTTCCGGTTGCAATGGCGGCAGCGAGGCGACCCGTCCCATCGCGCGAAACCGAGAGGTAGCCAATTGCCAGAGCGAAGCAAGCGTCGAGTTGCCAAAAGAGATTGTAGCCCCACTGCGGAAAAGGTCCGATACTGTTCAGAGGGGTTCCAACAATGAGCCAGGCAGCGGGGCGGCGACGGACTTGGAGGATTTAAAGGTTCTTCCGCACTTTCGGTGCAGCTTCGAACAAAATGATCTGAACTAACCATTGCCAGTCAATAGCTTGGGCGCTTTTCGGCTAAGGTCGGAAGTTTGATTGCCTAAATCGTACAGATTATTGATAGTAAGGGTACTTCTGCTTTTAATTGCACCGAAAGTGCGGAAGAACCCTTAAATCGTGGACTGGCCGATACGTGTTCTCAATGAATTTCCTCATTTTAAATGCAACAGTGATGTACGTTTAATCGTGGACTGGTGCACTTAAATTGCGGACAAACCGCCAGACGAACTTGAGAGCATGCAAAGTTGTGGGGTGGTCACGCAGAGGCGGCTTGCTGGGCGAGACTCGGGACCGGCCGAAAGCCTCGATGCCAATAGCGGAATGCATCTTCGAGAGTCTCGTTGAGCACGTGAATGCGAACGTCGATGAAACGCTGAACTTGTAACGGTTCCATCTCAATCTCGCCAGCTTAACCCACTCCACAACTTTGCATGCTCTCGACACTCATGGCTCTCGCATGATGTTGAATGTGATCGCGAAAGCGGTTAAAGTGCAGATCCCAATGAAACCGAGACATATGGCGGTCCCTAGCGATGTCTTTGTTGCGACGACACCTAGAAGAATCGCAGAAAAGCTCTGTGCAAGGTACGCCAAGACCAAAGCCGTTGATATCGCGGCTGCGCGATGATGGCCAGCGGCTTTTGCGTTGAGTTCGTTGAATCCGCCTAAGACGAGAAAACTGTAGCCAAACCCCGCTGCTGCTGTCGCAGCTATGAATGCAGGTAGGGAATGCAGCAGAGATGAAATTAAAAGCAAACCCATGCTCAGAACAGAACCAATCCCGCCCACCGTGATCGCGCTCCTTGGACGAACATCTTTGCCTATGATGGCAAAACCACCGGAGACTATTGCGAAAAGCGAGAGCGAAAGGCCATTGATGAGAAAGTCTCTCGATCGGATCAGGTCACTCGCAATCTGTGCGCCGAGCGAGAGCGTGATTGCACCTAAGGCATACGCCGTAGACATCGATAAAGCCGAGACCACGAAGGTTTTCCTGAGTTCTCCGGTGACTCTTGGAATTTGGATACGCCACGGGCCTGAAGCTTCGGCTGACGTGTGGATAGGAAGGAAGTGAACCGCGAGCAATACGGCTACGAGGACTCCCGACAGTATCCAAAAGGTGGAATGCAATGGATCAAGTAGGTACTTGATGCAGGCGCCTCCCAGCACAAATGCAGCAGCTAATCCGAGCGACTGGGCAATGGTGATCGCCCCTCCGGTTCTATCTCGCCGCAAAGGATCACTGAACTCCACCATGGCTGCCGCTGATGGACTCGCAGAGAGTCCCACTCCGAGGCCCATAGACCATCGCCCCACTAGCAACGCTGAAACGCTACCGGCAGTAGCGAAGCAGAGAACTCCAATCAACGAGGCTAAGACTCCAAGAAGCATTACCGCTCTTCTACCGATGTAGTCCGACAGATTTCCGAAAAGAAGAAGAACACCGACAACGGTAATAGGGTAGATAGCGAAGATCGATGTCGTGACCGTCGAAGTTAGGTGCCACTGCCGAGCATACAGTGGGTACACCATGGCTGGCGCTCCGCTTGTCCACAGCGTATGAGCCACGACAGCGGCGGAGACCCAAAAGCACGCTTCTCGACTGATGACCTGCTTCACATTATCCTCGAGTCATTTCTGTTTGGCGTGGGCCGGCATGGACATTGCGGACGGAATAGGAAAGGCCGTGCACCGTGCCTTGCCCCGCGCTCTGAGATTAGGCGGGATCTACCAGATCGGTTGCAGCATTTGCATTGCGCCCTGGGTAAAATCCTAGTCGGGTAGATTGTGGTCGGGAGTCCCGAATAAGAGTGCATAGACGCGCGAGCGAAGCGGATCCGGGGCCTGATGTAATGGACGTGATCGAATCAAAAGGAGCGACAACGCCAATTCTGCCTCCAAACTCGCTCGGCAGCCACCGCAGGTCTCTAGGTGAGTACGGAATGCATCCAGTTCCTCCCCTTGCAGGTCATTGTCCAGGTAGCGCAGGGTCTTGGCACGATACTTGTCATAGAAGCTCATTCAGTTTTTTTATTCGTTGCAGTGTACCGTTAAGGCTATCGTTACTTACAAGACCATTTACGCCAGACAATATTCCCATAGCTCTGCGAAGTGCGCCCAAGTCTCTCATCCGAGCCGGTTTGTTCATTTGCTTACCGAAAATGTGTTCATCCGTCTTATCTCGATCTCATGTTCCCGTTGCGTCGGCGTCATACGGCGCAGTGGTACACGAAGACGATCGGTCAGGCAAATCTCGTATGATTCCCCTGCCTTGATCTTCTCCTTGCATCGTGAAATATTGGCCAAATATTGGCGCCTGTCGTGGACCAAGTACTTCTCGAGCTCGGCAGTCGAACAAATGTTGGCCTTGCGCGGGCGAGGGGTCGACCGCACAGATTGCAGTTTGACGCGGATTCCTCGTATCCAGTTCTCGGCTTCTGAGCGATCGTCCTTCTATAACGCCACTGCATATGTTACCTCCTCGAGATGGTCGATCGCGATGAAGCGATCAGAGAAGAGCATGACCGCCTCTGGAAGAGCTGTAGCGTGACTGTTTACACGTTCTGTGACTGCCATCGGTTCATAAGCCAGGTACCCGACATAGCCTCCAACAAAGCTAAATGGTAGATTGGGCGGTCTGGTCGACGCTAAGTTGGCCAGGGCATCCTCCAGGTACCCGAACATGCCCCCTTCGAATGTGGTGTGCTCCTGCGACTCGGAGTGAACGTACACTGGCTCGCCGACCGTCTGACCTACCAGATGCGCATGAGGGCCTCTACTGTCGCCCATGAAGGAAAATCGAGCATACCCGGCCTCTACGCGACTGGAGTCCAGCCAGTAGCTATGACGAGAAGAGAGGAAGAGAGTTCAATTGTTCCTACGGTGCGGTATTTGGAAATCATCTCGGTCCTCTCCATAAGATATGCTGTAACGGTTCAAGGCTCCAATGAGCACTATGCGAAACCCGCCCCTGCGGTGAGGAACCGAGTGCTCCCTACTTGGTCGTGTAAGAAATGCGCCATGCACTCCGCGCCCGTCATCCGTCACGTAAAGACCTCCATCGTGACCCACCGCTATGCCCACTAGGCGTCCCCAGACCTGCCCATCGGCCGTGACGAATCCAGTGAGGAAGTCCTCATACTCCCTCGTGTGCCTTTCCGTCCTTCATAGGAATGCGGATGACTTCGTAGCCATCGCGCTTGGCACGGTCCCACGATCCATGGGAGCCTTGCCAAGCATGACAGTCTCACAGTTCATTCAAACGGATAAAAAAGAGTATTGACGCGCAATGTTAACCACGAAGGCTTGCAGGAGAATGGCTGACGGCAGACAAGCGTGCGTATGCTTCCTGAGGTAGTTCCAAACCGGCGGCGGCAACATTTTCGTCGAGATGCTTGACGGAGGAAGTTCCCGGGATAGGTATGATAACTTTCGACCGCTTGAGGAGCCACGCCAATGCAACCTGCAGCGGAGTCGCCCTCAACTCGTCCGCTACTTTCTTAATTGCTTCGTGTGCTTCTTGAGCTTCACCGAGTGGGGCCCAAGGAAAAAATGCAATGTTGTTCTGCTCACAGTAGTCTACGATGAAGTCAGATTCACGGTCAGCGAAACTGTAACGGTTTTGGACCGAGACGATCGGCACAATTTTGCGAGCACGTTCGATATGCTCGCGAGTCACATTCGAGAGCGCCACATGACGGATCTTACCTTGCTCGCGCAGTTTGGCCAGCGCTTCCACGGAAGCCTCGAAGGAGACTGCGTTGTCGGGAGCTTGAAGTTGATGAATGTCGATGCGGTCCACGCGCAGGCGCCGCAGACTTCCTTCGAGCGCCTCAGTGAGATGTTTGGGACTGGCATTGTGCGTCCATTGGCCTGGGCCTGGGCGTTCCCATCCTCCCTTTGTCGCGATGACGAGACCGGCCGGATACGGATAGAGCGCTTCCGCGATCAACTCCTCGGATGTCCCAGGGCCATAAGAGTCCGCTGTGTCAATCAGGTTTACATCGAGTTCGATCGTCCGCCGCAACGTCGCATGCGCCGCAGCTTTATCGGCAGGCGGTCCCCATACACCGGACCCTGTGATGCGCATCGCGCCATAGCCCATGCGGTTGACTGTAAGATCGCCGCCGATGGTTAGCGTCCCGGCGGCAGCGGCTGAAAGGGTTTGCTCTTGGATCATATAAAAATCGCTCCTCTTCGCTTTGAATCGTTGGATTGTTAGACTGCCGCCGCACTTAGGCTGGCACGGGTGCGTTTTGCTCAATTAAGTTTTGCGCTTTGAGCTCTGTCCAGAACTCCGCAGGTATTTTCGTTTGCATAGAGGTGTAATTGAAAGCTGTACTGTGAGGTACAGTACATAATAAAGATGCAGCCTGATGGACGTCCGATTCATGCGTTCCGTAGGCTTCTCTAAGCTAGAGTTGATAAAGAACTACAACTTGTGTCGGTACGAGTAGCCCGATGCATTGATCGTGTGAGGAAGAGGAATGGCGGAAAAGAGATCGCGCGGAGAGGTCCGGAACAGCAAGTTCCAAATGGTCGCAGCTAACCTGTTTTTGAAGCGCGGCTACGAAGGGGTGACGATCGACAAAATTGTCGAGCTGGCTGGCGGTTCGAAGAGCACGGTCTACAGTGAGTTCGGCGGCAAATGCGGCCTCTTCATCCGCAGCATCGAGAACCTATGCCGCGAGGCAAACGAGCCGCTTGCGAACATCGACTATAGCGGCTTGGATCTTGAACAAAGCTTGAAGAAACTCTCCTTCCATATCCTCAAGCTCATCACGACCAAGCGCTCGGTGGAACTTCACCGCCTCGCCGTTGGCGAGGCCCTAAGCTGTCCTGAAGTCGGCAAGGTATGGTACGCCTACGGGCCTGCGAGAACAGCTTCTTTCATCCGTTCTGTGCTGGAGAATTATCCGGATGAACTTCGAAACGCGACTGTTCCGATCGACCGACTGGCAGTACTCCTTCATGATTCACTGACAGGAGACGTTCTGTATCGCCTGCTGGCGGGAGTCGGCAGACACGCAAAGGATACGGAACTGGAGCGCTTGGCCTGTACTACCGTCGATGTAATCCTAGGAAATGTGCGAAAACGGTCCAGCGTTGTGGATTAAATCTAAAGGAGAAAATTCGCCGCACCGATTCGATGCGTAACGTCAAATCATCGCCGACCAGACAACCGGTCGAGTTATTGACTCGTTGATGCTCATGAGCGCTATTAGCTTCAGGAAACCATTGGCGTATCGCCCTCTGCTGATCTGTCATCAAAATGCCTCACTCCTTGGTTCACTCTTTTTTGTTCGTCTAACTCTCACTAATAGCCC
>DASYBJ010000629.1:0-18373 GCA_036500845.1 Acidobacteriaceae bacterium
GCCACGAGAGGGAGCATTACAGTGCCAACTGGGTCGATATGCTTGATTGGATTCAACGTGATCCGGCCCAACATCCGCGCCGTCTGATCGCCGAGTCGCGATGCCATCCAGCCGTGCGCCGATTCGTGGAGGCTGAGCGCAAAGAGGAGCACGACGAACTGAAAAATTGCCAAAATTAGGTCGGGGGAATGCATCTTCGCGCCCTGATGGTAGCACGGTGTTGACCTCTCGGCGGCCCGCGTTGCACCCAAATGTGGGCGAGGAGCGTGTCAGCCGAACACAAAGCCGGGCAGAACAGTCTTAGGTCTTCTTCCTAATCTCTTTGGCAGGAACACCACCCCAAATCGCATGCGGCGGCACATCTCTGGTGGCCAAGCCCATCGCGCCGAGCATCGCATCTTCACCGACCCGAACGCCTGCCATGACTGCCGAGTGATAGGTGACGCGAGCTCCAGGACCGATCTCCGTGATTCGATTCTCCACATCGGAACTGTCCTTCACATCGTGGCGATGCGAGAAGACGGCAGCATAGTCGGAGATCGAAGTGCCTTTTCTGAGGATCAGTTCCCCACGATCGTCAAGCATGGCGAATTTGTGAATCGTGCAATCGTCTTCGATCGTGAGGTTGTAGCCGTAGCTGAACTCGACTCCATGAAAGATCTTCACGTTCTTCCCGATGTACTTGAAGATGTGTTTCCCGAGCATCTTGCGGAAGCGGAAGCCCAGCCAGTGATTCAGGCCGAGGGCCGAGCGATCGAACATCTGCCAGAACCAGATGAGCGGCTTGCGCTCCGCGTACTTGTCCGGATCGATATCTCCATAGTATTCAGGTTCCAAGGTAACGTTCAGCGGATCCATCGTGACGCGCAGGACGTTGGCGGGCAGTTCGGAAATCAATGTGCTGTTCAATTTGCCGCCATGAGGCCGCCCTAGGTAAATCTGGTACAGATTGTCACGCACAGTCTCGGCCCGAAGCCGGGGTTCCTTGTGTCGAGTGAACTCCTCATCCAGATGTGCCAGCCAACGGCAATAGAGTTCTTTGGCTTCCGCCGTGGGATTCAAATCTCGATACTGGTATTTCGTCATCTCGAAAATTCTCCGTTGGCTACTCGGTCACGAAATAATTAGGAGCCTCAGAGTTCAGCCAAAGGCTCTTTTTAGAGCGGCGAAGCTAGTCTATTGAATCGTGAACACCGCGTATACAGTGGCCGAATGGATGACCTTACGGGCGTTGATGGCAAGTGGCTCGACTTTCGCCGCCATTGGTGCGGCGGCCGCCATACGCACCAATGGCTCGACTGGACGAACTGGAGCCTCGTTACTGGCATAGATCAACGGTCCGAGCCCTGCGTTCAGACCTTGCGCCATCTGCTGGCCGATCTGCCTGGCGCGAGTCAGGGCGAGCGCGGCTGCTTTGGCCTGCAGCCCGTCATCGTCCGCAACACCCCAGTCGATCTGCCCGCTTTCGTTCGCGCCCGCCTTCACCGCCACATCGAGAACCTGCGAGGCATCCTTCGCCGCAGTTTTCACTGTCCAACTTTGCTGCACCTGAAATTTGCGTTGTACCTTTTCTTCCGGAGTCCAATCCTGGTTGCCGTATTGCTGCACCGGCGCGAAGCTTTGGCTTTCGCTCTCGATTGATTCCCGCGGCACGCCAGAGCCGGTCAGTGCTTTTTGAATCGCATTTGAAATCTTTGAGCCGTCGGCATAGGCCGCATCCTGTGTGGGCCCGTAGCTGAGGAAGCCAATATGCACTGTGGCCGTATCCGCTTCAGCTTTGGCCTCCGCACTCGCGGTTACGGCGATGGTCCGATTGTCCTTGTTCACGACGATTTGCTGCGCGGAGAGCGGAATGCCATCAACGTAAACTAACAGCGCTGCGACAATAAGTACGGGCAATCTAAATTTCATCACGCTCGCTCCGGTCATTGGCCCCGAGTCAGGGCCCCGAGTCATGGGTCCCGAGTCATGGGCAAAGATCAGTTGCCAATCCCCAATGAGGGTCGTCAATTCTCAGGATCCGTGTGCTCTGCGGTCTGCTGAACCGCCGCAAGCCGCAGAATCAGCTTGTGAACTGAAGATTGAGGACTCACACTGAATCCCAACCTTAACCTTTGACTTTGAATTCCCGCAATCGTACCAGTAGCTCGAATCCGGCGCCCGAGTCAATTGTCTCGGCCCCGAGGCGAACGCCCTCGGCAAAGTCCGTCGCGAGGCCGGCGACTATGAGCGCAGCCGCCGCATTGAGTAGTACCACGTCACGGCAGGGCCCTAGTTCCCCCTGAAGAATCTGCTCCAGGATGCTCGCATTTCGCTGGGCGTCGCCGCCGGTGAGTGCGCTCAGTGGAGCCTCCTCTAAACCAGCCTCGGCCGGGCGCATATGGAAGAGCCGCACGGTGTGGTCCCGCACTTCAGCCACCTCGCTCCCTGGCTGCAAAGTGAGTTCGTCCACGCCACCCGCTCCATGCACGACCATCGAATGCCGGGTTCCCAATTTGGCCATTGCTTCGGAGACGACGGCCACGGATTTGGCGGCGAAAACGCCCATCAGTTGAGCTTTGGCGCCAGCCGGATTGCTCAAGGGTCCGGCAAGATTGAAGATGGATCGAAAGCCGAGCGCGCGGCGCACCGATTGCACCCTTTTAAGAGCCGGGTGCAGCAGTGGAGCATAAAGAAACATAAAGCCGGTCTGCCGCAGACACTCCACTGCAGCGTCGGGTTCTAATTCCACTGGCACGCCCAACGCCTCGAGGACATCGGCAGAACCGCATTTCGAAGTCACTCCGCGGTTGCCGTGTTTGGCAACTTTCGCTCCGGCGGCGGTGGCGACCAAAGCGGCACCCGTCGAAATGTTGAAGGTACCGCGCTCATCGCCGCCAGTCCCGCAGGTATCAACAAGTTGGTCACGTTCCGCGCTAGTCAGGGGAACCGGACGGCCCAAAGCGCGAATCGCTTGAACAAAACCGGTCAGCTCGTCGGCAGTCACCCCGCGGACAGCGATGGCAGTGACGAGAGAAGCGATGTGCGCGTCACTTGCCTCGCCGTTGAGTATCTCTGTTAACGCCGCACGGCCCTGCTCGATCGTCAGGGTGCCGCCCTCTTCCACAAG
Organism: Acidobacteriaceae bacterium; assembly: GCA_036500845.1. GTDB lineage: Bacteria > Acidobacteriota > Terriglobia > Terriglobales > Acidobacteriaceae > PALSA-350. The sequence continues at coordinate 3,110 of DASYBJ010000629.1, forward strand.
ATCCTTAAGGATCGCTCGTAAATCCGACATTTCTTCCTTTGGCCCTCAACTGCGAAAGCCCTCGCGTCGCGGTGCTGATCGCGGGTCCCCGACGCACGTTCTATGCTGACACGCCAGGCATTGCGTGCCTATAGCATTCGTGCCTAAAGTGTGATCCCCTCAGATTAAGTCCACTGCGTTTGCATGGACGGCAAATCCCGCATTACTATTGAGTTTCCGCTCGGGCGATCATTATCAGTGTAGCGGTGTTACCGCCGTGCGAACCCTCGGGCACACCGAAGACCAACTATGAAAATTCACGAATATCAGGCAAAAGACATCCTGGCCGAGTACGGAGTTGCCGTGCCGCGGGGTGAAGTGGCTACTACCCTCGAAGAAGCGGTCGATGTCGCCAGACGGCTCTTTAGCAGTGGCTCGAAGGGTGTCGTCGTCAAAGCGCAAATCCATGCCGGAGGCAGAGGCAAGGGCGGTGGAGTAAAGGTAGCGAAGACGCTGGCCGAGGCTGAGGAATATTCGAAGCAGATCCTCGGGATGCAGCTAGTCACACACCAGACAGGGCTACAAGGGCAGAAGGTACAACGACTGCTGGTAGAAGAGACGGCGGCCATCGATCGGGAACTCTATCTGGGAATCGTTCTCGACCGCGCCGCAGCCAAACTGGTCTTCATGGCGTCCAAGGCCGGTGGCATGGAGATTGAAGAAGTCGCAGCCAAAGATCCCGACGCGATCGTGAAGACGTATATCGACCCGGCGGTCGGTTTTCAACCGTACCAGGCGCGCAAGCTGGCCTTCGCGCTCGGGCTCAAGCCAACGCAGATCAATGACGCGGTCAAGTTCATGACTGGTCTGTATAAGGCATTTCTTGAAACTGATGCTTCTTTGCTGGAGATCAATCCCTTCATCACAACCAAGGACGATCGTCTGCTTGCTTTGGACTGCAAGGTCAATTTCGACGACAACGCGATCTTCCGCCACAAGGAGCTCAAGGAGCTGCGGGACGTGGCGGAAGAGGACCCTCTAGAGGTCGAAGCCTCGAAATATGCGCTCAATTACATCAAGCTGGATGGCAACATCGCCTGCATGGTGAACGGAGCGGGACTTGCCATGGCGACGATGGACATCATCCAGTACGCGGGTGGCTCGCCAGCCAATTTTCTGGATGTGGGCGGAGGCGCCAGCCAACAGCAGATCGAGCATGCATTCGAAATTCTGCTCTCCGATCAAAATGTTCAAGCAGTCTTCATCAATATCTTTGGCGGCATCCTGCGGGTGGACACCCTCGCCACAGGTGTTGTGGAAGCCGCAAAGAAGACCAATGTGAAAGTGCCGGTCGTGCTCCGGCTTGAAGGAACAAATGTGGAGCAAGGCCGCGAAATTCTAAAAAACTCCGGGTTGAATTTCATCATTGGCGAGACGATGCAGGACGCGGCGGCGAAGGTAGTCGAGGCGGCAAGAGAGGGATCAAGCGTCAGCGTTCAGGGATCAGTCCGCTAGCTTTGCTAGTTCAAAGTCCTTAGTTCTCACTCCTCACTCGTCAGTGCTTAGCCTAAGTGCCTAGTCTCCGTGCTTAAAGGATCTGCACAACCTTGCAAAGGGGATGGGGACAAGATGTGGCTAGTTTTTGACTGGTCCGCAGCTCCCAGGAACCGCCACGTTAGGGAGAAGGGAAGCAACAGCAAGAAGAAATTCAAACAGTTTTTACAAATGCACGTGGGTCCTAACCGTGAGTTGCAGACTCAGCTGATCATCGCGCATCTTGAGTTGCAAGCAGGAACCAAGTAGCTAGGCAGAGGCGTTGTCGCATGAGGTCGGAGAAATGATAAACGGACTGATGTGATCGAATCCTCGGCCGCCCGAGGATTGACTGAGGACGAATCCACCAACATCTGAGGACTAGAAATGTCTGTACTCGTTGATAAAAACACCCGCCTGATCGTACAGGGCATCACCGGCAGGGAAGGCACCTTCCACGCCAAAGGTTGCGCGGAATATGGAACCAAGGTTGTCGGTGGAGTCACACCAGGCAAAGGTGGAACTACGCACGAGGGCTGGCCAGTGTTCGACACTGTGGTCCAAGCTGTAGAGGAGACCGGCGCGAATGCTACTGTGATCTTCGTCCCGCCTCCATTTGCTGCGGATGCAATTCTCGAGGCGGAGGATGCGGGCCTGCCGCTTATCATCTGTATCACTGAGGGAATTCCAACGAATGACATGGTGAAGGTCTGGAGCGTGCTCAAGCACTCGAGATCGCGGCTGATCGGGCCGAACTGCCCTGGTGTGATCTCTCCGGGAAAAGCGAAGATCGGCATCATGCCAGGCCGAATTCATAAGGAAGGGAGCGTAGGCATCGTCTCCCGATCGGGGACTTTGACCTATGAAGCCGTTTATCAGCTCACTCAGCGCGGCATTGGACAATCAACCGCAATCGGAATCGGCGGCGATCCCATCATTGGGACGACACACGTCGACGCGCTGAAGCTACTCAACGAAGACGCGGAAACCAAATCGATCATCCTCATAGGGGAAATAGGGGGCACCGCGGAAGAAGCCGCAGCGGCGTATGTCAAGGAACACGTCAAGAAGCCTGTAGTGGGATTCATCGCGGGACAGACCGCACCTCCTGGCCGACGGATGGGTCATGCGGGCGCTATTATCTCTGGCGGCCAAGGTACGGCCGCCGACAAGATGAAGGCGCTTACGGCGGCCGGCATTCACGTGGTCCAATCTCCCGCTGCGATCGGTGAAACGCTCGCCAAGGTCATCGGAAAAGCTTAACGAGTCAGCCACGACGTAATTGTTCAAGGAGAACCAACTGGTGTCACAACGCACGTTCAGCATCATCAAGCCCGACGCCGTGCGCGGCGGGAATACAGGCGCCATCCTCGCCGCGATCGAGAAGGCGGGCTTCCGCATTGTCTCGATCAAGAAGCTGTTTTTATCGAAGTCCCAAGCTCAGGGATTTTATGCGGTGCACGCGCAGCGCCCGTTCTTCGATTCGTTGACAACATTCATGTCGTCAGGACCTATCCTCGCGATGGTGCTCGAAAAGGAGAACGCGATTGCGGATCTGCGCAAGCTGATGGGCGCCACCAATCCGGCGAATGCCGAGCCGGGCACCATCCGCAAGAACTTCGCGGCCTCGATCGAGGAGAACGCAGTCCACGGCTCCGATGCCGAGGACACAGCTGCCTTTGAAATCGGTTATTTCTTTGCCGGTCTGGAACTCATCTAAAGCAAAGTTGCAAACCAAAGCGAAGAGCCCGGCACTGACTTGCTGGGCTCTTCGCTTTCGGCTCGCATTTCTCAGCGCTTGTGGAAAGCCCAAGCATTGCTGAGCCCGAGTTACTTACGGACTTTCGCGAAGCGGTAGAGAATGCCTACGGAGATGGCAAACTCATTCTGGGATGTTCCTCCGAAGCGCGTAAGCAGATAATCCGGCGAAATTCGCAAAGCGATTTTAGGGGAACGGTTCAAGTCGACCGAGCCGCCGAGCGCCGTCGCGAACGCCAAACCATTGTTGAACATGCCGAACTGGGTAGGCTTCTCCCCTGGGTCCAAGGCCGAATCGAAGACGCCATAAGCCCCGCCGGCAAGCACGTGAAACGTGAGTGCTGCGTGTTCATTCTTGGGGCCGCGGAATGAAGCACCACCCATGAACTGGTGTTCGTAGACGAAGGGCCCGTGGATTCCCAAAGCGTTGGGGGTTACACCCTGCGTGCCGTAATAACCGCGGATATTCGCTGTAGCCCCTAACCAGCTAGAGAACCATCGCGTGCCTTGAACATCAAAGCCTCCCAGGTTTGTACCCGCGACCAGGCTAGGACCGGAGTTGAAGTGGGAGAATGCGGCGCCGCCGTAGATTTCGTACTTATTGTTGTATTTCACTGCCTGCAGAGTCTCGTTCTCGAGTGAAGGCCGCTCCTGGACGGTGGGGGACGGCGGACCAGCTTGTGCGCGGGCCACAGTGCCCAGTGAAATACAGAAACTCATGAGGACGACAACGGTCCCCCAACTCCATTGGGCAAAGCGAATTCCCTTCAACCAAACCTCCGAAACTTGCCACCGAGCGCGGGGCCCGCGGGCATGCTCTGATCTGCCGAAACACAAGTGTCCACGCCGCATCCACCGCCTTATGCGGAGAGGATCATCGCGTCCCAGCTCGCGTAGCGAGGCCGCGCGGCACATCCTGTACGTGGCGCCAATATTTAAGATACATGGCAGCTGGCTTCCTGTCAGAGCGGCTAGCTCGTCTGCCGACGAGCGGGAGCTGCACGCAAATGCCTGCCTGATGAAACGCATCTGAAGTGCGTGAGTGAGCAGTGATTGAGCGACCGGCAAAAGCCGTGCTTTCGCCTCATGCTTTCGAGCGAAGCTTCCAGCCCGCTGCTCCAATACAGTTCAGGCAAACACAGCGACAAGGCAGAAAAGAGCTGCGTTGCCTTGACCTGCAGATTGGCTGCGCGTTTCGACAAACGTCGAATCACGATTCTGTATCCATACTGTCAGGGTCCCTCACCTTGAGATCGAAAGGCGCATCTGTCCAATTTTCACGAGTTCATTCACAGTTGGTGTCGAGAGATCCTTATACGCTCTCACCTGAGCAGCGGGCGGGGAGCGTAAAAGGATGTCATGGAACTGAAAAGCCGCCGAAAGAGCAAGAAAGGCCAGGTACCCACTTCGCGCTGCTGCAAACGCTTTTCGAATGCAGCGACCGGTCCCTCAGGTACTCATTTCGCCCGCAGGTACTCATTTCGATAATCAGTGCCGCCCGGGTCCGTTGGAGGCCGTGGGGCGTTGCCTTTGCTGCCGTCGCACAAAGCGGTAGGCTGATCTGGTGAGCGCCAAAGAAAAGTTGTCCGCGACAGTGTTCGAATCCATCACGGACATGATTCGTGCCTATGCGGACGAGGCGATCCGGACAGCTTGGACCGATCACCGGAAACGCCTGTACCTGCCGGAGTCCTCAGCCGAACGCTCAATCGAGATTTTGGACTCGATTCTGAATGACCAAGCCGCCGAAGACCTGGAATTTCAGACGCGGCTTTGGGGCAGCTATTTCGGAGAAGTTCTGCGGCAGCGCTTCGGCGGCGAATGGGAACTCACGCAGTACCCTGGTGGCATCGCGGCGGTACCCACCCTAATGGTGGATGGCTCGCGGCTCTACCCTCTGATGAAGGTGTTTCGCCGGTTGACCGTCGGCGAGGCGGAGAACCTGCCTGCCTTCTATAAGATGGTCTCTGCGCGACTGGGCAACCCGCGCAGCTAGAAACCCCGCCAGCCCGACCCTCGACGAATGATCCAAAATTCTTCACTAAAGCATATTATTCAGTGGTACGCCGGGTATGATGCCACTGTGCGACAATAATAGTATCGGAGGAGATTCCGAGACCTTTCAGTGGAGAGTAAGATCTTTACCGGATCGGCTTGGAGAATTCCACATGGGCGAACTACTGACACCTACACATCTCGTTATCGTTCTGGTTGTTGCTTTGCTGCTTTTTGGTCCGCGTAAGCTGCCCGAACTGGGCAAGGGGCTTGGCGAAGGTCTTCGCGGCTTCAAAGACGGCATCAAGGGAACACCGGATCCGGCCAAACAAGACGCCGCCAAATCCGAGGTTACGACGGAAGCCAAATAGGTTTCCAACCTCTACTGCCGGTCGTCTCCCACCGCCCGGCTTTGTGACCGGCCCTTCGCGGCGTCGCGAGGTTGAGGCCGTTTCTGCTGGCAAAGTGACCGGACGGTCGCTCGTGACTCTGGTCCAGAGTCCCCTACACCCGATTAAAGCGAGATCACGAGGACAGCGAGCAGCGCCAAAGCCATCCCAAGGGCTTTGCTGCCCGTGGCGCGCTCTTTGAGCAACCAGATCGCGAGAAGGATCGTTCCCGCCGGATAGAGCGAAGACAGGACCGCCGCGACATCCAGGCGGCCTGAAACTGTGGACAGCATATACAGAAGATTGCCCCAAGCCTCCAGGAGGCCGGCGGCTCCAGCAAGCGACAAGACGATGAGAATGCCGTGCACTTGAGCGTGGTTTATCGAGCGCTGCTCGGTGCGTGCTGAAGTTTGGCTGCGCCAGCGCGAGATCAGCACGATTATCACCGCCACGCTCGCGCTGGCGAGGCGCGAATATGCAAGCGGCCATAACACTGTTGCGTAGTTCGAATGCTGAGGGCTGGCATACTTGGATGCAACAAGGAAAGCTCCAAATCCCAAACCCGCTATCGTTCCCAGCAAGAGCCCGCGAGGATGCGGGCGTAGATCTTCGGATGGTTGATAGGCAATCAGGCAAATTGCCACCGCGGCAATTACGAATCCAACCAACTGGCTTTCGCTGGGATGGCCTTCGGTAAACCAAGACACCACCACCGGGACCAAAGCTGTGAGCAGACCTGTCAGAGCCGCCGTCAATCCCATCTCGCCGAGCGCCAGCGCGCGATAAAAGAGGATGACCGCGATTCCGCCCGTGAGGCCTGTGATCACCGCCCAGAGGACAATGCGTCGATCCGGAAGATCGGGGTGGACTGTCGCCGCAATCACAGACAACACAGCCAGACTGACTCCGTGGGCCACGGCGACCACCACGACAGCAGGTGCCCTTCGCGCAGCGATGCCGCCAAGAAAGTCGCTTACCCCCCACAGCGCGGCCGCAGTGAGGCCCAAAGCAACGACATTCGAGCCCAGGGGCGCGATGGTTGCCCCAGTCATCCGCTCACCCTAACTGGCGCAGTCGTCGGGCGGTGCCCGCTCGCGGGCTCATCGGTTGAACCTGGTAGCCGTGGGGTAATACCCCTTCTCCGCGATTACATCCAGGTTCGGTCGCAGGACACGCACGTCAATCGTGCGGAACCTGCTGTCGGTGACTGGAACGTGGCTGTAATAACCAATGGTGTATTCGGTGCGCGCCAAGGCGGCAAGTTCGGCGAAGCTACGCTGGATTCCATTTTGTGAAAACTCGGAGGCGAGATGGCCGCCAGTATCAGCCGTGTACCTGGGCAGAATGTTGTCCGGGGAGAAAGGCAGCAGCGGTATTTTCAGCTTGTCCAGGTATCCGAGACCCCAAGTCGCCGAATCGCCGACGAGCGTTCCATAAACCGCGACCTGATTGGCTTGCAGGTAGCGGACCACCTCGCGGTAGCTCGCCTTGCTTCGCGATTCTTTTCCATCGCTGATCACGTAAATAATGCGGCGCTGTTCGTGGGGGCGAGTCGAGAGCGCCTTGCCAGCTTCCAGAATAGCGTCATTGAGCGTATGCACCTCTTTGGGCATGATGGGGGTGACCTGTCCTCCAGCGCTACGCCCCGGTTCGAGATTCGGGTCCACCGATTGGTTGTTGATCCGAGGCCCACCGTAGAAGACACCCCCAACTACCGGGGCCCCCAGATCTTGGCCTTGAACTTTGGCGGCTTGCAGGACGGCCGGCAAACGCGAGCCTTGTGCCGCTGTAAAGACGGTGGGATTGTTCACGCCATTCGAATAAGTGAATACCGCGATCTCGTCAGAGGCGGTGAACGCACCCTGGATTGCCCCAAAGCTGTTGTTCACCTTCGACATGACATCTCTGGGTAGACTCTGGTCGATGACCAAAGCGACGGAGAGCGGAATGGCATCCGTGCTGAAAAACGAGATGGTTTGGCGCTGATTGTTCTCGAAAACCTGGAAATCATGCCAGGTCAGCCCGGCGACCTGCTGATGCTTTTTATCCAGTACCGTTACCGGGACGGAGACGAAGTTGGTATTAACCCGAAACCTCGTGATCTCCTTCTGCATCTGACCGGGAGCTGCCACTTCGGGGGGAGTCCGCTGAACATCATTGGCGGGCGCCTGTTGGGTTGACGCTCCGGCGGGCTGTTGGGGAGCGTTCGCGTCCGGAGTCTCGGGCGGCGTTCCCTGGCCGGGAGTTACGTGAGACGCAAGGTCGTCCAAGCTCTCGGAGGACTGCGGCGTAGGCGCATCCGGGACGTTTTGGGATTTTTGCTTTTGCTGCTGCGCGCTCACCGTAAATGCAAGCACCAGCATCACTACCAAGAAACCTGACCTCACTCCGAGCTCCCTATGGGATGGACGAATCTCCATACTGGCCGTCCTTTATCCCCTCGACTTACTATAGACTGTTATTCGTTCGTTATGGCTGCCCTTAGGCCTGCCGTAACCGCCAATGATTTTCTCTCGAGTGAGCCCGACTAGAGTACAGAGTACCTCGAATCAGCTGGCCCGGCGGCTGGTTCAGACCTGCACAGTGAGAAAAGGACAGAATCGGCGGGCGAGTTTCCGTTCGCGCGCAAGTCATGACGGATGTGTTATAGCAGTCGACTCGTGGTTAGCAGATCATGATTTGCGGATCACGAAATTCGAAGACCATGGGTTCAATCCAAGAAACATGCGTTGGCAGATCACACGGTCGGTTTTTGAGACCCGGGGGTGTCTTCTGGGATGGATAGCCGTCTAAAGCTCATGCGCTGCCGTCTGTCATCATGGCTTTTGATCGCCTTGTTCGGTGTGATGTTCTACGGCCTCCCGTCGGGAGCGCAAGTGGCACCGTCACCCGATGCGCCGCCTCAGGGACCTGCTGGAGACCCTAACCAGGATGACCAGGAGAAGCCACTCGAGACGCTCAAGGTCAACGTCAACCTGGTGAGCCTTTACTACACAGTTCATGATAAACATGGCGCCCTCATTCCTAGCCTGTCCAAGGACGACTTCACGATCCTTGAAGATGGCGCTCCACAAAAGATCAAGAATTTCTCCGCAAATGCCGATCAGCCTCTGACTTTAGGCATCCTGCTCGATACCAGCGGCAGCCAACAACAAGTACTGCCTCTCGAACAACAGGCCGGATCTGCCTTTTTGCAGCGGATTCTCCGGTCAAAGGACCAAGCGTTCCTGATCTCCTTCGACGTAAATATCGACCTGCTCGCCGACTCCACCAATAACCCACGGGCTCTTGAACGGGCGATGAATAAGGCGGAAATCAATGCTGGGACCGGGGGCGGAGGAGGCCCGGGCACCGGCCAAGGTCCGATACCTACCTCGAACACTCCTCGCGGTACCTTGCTTTACGACGCTGTCTACGTCTCCGCACACGAGAAGCTCGCCCAGGAGACGGGGCGCAAGGCGCTGATCCTGCTTACTGACGGCGAAGATCAGGGCAGTGAAAAGAAGATTCAAGATGCGATCGAAGCTGCACAGCGGGCGAACGCGGTCATTTACGTGATTCTCATCGCGGATCGCGGCTTCTATGCCGGTCCCATGATCAGCATGGGGTACAGCGGCGATTACATGATGAAGAAAATGACTGATGCTACGGGCGGCCGCGTGATCGATGTGGGTAATAACGGCAAAAAGATGGAAGCCGCGTTCGATCAGATCGAGCAGGAGCTGCGCACGCAATATGTGGCCAGTTACACACCCACCAACAACAAGCTCGATGGAACCTATCGCAAGGTGGACGTACAGTGCAAGGGTGATGGGCTGAAGGCTCAAGTGCGTAAGGGTTACTACGCTGTTCCGGATGGGCAATAGGCTCTAGCTCAAATCTCAGAGCGGAGCACCGAGTTGGAGTGCCTCCTCCGAAACGAACCGCGTTCCTCCGGCGACAGTCGACTGGCGATGTGCGACGAATCTGCTATCCCTCAACATCCCAGCCCTCGACAGTTCCAAGTAGAACCTCGAAAATGGACCTGAAAGCGAGGTTCTCTTGAGTTCTACTGACACCGAAACTGAACTTGAAGCGCTGCGTTACCCGGTAGGGCAATGGGGCTGTCCTGCCACCTTGCTCGCGAGCGAACGCCGCTCGGCGATTGCGATCCTGCGCGAGCTGCCCCCCAAGCTTCGTTCTGCGGTTGGAGATCTCTCTCCCGAACAACTCGACACTCCCTATCGACCAGGCGGATGGACTGTAAGGCAGCTGGTACATCACGTCGCTGACAGTCACATGAATGCCTACACACGGGTGCGTCTCGCCCTGACCGAGGACTGGCCGACGATCAAACCGTACGAGGAAGGGCTCTGGGCCAAGCTCCCGGATGCGCTTCAGATGCCGCCGACGGTGTCTTTGGATCTGCTGAGCGCTCTCCACCTCCGCTGGACCGAGCTTTTTGGCTCACTCGCCGAGGCTGATTGGAAGCGCGGTTATCTGCACCCCGAAAACGGGCGGCAGTCCGTCGAGCAGGTCCTTTCGGTGTACGCCTGGCACAGCCGTCACCATCTGGCACACGTGACAGAGCTCCGCACCCGGCTTCACTGGTAGCTGACAATCCCAGGAAGAGGGATTGTTCTAAGCAGATAGCATCCGCAATGATGGGTATCGCATGCCCATCGCAAAGCGGATCTTCTATCGGCACATACCCGAGTTCTTTTCTTGCACCTGGCTTTTCCAGGAGCTACGGGGTGCATAGCGGTCAGACCTCTCCGCTCAAAGCTTCGCTCGAAGCTCCGGAGCTTGCGCGCTGCCTCGAGAGGTATTTGGCGGAACATCCCCGCGCCGTAGTCCTGGACGATGGGCACGTGCTGTTTGAGATGCCGGCCTCCAGCTATTCGCTCTCGACCGAACATGGGCGGTGCGTTCTGCAGCTCTGGTCGGAAGAGCGGAATCTGATCCGGACCGTACTCGGCATCGAGGAGCGCAAGAACACGTTGCGCATTTTAGTGCGCCGCTTGGGAAGCCCGCGTCCGCAGAGTCTCCAGCTTGTTCCGGACCGCGATCAACGGACGCCCACGTCGCGTACGGTGGCGCGGAGTGCTTACCTTCGCTTGCTCGAGCGCGTGCTGATCCGCTCGTTCAACGACTACAAACTGCAGAACCTGCGCTCGGCCATGGATCTCGAGAACAGTTTCGGCCCCGCGTACGCGCGCGGGCTGTTGGTTCGTGGACAGCAATCGTGGGCGGTGATCGGGACTAGCGCAGGAGAGACAACGGCCACGATCGGTGGGGTTCTCACTCTGGGCATTCTCTGGCTTGCTCATTGCCGCCAACACGGAGGGGGCAAGACCGTCTGCCAGGGACTCAAAGTTTTCCTGCCCAAGGGAGCCTCAGATGTCACGCGAGCACGGATGGCGTGGCTCAACCGCAATCTGGGCGCGTGGGAGCTTTACGAACTATGCGAAGCGAGCGAAGAGCTGACACACATCGACACTGCAGGTGAAGGCAACCTCAAGATGCGCCTCGTTCAAGCCTTCGACCCGGATGCGGCCATCGAGCGCGTGCGCCCGGGGCTGGACCGCCTGATGCATTTATTGCCGGAAGGTCTGAGAAACCGGGTGACGCTACGGGCGAAGAGCTCGAATGAAGTCGCCTGTACACTGCACGGCCTGGAGTTTGCGCGCGTCCGCCATGGCTTTGCGCCCCACTCCTTTACCCGGCAGGACAACATCACCTTCGGTGCTGGGGCGAATGAGACTCCGCTTGAGGCTGCGACAGAGGCCTGGTTTGTCGAGTTGGTCGAACGGCTGTTTGCACATCGACATCCGGCGGGGAATCCACGCGATCCGCTGTTCCGGCTGCAGCCGGAAGGGTGGCTCGAATCCGTTCTTCGCGAAAGGCTCGGAGAGATCGAGCCCGGCTTACGGCCCTCTCCTATCTATTCGCAAGTTCCGGCGTTCGCCGCCGCCGATCGCGGCATGCTCGACTTGCTGACGGTGACACAGGCGGGAAGGCTGGCTGTGGTCGAATTGAAGGCGGACGAGGATCTCCATCTGCCGCTGCAAGGCTTGGACTATTGGATCCGCGTGCGATGGCTCAACGAGCAGCGCGGCGTAGAAGGCGAATCACCCAGCGAACTTGAACGCAGCGGTTATTTTCCTGGCACGAGGCTGCTCAAAGATGCGCCGCTGCTTTTCTTTGTTGCGCCTGCCCTGCGGGTACACCCATCAATGGAAATGGTGCTCGCACACTTCTCTCCTGCTATCCAATGGACACTGATCGCTCTGAATGAAGGATGGCGCAGCCAGCCGAAGACTGTTTTTCGGAAGCGAGGACCTTGAGAGGGGCCAGTACTCAGGCCTCAGGATTTCTCACGACGTCGGGAATTGGCCACAATAACTATTTGAAAGTGTGTAGAACTGTTCGATTAAGCATTGACGACTGGAAACTGATCGCTGACCTCAGACGTCTCATCCCGGTGGATTGATCCCTGGTTCTGATCAGCAAGGAAGAACTGGTCCACCGCGGACAAAATTTGGTCGCTCTTCCTGGCTTCGTAGATGCTCTTGCGCAGGCGCGCGCCGCCGGGCACACCGTGCGTGAACCATGAGGCAAACTGCTTCATTTTTCCGGTGACCTCCGGATTTCCATTTGGGTTGCCCTCTTCCATCAGCATCATGAAGTAGGTGCGGATCATGCGATATCGGTCGATCGTCGACGGCTGGTCATAGATACCGAAGGCGGTGTACTGCGCGATCTGGCGGAAGATCCAGGGATTCGCGGGCGCCGCCCGGCCGATCATCACCGCGTCGCAGCCGGTCTCAGACACCATGGTGCAAGCATCCTCCGGCGAACGGATATCCCCATTGCCGATCACCGGGATCCGAACGGCGTCCTTGACCGCTGCGATGTACTCCCATCTTGCTTGCCCGGAATAGCCTTGCTCGCGAGTGCGGGCGTGCAGTGCGACTGCATCAAGACCGCTTTCCTCGGCCAACCGCGCCAGCTCCACGCACACAATCTGCTGGTCGTTCCACCCCATGCGAAATTTCACGGTGAACGGGATGCGAACAGCGGACCGAACACGCTCGAAAATGCAGGCAATCAAGGGAAGGTCCCGCAGCAGGCCGCTGCCCCCATTGCAACTGACGACCCGCTTGGCGGGGCAGCCCAGATTCAAGTCCACCATGTCGAAGCCGGCATCTTCAACAATCTTCGCCGCGTCGGAAAGCGTCTGCGGATCCGACCCAAAGAGTTGTGCCGAAATCGGGTGCTCATCCTCGTAGTAGGCGAGGTAGCGCTTCCGCTTGCTCTCCCGCATGCGAGCTAGTCCATCCGCAGAAGTGAATTCCGTCACGATGAGGCCGCATCCAGACTGCTGGTTCGTGATGAGCGCATCGACAAGATCGACAAGATGGAGCGAGTTCTCTTCCGGGTCCAAATGCGCGGCGAGCCCGGCGTCGCCACTCCCGATGGGGGAACTCCCGATTGGAGAACTTGGTGTCGCTGAACTCCGGGTGAAAATGCTGGCATTGCGGATGAAGCGGCGAAAGACCGTGTCTGTGACGCCGGCCATGGGAGCCAAAACGGTAGCCGGGGCCACACGGACGCTGCCGATTGTGACCTCTGCCGGTACGCTCACTTGGGTCGGCATCGTGTGATCGCGCGGATTATCCCAGGACTTCTTCATGCGCTTTCTTAGTGCGGCAAGCCGCCACAGAGATTTCAGCCAAATCCATCTTCACCATGGATGAGTCCTTCTCGCGGGCCAGGGAGAGGTGATTCGCCGAATCAATAAGTCGGTATTAGAAAATTATCGTTCAGTAGAAAAGGCCCGCCGCGGCGGGCCTTTTCGGGTTCTTGACAGAGATCGGTGAATGACTAAACTGCCGCTGTCTTACCTGCCGGCTCGCCGGCCTTCGCGTACTTCCTGCGGAATCGCTCAACACGACCGGCGGTATCCACAAGCTTCTGCTTGCCGGTAAAGAACGGGTGGCAGGCGGAGCAAATTTCGAGGTGGATATCACCCTTGTGGGTCGAACGAGTAACGAAACCGTTGCCACAGGCACACTGGACGCGGATCTCGGCATAATTTGGATGGATCTTTTCCTTGGGCATCTTCTACTCAGACCTTTCCTACTTGCTGCGTAAACTCCATTTTAAGCCATCTCTGGGGTTTCAGGCCATTTTTCCTACTTTCCCACTACAGCCCGGCCTCTAGCAGTTGCAGCAGCAATCCGGTAGTTTGAGGGTATCCATGTCTCTGCCCTGCCCGATCTGCGGCGACTCCGGCCTAAGACTGATTGTCCGCCCCAACGGAGAGCGTTATGCGGAAGACTGCGAGTGCCGGCTCGAGCGTCGCGCGGCTCGCCTATTACAACGGGCCGGTATCCCCAGGCGGTACGAGCACTGTATCCTCGAGAGTTTTGATGCTGGGTACCCGAGTGCCGATCCGTCCTTAGCGGCGGCCTACATGATGGCCCGCAAGTTCGTGGCTGGCTATCCAGTAACGACGGAAGGCCAAGGGCTGCTGCTCACCGGTCCGGTTGGCGCGGGTAAAACTCACCTGGCCGTTGCTATTCTCCATGCCTTGATCCTGGAAAAAGGCGTAGTAGGACTCTTCTGCGATTACCGAGAGCTACTCAAGCGCATTCAGGAGTCGTACAACCCAAGAGTGGCGACTACCGAGCTACAAATCCTCGCTCCCGTTTTTGAAGCCGAGGTCCTGATCCTGGACGAGCTCGGCGCTCAAAAACCCACGGATTGGGTTTGGGACACGGTGGCTCTGATCCTGAACACCCGGTACAACGACAAACGCACAACGTTGATCACGACAAATTATCCGAATTCGCCGGCAGGCGCTGTGCGGCAGGAAACGAATCGGGTCTCCTTTGAACAGCAGGGAGCCGAAAGGGCTATGCGAGAAGATACCTTGGGAGACCGCATCGGAGAACGCATGCGCTCACGGCTCGCAGAGATGTGCGTGGAACTTGAGATGCGAGGCAAAGACTTTCGCCAGATTAAGAAGGCCCGATTTGGCTGAGCACGGTTTGGCTGATCCCGGAGAGATCAGCTCTCACACAACGGCCATCATGAGCAGCAGCAGAGCAGCAACGATCGCAGCCGCCGGATAGAGGAAAGAAATCGGTCCCTTCTGGGGATTGCTTGATCTTCGTCCTCCCAGAATGCAAACACCGGCTTGACATCCGGTGCTTTCATCCTTGCCGGGAGGGAGATCACCGTCGGGAAGATAGTCGTCTTCGTTCCGATCGTTCCGGGTCATGAGCTGCCTCCGCACATACGAACCCCAAACGCATTCGCTTGTTGTTTGAAAGCCTGTTGAGAACTCTGCCTGCGTACTCCTTTAGACGTGAACGAGCGCTGCCTCGTTCCAGGAATATTTCGAATTCCCGGTTTATTCGTACTTCTTTCGCATTTCGAGTGATCTTCAACGTAGCGGACCAATTCCCTAGACTGGGATTCCCATCGTTCTTGGCACAAACGCGGGTACAATTCCGCTGATGCCGGATCAAGACCCAAAGCAGGAAGAAAACGAGGAGAGTGGGTTTCTCGCCTCTCACCAGACCACGGAAACCAGGTCGTGGATGCCCTGGATCGTAGCAGG
>DASYBJ010000630.1:0-7563 GCA_036500845.1 Acidobacteriaceae bacterium
GATTGCAGCGATAAGCCTAGAGCGCTCGCCTAAGAATTCACAGTTTGTTGTGCCCGCTGAGAACAGCTCCGGCGATGAGGGCGAGTTGCGACGCATCGGCCTGTCGTCGCGGAAGACCAACGGCTTGATAAGCGGGCGATCAAGTTGGCGGGAAATGGTGCACGCTTCGCATGGATGACACCCATCGCCATTTCAATGCCAGAGGTGCAGTGGGCGAGAGTTTGAGCGACCGCCATGCTGCCCCACTGCCGCTCGCTCTCAAGACGCAGCCGCAGAATGCGCTGCTTTGTGTCCTCCACCAGGATTGGGTCAAAGAGGTCTTTCATCTTAGCTGGTCTCCATTGCAAGTAGAGGTTCGAGTGGTATCGAAGATGATCTCCCCATCGAAGCCCGCGCTGCCGGTATTGAGATCCCGACAGTTTTCTAGGACGAAAAAAGAAGCGATGTGATTCCTTAAGCGCGCTGCCTCGTCCGCTTCGTCGAGCGAGCCCTCTTGATTTACTTTCGGTTCTTAGTTTTTGTCTGGCGGCGCCGGCGTTCCATCAGACCAGGTTTTTGCCGGGATCATGAACACGGTGATTGGTTCAGGAGCACGGTTAAACTGAGGGTTTCGCATCACGGGAGAGCCCGGCAAGTCCGCGCCCCAGGAGTTCGCTTGACTAACCGCAACATAGAACATCAAATGGGGAATCCAATGTCCAACGGCGTCACCGAGGTTGCTTTTGGGGGACAACATGTAGGACATCGCTCCAGGCTCGAGTGCGGGCAGCTTTTTGCTATCGAGATCGCGCCTGATGTCAGCCATGATTTGGTCCTTCGTCCGTCCGGCCAGCACCAGCTTCGTCCGCTCGATCGTAATCGGAAGGATGCTCCGGGCGGCTTGCGGATTGAAGCAGATAGGCCCTCGCATCTTTGGATTCCAGAACTCGGGACTATCGAACGGCGACATCCATCCGCGCTCCACCTCGCATACGAACCCATTACTGCCGTTCACCGCGGCTTCATAGCCATCAGATCCAAGGATCATGACCGTCGCATTGTGATCCGGAGCCGCGCTTTGCGCCAGGGTAATCTCGGCATTGCGATCCGTCATGAGGTATTTGTCGAGCGAGGCCATGCCTGGGTAAGAACCGCTCCTATCCTGAGCAACACCAGCACATGCCACACAGAGAACAGCCAACACCGCCGTTGTCTCGAATACAGCCTTGCCTACTTTGACAATCATCGATTTTCTCCTAAGACTCTCGCCTCACGCCATTCATCCAATGGCCTCAGGCTGGAGCCGGCCTCGCATTTGGAATGAGGAGATCGAATCAGCTGCGGCCCATCCGTCTTCGCAACCTGGTTCTTTCCCCGTTCTGCCAGTGAGTCGAACAGCGCGGAAGTAAATCAACAGCCGGAAGGAAATTAATTGTGCGGAAGTCCTGGAGCTCCAGGACTGGGGGGCCGAAGACGGCGCCGAGAGGAGGGCGCCGAGAGCGACAGACGGGACGTTAACCACTGCTTTAACGAGCCGCGTAGATAAGGTGAACGACCCGTCTGTCCATTTTCGAACCCAAGAGCGGGATTGCTCTGAGCAGAAGTCATGGGAATATCTTGTGCGCCGGGGCAATTCCATTAAACGCCGAACTGTCGTAGATGATGGTCAACGTTGCGCGAGTTCCTCGGAATGCCAACAGAATAGAAACTCCAACCCCAGAACACGGAGACTCAATGAGAAAGCTCAAAATCATGGAACACATCTCGCTGGACGGCGTGATCCAGCACTCCGCCGATGACGGCGATTTCCCCTACAGCGACTGGACCGCGCCCTATCGGACCCCCGCTGGCAGAGATGCAATCCTCGCCGCGTATGGCGAGAGCTTCGATCTGCTGCTTGGCCGTCGCACCTACGATATCTGGTCTGGCTTCTGGCCAAACGCGCCGAGCAGTCCGATGGCGGACCGCCTCAATGCGGCAACGAAATACATCGCGACCCACCGTCCGGAAAGCCTCGAATGGGGTCCGTTCGAGGGCCTTGGACCGGACATTCTCGAGGGCATTCGCCGCATCAAGTCGCAGGACGGCCCAGACCTTATCCTCTCGGGTAGCTCCACGCTGACATCGACGCTGCTCCAACAAGGGCTTGCGGATGAAGTCCTGCTGGTCGTCTATCCAGTCCTGTTGGGCACGGGAAAGCGCTTCTTTGCGGAGGGAACCCCGCCACGCTCATTCGAGCTCGTCAGCACGAAAGCAATGCCGTCCGGCATCATCCTCAGTGCTTACAAGGTCGCCGGGCCTTTGAAGACCGCATAGTTCGACGACGCGACACCGTCAGTGAATACCGGAATGCCGTAATCTAGCAGGCATGAAAGATGTGCCTAAGGCGATTGAGGCCGTGTGCAAGATCGAGTCCACACGGCTCATCGCCGCCATTGCCGGAGCCACCCACGATATCGGCATCGCAGAAGAACTGACCCAGGATGCCCTAATGACTGTGCTCGAACTCTGGCCCGAAGAAGGCATCCCTGGAAACCCCGCGCGTGGCTGCCTTATCTGCATAGGTGCGGATTAGTCCCGTGAAACGCGCATGGGACATGCCAATGAGCCAGTCCAGCAGTTTTGGAAACATTGTATGGTCCGCCGCATGACCGCAAGGGGAACATTGAAAACGAGAGGACAGTCTGCGTCTATGTATCCGGCCTTCAGGTGGAGATCATTCTCCTGGCCACGATGAGTTCCGCGCGTGCCTGTTGCACCTTACCGGCAGCGGCCGAGTGCCACGAGGTGAAAAGTCGTCTTGCCCAGATCGATGCCAACTGAGTGTACCTGCATGTTGATGATCCTCCTTGAAAAGCTGCCACCACCATCACCCGATTCTGCGGGTGAATCAAGCGGCGGACCATCTCATTAGCCGACTTCGCGGTACTCATCCTTGGGGCCGTCCTTACCGGGCGACGGCAACCTTTCGCCGTCGCTGCTCGCTCTGCTGAATTATTTCAGTCATATCGCCGGCTGGACGTATCTCGAACGAGGACCCATACTTCAGTGCCGGATGCTGCGACATGAGCTGAATGGCATGATTCATGTCCCGCGCCTCAAGCACGAGAATGCCTCCGAGTTGTTCCTTGGTCTCCGCGTAGGGACCGTCAGTCATCGCGACTTTGCCGTTCTTCCAATACACGGTCAACGCTGTTTCAGAAGGCTGAAGAGCTTCTCCACCAGCCCAGTGCCCGTTGGCGCGCAGATGGTCGTCGTACTCAAAGCATTCGTCGAACATTGCGTTTCGCTCGTCCTCGGTCATGCCCGCGTGTTTTGCTGGCTCGTAGTATCCCAAACAGATGTATTTCATTGCACTCTCCTTTTGTTGGTGGTCGGCAGCGCAACCTTGCGCGCTGGGTGGTTCACCCTATAGTCGTCGGGCGTTGGGAAAATCGACAGCAGAAGAGAACTATTTTTTATTTCAATTCGCTCAGCCGCTTGGCGAGGAAACGCCGCTCCGGCTCCTGTCGAGCCAGGGTCAGGGCCTTCTCATACGAAGCACGGGCCTCCGGAAGCCGTCCCAGCCTGCGACACAGATCTGCGCGGGCGGAGTGCGCGAGGTGATAGTTGGCGAGGTCCTCGCGCGCCAGCAGGCCATCGATCAGACGAAGACCATGCTCGGGGCCTTCGCACATGGCGACGGCAACTGCGCGGTTGAGTTCCACGACCGCCGATGGCTGAATACGAATCAGCCGGTCGTAGAGCAGCGTGATCTGGCGCCAGTCGGTGGACGCCGCCGAGGAAGCCTCGGCGTGAACTGCCGCAATGGCCGCCTGCAGGGTGTAGGCACCAAAACTGCGCGATCGAAGAGCGCTCTCGGTGAGCGCGATGCCTTCGGCGATCTGATCGCTGATCCACAATGAGCGATCCTGCTCGTCTAGAAGGATCAGGTCTCCCTCCGTAGAGCTTCGGGCAGCGCGGCGCGATTCCTGTAGCAGCATGAGCGCCAAGAGGCCCATCACCTCGGGTTCCGGAAGTAGGTCAAGAAGGAGTCTGCCCAGACGGATTGCTTCGCGGCTCAGCTCGGCTCCTGTTGTCTCGGCTGAATAGCCCTCGTTGAAGACCAGGTACACGACCTGAAGTACGGCGCCCAACCTTGCCGATAGTTCTTGGGACGCGGGCACCTGGTAAGGAATCGCCTTATCGCGGATGACGGCTTTTGCGCGAACGATGCGTTGCGCAAGTGTCGCCGGCGTAACGAGGAATGCCCGGGCGATCTCCTCTGTTGTCAGGCCGCAGACCTCACGCAGAGTGAGGGCAACTTGTCCCTCCGGTGGCAGAGCGGGATGGCAGCAGGTGAAGATGAGACGGAGGCGATCGTCGTGGATCTCCTCTTCCTGAGGCGCTTCGTTGAAGTGGGCTTCGTTGATTTGCGCTTCAAGGTGCAGCGCAAGATCTCTCTCTACTCCGGCGAAGCACGCCCGCCGGCGCATCGCGTCGACGGCCTTGAAGCGTGCGGTTGAAATCAGCCAGGGGCGCGGTTTGTCCGGTAAGCCGGCGTGAGGCCAGCTGTCCAAAGCGGCGGCGAAGGCCTCGTGCATGGCCTCTTCGGCGAGATCGAGATCGCCGAGCAGGCGCACCAGTGTGGCAAGAATTCTGCCCGATTCAGACTGGTAAAGAGTCTCTATGGTCCTGCTCAGATCTTCGGGTGCATTCGGCGGCATGCATGTCAAACTAGCAAACGGCCTGACTCGACACAACTGGCTCGCCGATGCACAACTGGCGCTTCAAGCCGCTTATTGGGACGGTCTGCACTCAGACAACAGGATGGATCCTCGTAAACGCGCTTCTCGCCACTCGAACTAAGATCCCCATGAGCTGTTGTCTGTATGCAGCTTGCTCCTCCACAAGGAACTCACGGCGCAGCGAAGGTGTGGACTGCACATAAAGTTCGTTTTCGTTGACCGGGATGTGACTGGGCGGCGTCCAAGTGAGTGTGCTGGTGCCACAACCCATCCGGGAGTGGCTGCGTTGCCACCTGCTTCGACCGCTGCTGCGTGCGCTGCGTGGCGGCGTCACGCCGCGACGCCTGGCGTGGAGCCTGGCATTAGGCATGGTCGTCGGCATCAATCCGTCGGTAGGCTTGGCGACGCTGTCAGTGGTGCTTCTGGCGTGGGTCTTTGGCCTAAGCAGGCTCGCAGCGCTGCTCGGCGTCCATGTGGTAACGCCGCTGCATCTGCTGCTCTTCATCCCCTTCATCGAGCTCGGTGTCTATTTGTTCCACACGCGCAAGCTGCCCATGGACCGCAAGCAGCTTCAGCACCTGAGCCATCACCCATTGCGACTGCTTCACGACATCTGGCAATGGGAGTGGCACGCACTCATCGTCTGGGGCGTGGTGGCTGCAATCGCGATGCCCCTGGTGGCGGTGTACCTGCGCCGAGCGCTGGTTGTGTTCCTGAGAAGGCACAGAACCTTAATGCGCTCACGGCCTGCGGTGCACTGAGTCGCGCCTAAGAAATGTCACTGCCCACAAGTCTTTGGAGCGTATCTAAAGCGCCCCTTCCAGCGTAGTAGAAGGACCCGTCTGTCGCGCGGGCGCTCCAGATACAGCCCAAAGACTTCTGAGGACTGAACTGGAACCACAACCAGCAATCCTACGTAATCCTTTCTGCAAAAGGTGCCGGGAACGATAAACGCCTTCCATCCATTAACGAAGAGCCACTCGCCCTTCAAAGGGGGTAGAAGTGATGCATTGGATCAGCAGAGTTAGTAGCATTCTCGTGCTGGAGGCACTGACCATAGGCTTTCTTGAAGCCGCTCCAGGGCTACGGGCACGAGGTCCAGCGCTGCCAAGTACGACGGCAGTGATCTCCCGGTTGGAAAGCGAAATTCCGGATCTCATGAAGCAGGGCCGAGTTCCTGGGATGTCGATCGCCTTGATCCGAGATGGGAAGACGACATGGCTTCATGGATTCGGTGTCAAAGACAAGAAGACGGAAGAGCCCGTCACGACGGATACGGTCTTTGAAGCGGCTTCCCTAAGCAAGCCCGTCTTCACCTACGGAGTGCTGAAGTTGGTAGATCAGGAGAAGCTGGACCTTGACACTCCACTGAGCTCTTATTTGCCAAAGCCCTACATTCAGGACGAACGCTTGGGTAAGATCACGGCTCGACTGGTATTGAGCCATCGAACCGGCTTTCCGAATTGGCGGGGATCTGACGGCTCGCTTTCAATCTACTTCTCTCCTGGAGAGCGTTTCAGCTACTCGGGTGAGGGATATATCTATCTGCAACGCGTAGTCGAACAGATCACTGGGAAACCACTGAACGCTTACATGGACGCAGCCGTCTTCACGCCGTTAGGCATGACTAGTAGCAGCTACGTCTGGAAGCCCAGCTTCGATTCGCTGACGGCTACAGCTTATGACTCCAAGGGAATACCCGCTGATCTGTGGAAGCCAACGGAAGCTGGTGCGGCGTCAAGCCTGAACACGACAGCCAGGGATTACGCCCTGTTCGTCGATGCGGTTCTGAACGGCAAAGGACTTTCCCCCTCCACACTACGTCAGATGGAGACACCACATATTGCGCTCGACCCAAGCTGTAGGATTTGCATTAAGCAAGAACCGAAAGAGCTTTCAAAAACCCTTTTTTGGGGCCTCGGATGGGGCATTCAGCGCGAACACGGTGTCGTCATGCTCTGGCATTGGGGCGACAATGGAGCTTTCAAAGCTTTTGTCATGGCCGACCCAGCAGCAAAATCGGGCTTCGTGATGTTCGCTAATGGCGAAGGAGCACTGGACATCGCAAAGCCGATCGTTGATACAGCGATGGATACAGACTCCTTAGCATTCGCGTGGCTCAAATGAAACGCACTGAACTGCGCTTGCGCTTGATCAGCGCGACGTGAAGATTTGCCCCAATTTGAATCTGCACGAACGAGTTCAAATCATTAGTACCGAGAAAACGCCGCAGGATCCCGTATCGGGATCTCGGTTCCGGATTCCGCGAGCCTAGCCGACTTTTGGGGAGTAATCAGCTTCGGTGAGTGGGTTGGCGATTTGGCTTCAATTCACCGGTCGATGGGCCCACCTTCCAAGTCGCCGACGATTCGCCAGTCTGAGAGGATTATCTCTAGGCGATGGTAGGTTTAGCCTGATCCGCCTGTCGGCATTCAAACAGTAAGGCAAGTACTGGGCTATCCTAGAAACGAGTGTAGACACAATGGATTGTCGGCGACGACTTCGTTTTAGGCCGTCCATGACCGGTTGTATCATTTGTCCGCAGAGGGGACCCGATGAAGCGCACGTGGACGATCATAGGGGTAGGCGACGTGTCGGGCAGCTTGAAATGGTACCAGGCTCTGTTCGGTCAGCCGGCTACTCTTCCTGCCCATGATTACTTTGGACAAATCCTCGATTCAGATGGAACTGTCTTGCTCTGCCTCCATCAGTGGAGCGCCCACGAGCATCCTTCATTGATGAGCCCTGATCACGGGACGCCCGGCAACGGACTCCTATTGTTCTTCCGTGTTGATGATTTCGACCTGGCGCTTCAAAGGGCACGCTCTCTCGTCACTCGGCTCGAAGAGGAGCCACA
>DASYBJ010000631.1:0-10504 GCA_036500845.1 Acidobacteriaceae bacterium
CTCGATCGCAAGCTGGGTGAGTACCAGCTTCCCGAAGGCTGGGCGGTGATCGCAGCCGGCAATCCAGCCTCCGAGCGCGGCGTGCACTTCTCGATGCCCCGGCCGCTGCGCAATCGCTTTGTCCACCTCGATCTGGAGCCAGACTTCGAGGACTGGTGTAAATGGGCGTTAAAGGCAAGGATCCGTCCCGAGATCATCGCATTTCTGCGCTTCAAGCCTGCGCTTCTGCATGATGCGGATGCGACCTCGGATTTGAACGCGTGGCCTACACCAAGATCGTGGGAGATGGCGTCGAGCGTACTGACAGGCTTTGCGAATCGTCAGAACGGCGGTTTCCTTACCGGAACCATGGAAATCGAGGCGCAACTGCTCGAAGGCACGATTGGCCACGCTGCCGCGCTTGAGCTCGTCGCTTTTCTGCGCCTCTTCCGGCAGCTGCCATCGATCCCGGAGATCCTGCTGAACCCGGACACAGCGCCCCTCCCGGAGGAGCCGTCTGCGCGCATTGCGATCGCAACGGCACTTGGCCGCGTCCTCACCGACCACTCCATCGCCAAAGGCATCCGCTATCTCGATCGCATGCCGACCGAGATGCGCGTGCTTGCAATGCGCGATGCGGCTGTCCGCGACCGTTCCATCACGCACACGCCGGAGTTCGTGCGCTTCGGCGTCGAACATGCGGAGGTTCTCCAATGATTACTGAACGCGCAATGCTTGCTGCGGTCCACATCAGCATCTGGACCGCGATGAAACACGACCGCAAAGTCAGCCACGACGTTGCCACGCAGAACGGCGCTCCTGTCAGCGCCGGCCGCTACAACAAGCAGCTGTTACGCGGCGCCGAAAGACTGGAGGACCTGCGCACACTCGCCGGACAGATTCGTCAGCATTTCTACAAGATCACGCTGCCTTGGTCGGACGAGGGCCACCGGCTGCTCCCGGCGCACTTCTACTTCGACCTTACCGCTCGGATGCGCGAGTACGAGCAGACCTTCTCGAGACAGGTAGAGGAGTTTCTCGCTGTGTATCCGAGCTACATCGAGCAGGTCCGGCCGGAGCTTAATGGTCTTTTCCGTGAGGAAGACTATCCAAAGCCCGATGCGCTGCGGAAGAAGTTCGGTCTCAAGCTCGAAGTGCTGCCCATTCCCAGCGGGGACGACTTCCGTGTCACGATGTCCGCTGAGGAACAGGCACGCGTCGCCCGCGTGATCGACGAGAATGTCCGCCAGTCGCTTCTGAATGGCACAGCTGACCTGTGGAACCGGCTCAAAGAAGTTGTGAGCCATATGGCTGATCGCCTGAACGAACCGGAATCCCGTTTCCACGCCTCTCTGGTGACAAACGTCTTCGATCTGGTCGATCTGTTGCCGCAGCTCAATGTCGGCCAGGACCAGGATCTGAATCGATTCGCAGCGGAAATTCGTAACCGGCTCTGCTCCCATCCCGCGCACGAATTGAAGAAGAACGACAGCCTCCGCGTGACGACGGCCACGGATGCCGCCACTTTGCTGAACGAGATGGACGAGGTGATGCGGCAGAGGAAAGAGATGGCGGCATCCGGACCAACCGCGGAGGACATCTTTACGCACATGTCCAGCTATATGGAGTCAGCTACCGTATGAACCGTTTTGTAACTCCAACGATAAGATGGCGGTGTTCTGAACCATAAAATGGCACCGCCCATCCCATAACTCCCTCGAAATGGGCGTTGCTCTCTGTACGGATACGGTCGCTGTGAACCATGCCGGAGCCGTGTGTAAGGTTTGACCAGCGCTGCCGGGCAGATGAAGTCAGGCAAGCGCTGCCACGACTACGGCGTGTTCTGAGGCCAAACTTCCATTCTCCGACCAAGGCAATGTCCAGTCACGCTTCGGATGAGAAAACTGTCGTTTCAGCCCGGGCCGATTTTCCCACAAATTAAGGACGAATTCGCTAAATTAAGGGAAATTCTGGGCGTTGAGGGGAAAGGTATTTCCTTTCTAATCAGTGCTGGCATTCTACGAATTAAGGGAAATCGACAACAGCAGTTGATCTTGAGCCGGGTAGAATTAAAAATTTCTACGCCTAAGGCTGATATCGCCAGAGATCATTGAGCGACACGCTATCCGGTCCACTGGAGCTGCCTGTGTACCCTCCAAATAACCAGAAGTTGCCGCTGACATCTGTTATTCCAATGGCGGCATCACGACTGCCGGGAACGTTTGCAGATCCTGGCGCACCTTCGACGCCGTACGTTGCGGAGGCATTTATTTGATTGCTGCCACCCGCCCAGGTCCATTGTTTGCTGGCGAGATTGAAGGTCCAGAGATCGTTCAGTTCACCAGATGCACCCGATGCGGCGTAGCCATTACCGCCCAACAACCACAGGTTGCCGCTGTTGTCCTTCCATGTTGTAGCGAACTTGCGAGCACCAGGAACATTGGAAGCTGCGGAAGTACCCTGTAAGCCGTAAATTCCCGGAGCATTGACCTGATTACTTCCTGATACCCAGTTCCATTCCATAGCCGAAGGGCTGAACTCCCAAAGGTCATTCAAGCTGGATCTGTTTCCCATTGAATCGAATCCATATCCGCCGAATAGCCAGAAGCTGCCATTTGCGTCGACCCAACTGGAAGCTCCCTCGCGGGCACCTGGCCAGTTCGCAGAATTTGGCGTCCCCAGGGTTCCATAAATACCGCTTGAACCTCCAACATTACTTCCGCCGACCCAGGTCCATTGTTGAGTTCTTGGATTGTACTTCCATAGATCATTTAGATCGATGGTTTCTGTCTTCGAATCCCAGCCCCATCCGCTAAACATCCAGAAGTTGCCGCTGGTGTCAGTCCAGGCGACAGACTCCTCGCGCGCCCCAGGAAGATTTTCCGCAGCTGGTATACCCAACGTCCCATAGACGCCTGTCGCCTCACCCGTTTTACTGCCTCCCATCCATGTCCAGGTATTGGATGCTGGAGCAAAAAACCAAAGGTCGTTAAGAAGAGTAAAGAATTGTCCGCTCGCGTCATAGCCAGCGCCTCCGAAGATCCAGAAATTGCCGCTCGCATCTGCCCAATTCGCTGCAACCTGACGAGCGCCCGGAACGTTTGTCGCCGCAGCTATCCCCTGAGTTCCGTACACGCCTGGCACGTTGATTGTGTTGGACCCGCCCATCCAGGTCCATTGATTGCTTTTCGGGTCAAACTTCCACAGATCGTTGAGTTCGCCAGGTTTCGTTCCGGTTGCGTCTAACCCAAAACCTCCGAAGATCCAAAGGTTACCGCTGCTGTCTGCCCAGCCGGTGGCGACACCGCGACCGCCAGGAATATTGCTCGCAGATTCCGTGCCGAGTGTTCCGTAGACGCCAGCCGGGCCTAAGCCCACCGATGAGACAGTGCTTCCGCTAATCCAAGTCCATTCGTTCGTCGGCGTGTTGGCGATGATAACCAACGCAATTGGTGTCGTCGGAGTGAGGCCCGGATTGGCTACCGAGATCTGGCCGGTGCCGAAGTTCTGTACATCCGTGGCTGTCAGTGCCACCTGGAGTGTCGTGGCATTTACAAAGGTGGTGGTGCGTGCAGAGCCATTCCACAGCACCACGGAGTTCGCTTCAAATCCGGTGCCGTTGACGGTGATCGTGACCGCCGCGCTTTGCGGTACGCTTTGTGGCGACAGGCTTGTAACCACAGGGGGTGGAACAGTGATGGTGAAGCTTTGCGCCTGGGAGATTCCGCCACCAGGCAAAGGATTCGAAACTGTGATTTTTTCCGTGCCATCGGCAGCAATCGCCAATGCGGGTACGGTCGCTGTCACAGATGTCGCGCTAACGTAGGTCGTCGCGAGCGCTGTGCCGTTGAGGTTTACAACAGTAGATGCGATAAAGCCGCTCCCACTGACGGTCAGCGTCTGTGAAGCGGAACCGGCGACGAGGCTGCCGGGCGTGATGGACGAAATGCTCGGCATGGGATTCGCAGAAGAAGAGGAAGGCGGCTGAGACGTGCTAGTGGATGTGGAGTTCGATCCTCCGCACCCAGATAGGAGCAGCAAATAACCTACGGACGCAGCCACCAACAGACAAATGCGGTGCACAAACCCTCCCAGAGCCAACCGTTCATTTTAGGATGTTCAGCCGCACAGCTCTCAAGTGGAGTCTGAGCTGTCCGTCCCCTGAAGCGCTGCCAGTATAGGGGCATACGCTCGAATCCTTGAACGCACTTTGGTAACTATCCGATAAGAAAATAAAATGGCTTTGGTGCAAATAGGGATGTCAGGCTGATCAGAGTAGCCTTGGTGATGTGAGATCTGACGATTGAGCGAGTTGAAGAGCCTGGAAGAGCTGTTTGCAGGAAGACACTTTGGCCGCGAAGTTATCATTTTGTGTGTGCGTTGGTATCTTCGCTATAAGCTTAATCTGCGTGACTTGGTGGAGATGACGGCCGAGCGCGGCTTGCAGCTTGCGCACACGACGATCCTGCGTTGGGTGCGTCGGTAGCCCCAGATTTCGAAACTGGGATACGGGGCCCCTCCAGCATCGGTGATTGTCTCCGCATGAGATCGGCCTCGACCCGTCGCGGAGCGATCGTGTGCCAAATGGTCCTGAGTTCAACTCATGCTCATCATGCTTCTACGCGCCTAGGAGCGTCCTTAAACTGCTCAGTTTGAGCTTCTGGCTGAAACTAAGCGGCCCCCGCGTGCCCGCAGTGCCGCCTCGAGCACTCATTCTGGGAGGAGCGGATTGGGGTTTCATCCGAAGCCACTGATGATCAGCGGGCCATGGTAAGCAAGAATCTACGCAACCTGTTCCAAGATGGAGCGGTTGGTAATTAGTTAATACTATCAGTTACTTTCGTCTTATAGCCGATAAACCCTGCGTCTCATTTTGTTACAGTTCGTGCCGATAAAAGGACCGTGACATTCAAATTGAGACAACCGGCGCTACACATCAGAGCAACAACCACGCCGTTAACATTAGTCATCACCAATCGCCTGTTGCGAATTCGGTCACTTCTACACAACTCGCTCCGTGTAGCGTTGGCCATGGTGGTAGCCCTGGCTTCTGTAGGTTGCGAAGTCACGGTCACACATCATTCCGCAGCGACAAATACGCAATCAAACGGCAACGGGCAAGGTAGTGACCTCAGATTGTCCGTAGCCCCAGGTTCGATCAACCTCACCGCCGGAGGCGACGCGCAGAAGATCCAAGTATCAGTATCGTCCGCAAGCAACGCCACGGACCCAGTTACTGTTGCTCTTAGCGGCCTTCCCTCCGGAGTCACTGCAAGCCCATCCAGTCTGACACTGCATGCAGGTGTTCAGCAACCGATCACTTTTAGCGCGGCGCAAAACACTGGAGCGGGAACGACGGAAGCGACACTTTTTGGAACTTCAGGCCATCAGAGTCTCAGTGCAGCAGTCACGCTCACAGTTGCTGCGCAACCACCCACAAATGTACCAGAGCCGTCGCCCAGTGACCTCAGATTGTCCGTGGCCCCAGGTTCGATCAATCTCACCGCCGGAGGCGACGCGCAGACGATCCAAGTATCAGTATCGCCCGCAAGCAACGCCACGGACCCAGTTACTGTTGCTCTTAGCGGCCTTCCCTCCGGAGTCACTGCAAGCCCATCCAGTCTGACACTGCATGCAGGTGTTAAGCAACCGATCACTTTTAGCGCGGCGCAAAACACTGGAGCGGGAACGACGGAAGCGACGCTTCTTGGAACTTCAGGCTATCAGAGTCTCAGTGCAGCAGTCACGCTCACAATTGCTGCGCAACCCAGCGGAGGACGATCTTCGCCACCCTCGCTTCCGTCTGGCTATAACGTGCTGTACACGTTCGTCGCCAATGGAGACCAAACAGGAACCGTCTTACATGATATTTCCGGTAACGGTAATGACGGCACATTCGCTGCTGTTGGTCCTTCTTGGACGGGAACCGGCTTGTATTTTGGCGCTAGTCCAGATGCAGCAGGCGTCAACCTCCCGGCTTCGCTTAATTCTGACACTACATTCTGCGTTGTCGCAAATCTACCAGTTGACCCTGGCTTATTCACCCATTTCAAAGGCTTTGCTAGCTTCCTAGTTGGTACGACTTTTAACGGTGGAGGCGGAGTCGCCTGGACGCTGAACGATGAAGCCATCGACGCTTCGTCCGTCCAAACTTTCCAACAGAATGGAACGGGCGAAATGAACGGTGTCGAGGGTGAACTTGGTACGCATAGCTGGTGTCTCATCCAAGGACTTACTAGCAACGGTACCCAGGATCGTGCATTCCTTGACGGCGTAGAGAACACCTACAGAAACTGGGGAGTTACCGGGGGTTTACAGACGACCGGAAATTACACTCTTGGTGCCGCGAACATAAGTCCAGGGTTCTTCGGATTTCCCGGCACGATGTATGCCTTGGTTGGTTATCCGGCCCAGCTTGACGCGACGCAGATTCAGCAGATTAGCAGCTCTCTGTTGCAGTCCGTTGGAGAGAGGGGCGTGCAGATTGCGCCAGTGACCGCAAAGGACGGTGGCCCGTATCTAACAGCCCTGGGAGACTCGATCACAGGCGGCTATGGAGCAGCCGCTGGTTGGCCTGCATATCTATCGCTTACCCCGTCGTTAACCATAATTAATAATGGCGTCTTCAACCTGGAATCTCCGGGCGCGCTCGCCAACGTGCTCTGGCGGGATGCACCGAATTGTTATTCCTACAATGGCCGCTCGATCGCGACAATTGCCATCGGGATTAATGACCCGCAGATAGGCTACAGCCCGCAACAGACAATGAACTCGATTCTCGACCTTGCGGCGATAGACAGTCAGGCGGGTTGCCGTGTTCTTGTTGCTACGTTAACTTCTAGTGCCAGCAATAACACATTCAAAAACGTGCTCAATCCACTGATTCGTGCGAATGCCGCACAAGGTGGTTATACGGTCGTCGATTTCGGCGAAGACACTTTCATGGGGTGCGATAGCTGCTACACCAATCCGACTTACTTCAATAGCGATCGGATTCACCCGAATACAACCGGCCAACAGGAGCTAGGAGCGGTTGCCTCCAACGCGATCAACAGCGCACTGGGTAACACCGCGGCCAATCCTACTGTCGTTTCGGCCAACACGTACTCAATGGTTTCAGGGGATAACTTCCTCACCATGATTCCAACAGCGGAGGCGACAGTCACATTGCCCAGCTGCACGGCTGCCACGGGCCTGGTCTACACCGTCACGAATGCATCGGCGGGAGCATTCCCGATCGTTATGTCAGGTCAGCCGTCGGAAGCGATCACCGGAGATGGAACCATCGCGCAGAATGTGACTGGCAAGTTTCAGGCAGAGCTGATCTCGCAGACCACTGGTGGATGTGGCTGGCTGAGGATTCAATGAGACTGTTGTCGTCGCCCTCCGCTCCAAGTTTCGCGGAAGGGCGATCTCCTTAAATAAATCAAGCGCTATCGAGCACCAGGCTTCACTGAACGCGGAAAAGCACTCTTCTCAAATTGAAGGCGTCCGCTTTGATCTTGGCCTTGACAGTGGCAAGGGGCTTCGAACGTCAGCCTCTTGCCCCGCACCCCATTCTCCGCTTTATAAACGTAGCCTCCGCTTCGCTCCGGACAGCGCCGCCCAAAACCGTGCTTGACGATTCCGATCACTTCCTCGACAATCAGCCAAGCCAGCGTCGCTGCCCTCCGATCCCTGATCGGATGTGGAACTGGAACCGGCTCTGGGTGCGGAACGGCCGCCAGACCCAAGTCTCTCGTCAGCTCCTCTGGGATAGTTTGCATCATCGTGAGTACTGGAGCAAACAGATCGCCCTCCTGTTTTACTTTGTTGATCGCGCGCTGAGGCGTGAAAGTGAGGCTCTCGACATCTCCCTTCGACAACGCAGATTCGACTTCACTCCAGGAGATCGGCATCGAGACGAACGGCTGCGAGTGTTTGGCCCGCATCGAATACATGCTGACCGTCGTCTTGTGTTCGGCATTCTGGCTCCAATCGCTGAAAACCTTGCCCGTACGTTCAGCTTTAGCCAATGGGAAGAGCCGCGGAGCCACAGGAGAATTGCGTGGAAATTCCCCCATCTATTGCAAGCGCTGCCCACGCTCAAGAAGCAACTTCTACACAACCAGCAGCAAGGATTACCGCCGGAGGCGGTTACAATTCCCTGCGGGCTGGTGTCCTCTCTATCTACGATACATCTGCCCCTTTTGCGAATGCACTGTCGACCCTAATTCCACAATCGACGACCCCAACGATGTAACGTTGGATCACCTCACGCCAAAGACCCGGGACCCAGAACAGGCCTCGAGAATTTGGTTCCCGTGCCGACGGATGCAATCTCGGGAAGGCGGACAAGACCCTCGAGGAGTACCGCCAGCACCTGTATCACGCGACTCCAGCCGGTACAGTTCGCCGGCATCTGATGGAAGCCGTCAAGGCAGTGCATGCGTCCGATATTCTTGGCGCCACGCACCTGCTCGCCTTGCCGGGATCTACATGACGATTCGGCGCCAAGTTTGAGCAACTGCCCTTTCCCGGTGAGAAACATCACGCCGCAGGCTTCGCGAATCCAGTGGGACAGAAGCAAATTAGCAGGAGAAACTAAATGACCCAAAGAGGGACACTGCGCCTGATTTCGGATTAGGGCATGCGGGCCAAGGCCACTATGGTAACCGCGTCAGGGCCTTTTTTGTATTGCCCGGGACGTCGAACCGAGGGATGCTCGTGGAGTCTGTGAAACCAAAACGAATCCAAGCTCTGGCAGAGAGGCTGGCCGACTCCATGGTCAGCCGCTCATACCTGCCCAGCCTGTGGCTGCTTCACTACCTACGATTCCTGGAGATCGTCAAGACAGAGACAAAGCAGAGTTCCTGACGGATCCTAACTCCATCCTGAACTCATCCACACGAATGCACTTTATTCGAGCCGAGAGCCGCCTAGCAACCATCACCGCGACTGTATGGACCCCTTTACCCTGCAAGACTTCTTTTGGCCGCTTATAAAGGGGCGACTCTTGCCCGGCGAGATGAAACGCAGACCGGGCAAGCGGTCTTTGTGACGTGGTTTGTGACGCATGTAGCCAGGGAAATGGTACGAGGTGGTCGCATAGTACAGGTGATGGACATGCGAAGAGCACAACGGCTCGTCTCTACCGCTTGTTGAGGAAATTGGTTCCACGAGAGGGAACGTCATGAAACATGGGAAGCGCCGGAATTCTGCATACCACGTCGGACGAACGCGCGCGGTTGAAATCTGACACTCTGTGCACAAAGAAAGAAACGAATCAGATGAAAGAAGCACTATAGATTGTTGCTCCTTCGTTCTTTTTGCTTTTTTGTTAGTCAAGAAATGCAGGACAGGTTGGGAGGGGGAAGAGAGGGAAGGCCGATAGACATGTTGCCAAGATTGAAGCGAACGTTGGTAGCCGGGGAAATACTCCGGTTGGTTTGAAAAGGTAGGCCGGCAAGTCTCAGGGGAGCTTTTATGTCTTGAAGAAACTGTTGAAAGATTCCAGATGACCCTCGTCTCTCAGGGCTCATTGGCGAAGCGGTGAGCCTTTCACCTTTATTCTGCCGGGGAGTGTCAACTTGTTTTCTGATCGATTCAGAGCAGCGTTGGATACAAAAGATAGAGTGGAACAATGCCGTTTGATTCAATCCATTCCCGTTCACCAGTGGGTTTATGAACACGGTTTCGCGTCGGCAAGGGTTGAAGGGCTTCTGATTTCAGTGCATCCGCTGAACCCGCTGCCATTTGGGGCTAGAGCCTCCGACTGGGTGATTGTTGGCGTCACTTGGCAAGACGGCGCAGCGCAGCATGTGGGTGTATTCGCGTCTCACGAACTAATGGTCCCGGGCATGTCTGGATCAGGCAATGCGCCGGTCTGATTTAGGAGTCAGGTCAGGGCTTGATTCCTGTGCCTCTCTTGCCCTATATCGGTACCATAAAGGGTATGTGGAGATCACGATACTGACAGACGCCGCTGCACGCCGCCGCCAGCTCCGGCGACACCAATATCACTAGGGATGTTGATTGGCGCGGGCGCACAGGTGGACGCGAGAGACCAAATGGGCAATACACCACTGATGACGGCGGTTCAAAAGAACTGGAACAAAGATAATATCGCCGCTTTGCTGGGTGCCGGCTGACGCAACTCAGCATCTCAGAGCACACGGTCAAGTTTCACGTCAGTTTGATCCTGGCAAAGCTCGGCGCGACCAGCCGAACGGAAGCTGTGACTATAGGCATTCTGCGCGGGCATGTTGCATTTAGGGGAAATTACTGCCGGGTGCCTCTCTGTTGATCGTTGAGATACGCCGAATGGGGGATGGAGCCGCAGCTTCGAGCGCTACTAGATTATAGGCATCTCTCCCTAAGGGCTTCGTATGTCCCGTTTGTGGTTCCGTTTAGCTCTCCCTGCCATCTCTGTTGTTCCATTAGTGCTGACGGGCTGTTCCCCCGTGAGCCATCCAGCGGCTTCGAGCTCTGCGGCAACTGTGGCGCCGCAGGTGTCGGGAAATTGGAGCTTTCGGATCTCTCAAGA
>DASYBJ010000632.1:0-17906 GCA_036500845.1 Acidobacteriaceae bacterium
CTCGTACACGGATTTCTCAGGGCATGCAGAGAATCTTGCGACTGCATTTAAGTTGTAGATGATTCAGCTGGCTTTTCTCCGCATCCGCCATCGTATACTGATCGCGAAACCCTCAAAATGCGCACTGTCACAACCGCAGCCCTTGTATTCGCCATCGTCAATACGACAGCTATCGGGCAGAACCAACTGGCAACGGTCGAGACCAAGCCTCCTGTTCAAGGAACGTTGAATCCTACAGGTGTCGAGCCTGATTACGTGATTGGCGCCGGCGATGTGCTGCAGATCTCAGTTTGGCAGGAGCCGCAGTTCGGTGAAACCGTCGAAGTCCGCCCCGATGGAAAGATCTCACTCCCGCTGATCTCGGACGTCGCGATTGCCGGGCTGACGCCGATCCAGGCCGAGGGGAGATTGACAGACAAGCTTCAGGGATTTGTGAAGCGCCCTCGGGTCTCAGTGGTCGTCACTGAGGTGCACAGCAAGGTTGTTTATGTGATTGGACAGGTAGAGCGTCCTGGTCCATATTCTCTGGTTGGCGCAATCAACGTTCAGCAACTCATCGCACGTGCCGGAGGCACCACTCGTCGCGCCAAGAAGAAGCAAGTGTACGTATTGCGATCGGGCAACAGCAACAAGCTTCCGGTGAATTACAACAAAGTGCTCCAGGGCAAGGCGACAAAGCAGAACCTGGATCTTATCGCTGGAGACACGGTCGTAGTTCCATAAAACAAACGCGAGACTGCATGAGGCGATCGCACGCATCTTCATCGAGGATCCTCTGAAACTCTCACGCGGCTCGACGCTCAAGTGCAAACATGCTGTGGTTCTGGCCCCTCTGGCAATCTCCTCAGCAAGCATAAGGTGGTCGGAGTAGCGTCGCTGACCGATACGTGGGAGGAAATCACGCATGCACGATGATGCAAGCGGCACGACATTTCTACAGGCGCTCAAAGATCGATACAAGTTGGCGATCAAGACCGTTGCTGCGGTTTTTCTCATCGCCGGGGCCGCAGCCTTCCTCACTCGGCAATATTCAGCTTCTGCGGTCGTGGCTATGAATCCCGCAGCGGCCGTGGATGCGGAAGGAACGTCAAGGAGCGCTGTTGAGGTTGCCTGGACAGCTCTCACTGACAAGCAGATTGCCTCCATCATCGATCAATTTCGGCTCGACAGCGGGATGGCACGGCTTCGTGCCCAAGGTGAAGTTTTCACGTATCTCCGGTCCAATTTTCTGCTCCACGAACTGGACTCGCCAGGCAGTCCGGCTCCTGAAGTCGTGATCTCTTACACGGGTGACGCGGAAGAAACAACCATCGAGGCAGCCAATGCAGTCGCGCAAGCCCTCGCGTCGGAGAACCATCAAACCGATGTACCTTCAGCTTCTTCAGGCGCTCTTCCGAAGAACCAGTCCGATATCCGAACTTCCCCGCAGAGCCAAAACGCAGCACAGGCCCAAGCCGATCTGCAGAAGACCCTGCGAGCAGGTGCTCTACTGCAAGCGGAATTGCGCGACACATTGCGCGACACCACGCAGAGGCTAGCGGCTTTACAAGAAGAGAGCGACCGAACCCTCGCGGCGGTCGCCAAGCCTCACACCCAGCCACCTCAGCCTACGCCGCCAGTACGCCCTGATCCCAGGCGGCTCGCCTTGGAGCAGCAAATCCGGCAAGCGCAGAGCCATTTGACCGAACTTCTAACGCGTTATACGGACAACTATCCGGACGTCCAAGATGCACGTGAGACACTCTGGGATTTGCAGACAAAGTTGAATCAGCTGCCGCCTGAGCAACCTCAGCGTGACGCGCCGAAGGTCGCCGCTCCAGTTCTTCCCACCTCCTCCTCGGCCTCGATGAGAGAGATCGCACGCGAGCAAGATCGGCTTCGAGCTATTCAGAGCGATCTAGAGTTAAGGATTCGGGAGAATCATCAAGCAGCCCAGATGCTGCGAACTCGCCTCGCGGATCCAACAATGTTCGACGCCAACAGCAAGGACAATGCCTTTGAGCAGCAACACTACAGTCCTCTGCTCAAGGGCGGGAAACCGGCGGACAATACTAAAGCTGTCCCCGCCTACAGCTTCCAGGGCCCGCTTTTTATTGTTGTAAAGACCGCGACGAGCGCGGAGGAGTTGGGCTTATTTACCAAGCCACTGTTTTGGCTTGCAACTTTGCTGGCGGCGTTGATCGCTGCGAGCGCCGCCGTTTTCCTTGCTGGACAGTTTGCTCCGTTGGATGAGATGAACGAGGATACCGAGCGGCGGAGCGTCCATATCAGCTAGCCTGCGTTTCTATTGCGTTTTCACAATTACTGTGATCTGGCCAGAGTTGGTTATGTGCAGCTTTTCTTGATGAAAAGCCGCGTTCGGACTCCAATTCCTGGACTACACCAATTGTGAAAACGCCGTAACGAGGCTTTCAACCAGCCAGTCTGCTGCAGATCCCGTCGTTATTGTCTCTGACGGAGAGTACGGGTATTATCCGTGCCTTTCCGTCAAGGACAGTCTAGGTAGCCCTACTGAACGACGACTAATGAGGAATGAATTTGTTCAGCAGATCAGCGGGATTCCCTTGTTGCTTGTTGCCGAGCCGCTGTTGGAGCTGCTGCTGGATGATGTTGCCTGCATTCTGCTTGACGATGCTGCTCAGGTCGGCTTGAATCACCGGATTCGCCGTGGTGCCCGTGATGTTGATGGGAATTCCGTTCGCTGCAACGGATGTGATGGTCTGTCCGACACTGCCACTCACCGCCGTCAGACCCCCTAACGCCTGACCAGCTACACCAGCTCCCGGATTCAGCTTGGCTACTACATGAAAGTTGAGCCCGCCAGCCGGGGACACAGTGCCCGCACCGGCCGCGGTGCCGAGGCTGGGAACGGCGATGTACAGATTATCGATCCGGGTCCCTGCCGGCGATGAGTTCACGTTCGCGCGCATCGTCTGAATCGGGGTGCCTCCTTGTGAGCCACTCACCGGTTTGAGTCCACCGATTTTGGAGCCGAGATCAAAACCAGCCAATCGAGTATTGTCAACCTGGACAGGACCGCTAATCGTCGGCGCGTTCGCTGGTCCGGTGACGTTTAGATTCGCGGTGAGCGTACCCCCTTGCAGTTTGGAGCCGCTGGGCAGCCGAACGCCGGCAGCAGGTAAAAGAGCCTCCACCTGGTCGATCGGTAAATTCGGCGCCGAAACGTGCAAGCTAAGCATTGTCCGGGGACCGGTGATCTGGTATGTGCCATTCGTCTGAACAGCAACCGCCCCTGTGTTGATCTTCAGGCTATCGATCTTGCCGGTCCTGGAATCGAGGTTGTGATGAATCGTGTAGGTAATGTCGACCGGGCGCGGCGTGGGGGAGCCGTTCGCGACCAACTTGAGACGATCCGCGTGCACAGTACCGTTACTCGCAACCGTCTGTCCATCGGAGGTGGCTTGCGCGGCGATATCACCGAGCATTGAGATCCCCTCAGATGGCTGGAGTACGCCGGAAGCGACAGGATCGAAATGCTTCAAGTTGATTTTGACGTTGAAGGGGGTGTCGGACGCATCTTTCTGGTTGATCGGGCCGGCTGTGCCATCGCCCTTGAGCGATCCGTCTCCCGGCAAGCTTGCAGAGAGCTGAAATGGGAAATACTTGGAAAAAGAAAACTGCTGGGCGGAGAAGTTGAGCTTGCTGTAAACGATCGGCTGCCCAGAGGGCGGGAGACTGGAGACCGTCGCGCTGCCATTCTGGATCTTAATTTCGCCCACAGTGAAGTTTGGGAAGGCACTCTCCTGCTGTTGGGCCTGCGTCCGGCTGGTGGCGGTGCGACCCATACTCGAGTAATTCCACGTGCCATTCTCAGCGTGGACCAAATTGATCGCGGGCGAGTCAGCGACAAAGCTTGTGACGATGAGCTGCCGGTGAAAAATGAGAGGCCCGGTTTCTACCCCAATATGGAGCGACTTGGCCTCTATAAAGGGCTTTGTGCTGAATGCCGGATCGTCCGCGATCGAGATATTATCGGCCACCAGACTGCCGCTAAAGATTGAGAAGCTCAGGTTACCCAGAGTGACTTTACGGCCCAGAGCCTGAGAGAGTTGGTTCTCCAGTGTAGGCCGGAAGGTATTGGCGTTTACGAATAGCGGTATCAGCAGAACCGCAAGCAAAAGGATTGCGAAAACCGCCGCAACGATCTTTAGCCAATGCCTTTTCATGGGGAGCCTCCGCACTGCGCTAAAACGATGCTTTCGGAACCTTCAGATGCCGTATTCTCGAAGAAAGATCCCCGACTGAGCTGCCGGATGCTGGAAGGGTTCGATCTTCCCAAAAGTTGTGGAAAAGTGCGGAAACCCTAAGCGTCAGCAACCCGTAAATTCTGGTTTCCTTCTCTGACGAAAGCCTCACCAGGATGCC
Organism: Acidobacteriaceae bacterium; assembly: GCA_036500845.1. Classification (GTDB taxonomy): domain Bacteria; phylum Acidobacteriota; class Terriglobia; order Terriglobales; family Acidobacteriaceae; genus PALSA-350. The sequence goes on from DASYBJ010000632.1 coordinate 4,387, forward strand.
AGAAATCCGCTGCAGTCTCAACCGCAGGTGCGGCGAACTGTCGTTACCACATGATATGCCCGGCGGCGAACCCATTGGGATCTGCCCGCAACTCCAGTGATAGCGTAATTTAGTGCTGCGGACGAGGAGAGAGTCGAATGAAACGGGAGGCGAGTTGTGGCCACTCGGAGAGCATCCAGCGAGCTCGTGTGCTAGCCGTCTTCTCCGCGTGCAGCGCGATGAGTTCGCGCAGGCCCTCTTGGGCAGACGGGTCGAGCTGTGCAAAGGGCTCAGGAGTGAGAAAGTCTTCGTGATAAAGCCGACGCGAGAGGAAGTCGCCATTTTCATCGAAAACCCACGCCAGTCCGCCCGTCATTCCAGCCCCGAAGTTCTGTCCCGTTGCCCCCAACACGGCGACGATGCCACCGGTCATATACTCGCAGCCGTGGTCGCCGACTCCTTCAACAACTGCCAAGGCGCCGGAATTGCGCACGGCAAAGCGCTCACCCGCGCGGCCTGCCGCGAAAAGCGAGCCACTGGTAGCACCGTAAAGAGCGACATTGCCAAGGATGACGTGCAATTCACTTTGCCGGGCGGCACGACCTTGACCGCGAAGAATGAGTTCTCCACCGCAGAGGCCCTTGCCCACGAAATCGTTGGCCATACCCTCCAAAACAAGTTGCATGCCGGGAACTGCAAAGGCGCCGAAAGATTGACCAGCCACGCCATTGAGGTTGAAGGTTAATGGTGACGACCTTACATCCGCACCGCGCGATGCCAGTTCTCCGGCCAGACGGGCGCCAAGCGTACGGTGCTCGTTGCTAATCTCGGAGCTAAGGAGGAATGGCGTGCCGGCGGTCCAAGCTGCCAAAGCAGGGGCCACCCAGGCGTCATCGATCGGCGCGTGGTCCTCGGGACGATCATTGCGTTTTCCCTGCCAGCGAATTTCACCCGAGGTAGGGCTTGCCAGTATGGCACTTAAATCGAGATTGCCAGAGTGACGCACCTGCTCAAGAAGATCGGTGCGACCGATGGCTGCCTCAAGCGAGGGCAGACCGAGGCTGCCGAGCAGGCATTGAATATCCCGGGCTAGTTCTTCAAAGAAGCGCACAACATGCTCCGGTTTGCCGCGGAATTTGGCGCGCAAATCCGGCCGCTGTGTGGCAATTCCAGTCGGGCAGGTATTCAGGTGGCATTGGCGAGCCATGTCACAACCGAGCGCAACCAATACCGCGGTCCCAAAGGCGAACTCGTCGGCTCCTAGCAAAGCGGCGATCACGATGTCGCGGGCGGTACGCAGGCCACCGTCACAGCGCAAGCGCACGCGTCCCCGGAGACCGTTTTGGATGAGCACTTGTTGCGCCTCCGCTAACCCAAGCTCCCACGGATTTCCGGCATACTTGATGCTCGAGAGAGGCGAGGCTCCAGTTCCACCCGCATGGCCTGCGATCACAATGTAATCCGCATAGGCCTTCGCCACGCCAGCGGCGACAGTACCAACTCCGCAACCCGAGACCAACTTGACTCCGATAGCGGCAGCCGGGTTGACACGCTTGAGATCGAAGATCAGCTGCGCCAGATCTTCGATTGAATAGATATCGTGGTGCGGCGGCGGACTGATGAGAGAGATTCCGGGTTGCGAGTGGCGCAGCCGGGCAATCAGCTCCGTAACCTTATGCCCGGGCAACTGGCCGCCTTCGCCGGGCTTGGAACCCTGCGAAATCTTGATCTCGATCTCTTCCGCATGTGAGAGGTACTTGGCCGTAACGCCGAAGCGCCCTGAAGCAACCTGCTTGACCTTGTTGTTGAAGCGCAACGGACCATTCGGTACTTCGGGTATGTATGCATCAGGATCTTCTCCGCCTTCACCGGTATTCGATCGGCCTCCGAGGTGGTTCATTCCGTCGGTAATCGTGCGATGCGCTTCCGGACTGAGGGAGCCTAAAGACATCGCCGATGCAATAAAGCGGCGCACGATGCTTTTTGGCGCCTCCACTTGGTCTACCGGCAGCGGCGGAGCGGCGGAGCGGATCTCCAATAGATCGCGCATTACCGTCGGTTGTGCCTCGACAGCCTGTGTGCGGAACAGAACCCACGCGTCAGTCGGACTGAGGGTGGAGCTAGCCGAGGACCGAGCAGCACCGGTCACCAATTGAAGTGCACGAACGGTCTGGGGCTGCCACCCGTGCGGCTCAGCACGATCGTCCTTGCGGAAGCGGACCCATCCATAATCGGGCAGATCTCTCTTCGGCGTGGTCTCGGGGTTGTGCTGTGCAGTGACGCTTATGGCATCGGTCTGTCCGTGTGCAGCGTTGACCAATTCAGGCTGAACGATCTCTTCCTGCTGCATGGCCGACCAACGTTCGCGAATGGGAACTTCTAATTCAGCGAATCCGACTCCGCTGATCGGGGAGGGTGTACCAGCAAAGCAGCGGTTGACGACTTCCTCGTGAAGGCCAATCGCATCGAATAGGTGCGCGCCACGGTAGCTGTCGACAACAGAGATACCCATCTTCGACATGATTTTGGCCAGACCCAGACCAAAGGCGTGGAGCATATTTGCTTCGCCCTGTTCGGCGTTGATGGAGCGTGCCGTTTCAAGTGCTAGCCATGGACACACAGCCCCGGCTCCACAGCCGATCAGGACAGCGGCATGATGCAAGTCGCGACAGTCCCCTGCTTCCACCGCGAGACCGACCTGCGTACGTACGCCAGCTTCTATCAACGCCTGATGCACCGCCCCGGTGGCGAGAGGCATAGGGATAGGTATGGCTTCCATCTTGCCGTTGGGCGGTTGCACGGCGGCCCGATCACTGAGCATCAGGATGGCGGCTCCGCCGCGGACCAGATCGATCGCCCGTGCGCATAAATCATCCAAGCCCTTGGCCAAAGTAAGGCTCGGTGAAAATGCGCAGTCCAGAACGGCGAGCGGCATATCTTCGGCAAGCGCGTGCTCACGATTGCGGAGTGCATTGACTTGTCCGAGTGAAAGGAATGGCGAGCGGAGCGAGAGCCCAGGTATCCGGGCGCTCGCATCGAGCAGATGCGGCCAGGGACCCAGACGCGTATGCAGCTGTACGACGCACGATTCGCGCAAGGGATCGATTGCAGGATTCGTCACCTGCGCGAAGCGTTGTCGGAAAAACGCATACACCGGGCGCGGGGAACGCGCCAAGGGCGCGAGCGGCGTGTCGTCTCCCATCGACCAGACAGCGTCTTTGCCTTCCGCAGCCATCGGCGTGAGCACCATGCGCACGTCTTCCTTGCTATAGCCGAAGGCCTGCTGTAAGAGAGCTACGTCCGAAACGGGCTGAGTCGAACGCGAGGGTTCGAGAGGGGTGTTCTCGACCAAGTCAGAATACTTACTGAAGCGGTCGAAATGTTTGAGCAACTGCTCGTCCTCAAGCAATTGATGGGCGTCCAAGTCGGCAACGAGCATTTCGCCGGGACCTAACCGCCCACTGTGGATAATCTTTTCCGGATCGAGGTCGACTAAGCCGGCCTCCGATCCTGCGACGACCAATGCGTCGTCCGTCAGGAAATAGCGGCAAGGACGGAGACCATTCCGATCGAGGGCAACACCGACCAGGTGCCCATCAGCAAAGGCCAAAGCAGCAGGTCCGTCCCACGGCTCGATGCAATCCGCGTGATACCGCAGGAAAGCAGAGTCATGCTGCCGTCCGGCGGGCGGCAAGAGCATCCGCACCGCTTCGGCGACGCTGCGCCCATTCCGGGCCAGGAGTTCAGTGATCTCGTCCAGACTTGTCGAATCCGAGCCGTCGTGCGTGAGGACCGGATGAAATTCAGCTGGAATCGTCGCGGCCCGGGCTTCCATGCGGCCGCGGTTGCCCCAAATGGTATTGATCTCGCCATTGTGTGCGAGCATGCGCAGGGGCTGGGCGCGATGCCATGAAGGCAACACATTCGTGGCGTAACGCTGGTGGAAGATGGCGAACGACGTCACATACGCCTGATCCGCAAGATCAGGATAAAAATCGGCCAAAAGACGGCCGGCGCACATCGCTTTATAGACGACAGACGAAGATGAGAGTGAACACAAATATCCCGCAGTGGAATCGCCTTGTGTCTCGCGCTCAAACTGCTTGCGCGCAACGAACAGACGCCGCTCCAACTTCTCCCGGTCAGATGCCGTGATCAGCACCTGCTCAATTTGGGGAATGCTCGAAAGGGCGATCTCTCCTAGTATTTCAGGACGCGTCGGAACCGGACGCCAACCGACTATTTCGAGTCCTTGGGAAGAGAGAGCTTGCTCCAGACCGGTCTTCGCAGCGGTCGAGTCCGAAGGCAGGAACATCATTCCCACTGCGAATGGCTTACCTTGGTCGAGGGAAAGCCCAGCAGACTTCAGGAGGAACTCGCGCGGGACACCAGTCATGATGCCCACACCGTCGCTGCTTTTACCATCGGCAGCTATAGCTCCACGGTGGGCCAAGCGAGCCAATGCAGTTAGCGCCTGAGTGAGGATCTCGTGCGAGGGCTGGTTGCGCAAGGTGGCGACGAAGCCAACTCCGCAAGAATCGTGATCAAAACGAGAATCCAGGAGACTGGATTCCGGTGACGCGACGCGGCGCACCGCTTCCGAAGAAATGTAGCCCATGCGTAACTATAAGCCTTCCTGCTTTGGCAAGTAACTAGAAGATTAAATTTTTTTAGGCATTGAAGTAGATACTTCCCCGGATGGAGGTGCATCCCTCAACACGGACCAAAAATCTGCGTTGGCCCGCCAAATTCTTTCGGCCACTCATGATTCTGATGTATATTTATACAGAAGGATGTATTTTTATGCAGGCTTGAGCGCGGCCGCCGGCCGCGCTCAAGTTTTGCTCGAAATAGCGGCCTCGAAAGCTTTTGGTAGAAAAAGTATGAAGCAGGAACGGCACAACGCCATTCGCGATCTAATAGCGACCAGTCCGATCAGCAGTCAGGACGAATTGCGACGGCGTCTGGTAAAGCGAGGGTTTGACGTCACTCAGGCTACGCTCTCGCGCGACGTTCATGAGCTTCACCTCAATAAGGGGCCGAACGGGTATACGCTGCCGAACGGGTCTTTGGACGACGACGAAGACCAGCCTGCAATTGACGAGATGCTCAGTAACTTCGGCTTGAAGGTGAAGCAGGCCTTGAACCAATTGGTTCTGATCACTACTACCGGAGGTGCCCAGGCTGTGGCTCTCGCGATCGACTCGGAGGACTGGCCCGAGGTTGTAGGAACGATTGCAGGGGATGACACGGTGTTGATCATTTGTCCGGACGACAAACTAGCCACGCAGTTGCGTGAACGCCTGGAACAGTTGATTGGGTGAGAACGGGTTGCAACAGCGCACGGAGCGGAATGAGTAGCGGGATCGAACAATGACTACGGAAACGTTACAGACGGCGGTTTTGGGAGTGAGTGGCTACGCGGGTATGGAGCTGGCGCGGTTGCTCTTGCACCATCCCAAGCTGCAACCAACGAAGCCGGTTTTTTTTGGGCGCGATGCCGAACCCTTGCCACTCACCGAGATACATCCGCAGCTCGCCGACAATAACGGCAGTTCGTCTCTCGTTGTCGAGCCGTTTTCTTGGCAGTTAGCCAAGGACCGCGGAGTAGAGTTGCTTTTTCTTGCCACGCCGCACGAGCAATCGCGCAGTTGGGTGCCGGAGGCGCTGGCCGCGGGCCTTCGCGTGATTGATCTCAGCGGGGCGTGGCGGCTGCAGCACGGTGCGAACCGGGCGGTCTATAACTTCCATGACGCTGACGAAACCCTGGCCAGCGAAGTGCAGAACAAAAGTGTCTACGGGATGCCAGAGCTCCACCGCGAGCGCATTCGTCAGGCGAAACTGGTAGCCAACCCCGGATGCTACGCCACTTCAGTGATTTTGGGTTTGAAGCCCTTAGTGAATGCGGGTTGGATTGATTTGCAACATGGAATTATCTGCGATGCGAAGTCGGGTGTCTCTGGCGCGGGCAAAGCTCCGACTCCGACAACTCACTTCATGTACGCCGCCGATAATCTCTCGGCGTACGGGCTGTTCGGTCATCGGCATTTGGGCGAGATGATCGAACAGTTGGGTGTGAGAGAAGAAGAGATCGTATTTACTCCGCATCTGCTGCCGATTCCTCGTGGAATTCTTTCCACAATCTACGTGACTCTTCGCGAGAAGAAACACACCGTTGAGGTTGAAACGCTGTTCCGCGATTTTTATGCAACCAGCCCGCTAGTTCGCGTTTTCGGGGCCGCAGGCAGCGCGGGAGACGGAACCCACGGTGCGAATCACGGAGCAGCCAAGAATAGTGTTCTGCCACAGATTCAATATTCCGTGCGTACGAACTACTGCGATATCGGTGTTCGCGTAGCCAAGGATGGGCGCCGTTGCATCGTCGTCTCATGCTTGGACAATCTGTTGAAAGGCGCTGCCGGACAAGCCGTGCAGAACATGAACGTGATGTACGGATGGGACGAAGCGGAGGGATTGAAATGAAATTCGTAGTCAAGCTCGGCGGCGCAGCACTGGAGGACAACGCGTTATTGCACACCTGTGCCCAGGCGATCGCCGATCTGGCGAAAGATGGCAATCAAGTGGCCGTCGTCCATGGCGGCGGCGTAGCCCTGACGCGCACGCTCAAACAATTGGGCAAACAGAGCGAATTCGTCGCCGGGCTGCGCGTGACGGACGCGGAGACACGTGATACGGCGCTCATGGTGCTGGGTGGCCGGGTCAATAAGGAATTGGTAGCGGCGCTCGGGTCTCATGGGCAGTCGGCCGTAGGTCTTTCCGGCGGCGATGGCCTCATTTTCCGGGCACGGAAGAAGCGCACCGCCCCGGATTTGGGATTTGTAGGTGAGATTGTTTCATCTGATCCGCGCTGGCTCGAAGCGATCTGGAAAATGGGCTCGGTCCCCGTGCTTTCAAGCCTCGCGCTCGGCTTCGATGGGCAGTACTACAACATCAATGCCGACGAGATGGCAGCGGCCTGTGCTGCGAGCTGTCACGCGGATGCGCTGGTATTTCTCACCGATGTCCCTGGTGTTCGGGGAGCGAATGGGCAAGTCATGCGCTGGTTGAGTGTCGATCAGATCGCCGGTCTCATGCGCGACGAGGTGATCAGTGGGGGGATGCTTCCCAAGCTGAGCGCCTGCCGTGAGGCATTGTTGGCCGGCGTCAAACGTGTGCGAATTCTTCCCGCTGAGGCAGCTTCTGTGCTGCCCGACCTATGCACCACGCGGGTTTCCCAAGGAACTGAGGTGATGGTGGCATGAAGCTGGATGCGATTCAAGCAGCGGAAGCGAAGCTTCTGCTGCCGACCTATGAGCGGATTCCGATTCTTTTCGTCGGCGGCCATGGAGTACACCTGGTCGACGAAAAGGGCGAGCAGTACCTGGATCTAGTGAGCGGCATCGGGGTCAATGCTTTTGGCTATGGCAACCCGGTGATCCTAGATGCTATCGCACAACAGAGCCGGAAGTTGGTACACCTGTCAAATCTCTATTTCCACGAAGGACAAGCCGAGCTGGCGCTGCGGCTGACCGAGAGAACCGGTCTCGATCGTGCATTTTTCTGCAACAGCGGAACCGAAGCCTGGGAAGCCGCGCTGAAGCTGGCCCGTGCCTACGCCGGATTGAAGCGCAGTGAAGGCGTTGCGCTAGGGACGAAATTTCTCGCGCTGGAGGGCAGCTTTCATGGGCGCACGATGGGGTCAGTCGCAACGACCCATAAGGCAAAGTATCGCGAACCGTTCGAGCCGCTGACTCCGGGCGTCGAGTTCGTCCGCTTCAACGACGTTGATGATTTGCGTTCTAAATTCTCTACCGGATTTTGCGCTGTGCTCATTGAAGCCATCCAGGGCGAAGGCGGCATACGTCCAATCACGAAGGAGTTCTTCAAAGTCGCGCGCGAGCTGACGAGTTCTACGGGCGCGCTCTTGATCGCCGACGAGATTCAAGCCGGCTTCGGACGTACTGGAAGATGGTGCGGGTATCAGCACTACGGCATTCAACCCGATGTAACCACTTTGGCCAAACCTCTGGCTGGGGGTCTACCGCTCGGCGCAATGCTCTGCACGGAAGAAGCGGCACGGGGTATCCATCCCGGGTTGCATGGAACGACCTTTGGCGGCGGCCCGCTTACGTGCGCGGTCGCGGTCGCCGTGATTGACGCCATGGAGCAGATGCAGATGCTTGAGCACATCCAGCATGTCGGTAACTATTTCCAGGAGAAATTGCGCGGACTGGAAGAGAAGCATCAGGCTGTGGAAGAAGTAAGAGGCTTGGGACTCATGTTGGCGATTGAGCTCAACTCGGCGGAAATGGCGAAGCTGGCCGTTGCAAAAATGCTCGAGCGGCGGATCCTCATCAATCGAACAAGCGATACAGTACTTCGGTTTCTGCCGCCTTACATTCTCGGAACAAATCATGTCGATACGGCAATTGCCGCATTGGACGCGGTCTTCAACGAAGTCGCAGTTTTGGCACCCAGCGTGTAGCTGGCGGTACACCCGAATCATCCCCTGGGCCGGACCAAGCCCAGGGGTTTTCGTTCTCTTTGGCCGTTCGCGGCCAAGCGCGGGAAGTTGAAAAGAATTCGCATTCAGGAGGAATCAAGCATGGCGACCAATGCCTACGTACTAAAAGAAGATCCCGCCGCGCTTGAGCCAGCCAGTGCGCTGGTGCAAGCAAGCCATTCTCTCGCAGGGAGAGATTTGTGTTCTATCACCGATCTCTCCATCGCTGAAGTTGCGGCAGTACTCGAACTGGCTCACGCCATCAAGGCTTCACCGGCAGACTTCTATCATTCGCTCAATGCCAAGCAAATGGTGATGTTCTTTGAGAAGTCTTCGCTGCGTACGCGCCTGAGCTTTGAGGCAGGCATGAACACTTTGGGTGGTGGAACGATGTTTGTCGATCAGACGCAGTCGCCGCTCGGAGAACGCGAATCTCTCGCCGATATCGCGCGCAACGTAGAGCGCTGGGTGAGCTTGATCGTGCTGCGCACCTACGCCCACGAAACCATTACCGAGATGGCGGAGCACGCGCGAGTCCCGGTGATCAACGCACTCAGCGACCTCGAGCACCCCTGTCAGGCGCTGGCCGACTTTATGACGATTCAAGAGCGCTTCGGGAGTATTCGCGGCCTCAAATTTGTTTATGTGGGCGACGGCAACAATGTCTGCCACTCGCTCATGCTGACAGCGGCACAGTTGGGAGCACATTGCGCAGTAGCAACGCCGATGCGCTACAGCCCCAAGCCCGAGATCGTCGCGATGGCTCGAAAAATCGGCGACGAAACAGGGGGAACGCTCGTCCTGACACCCGATGTGCAAAGCGCGGTCGAAGGTGCGGACGCCGTATATACCGACGTATGCACCAGCATGGGTTTTGAGCACGAGGCGACCAAGCGTGCACCGATTTTCAAGCCCTATCAGGTGAATGAGGCTCTGATGACACTGGCCGCACCCCATGCTGTCTTCATGCACTGCCTGCCGGCGCACCGCAATGCCGAGGTGACCGATGCGGTCCTGGATGGTCCGCAGTCGGTTGTCTTCGAACAAGCGGAAAACCGCATGCACGCACAAAAGGCGCTGATGGTCCTGTTGTTGGGCGGTCAGGTGAAAACGTTGAACGGGCCAGGGCTGGAGCAAGCCGGCAAACCGGCGCGTAAAGAAGTGCCCACGTTCGCTTAGGTTTTGAAGGAGAAGATTCATGTCGAAGAAAGTTGTTCTCGCTTATTCCGGTGGGCTCGACACCTCGATCATCATTCCCTGGCTCAATGAGAACTATGGGATGGATGTGATCGCCATGATTGCCGATGTGGGGCAGGGTGAAGATCTGGATGCCGTAGTGAAGAAGGCCTATGCCACTGGCGCAAAGAAGGCCGTCGTACGCGATCTGCGCGATGAGTTTGTACGCGACTTCGTCTATCCAACGGTCCGCGCCGGAGCAATTTATGAGCACAAGTATCTGCTGGGCACCTCCATCGCGCGGCCAGTGATCGCCAAACACCAGGTCGAGGTCGCTCTCGAGGAGGGCGCCGAAGCTGTCGCCCACGGTTGCACCGGCAAGGGCAACGACCAGGTGCGCTTTGAGCACGCATATCAGGCATTGGCACCGGAACTCAAAGTGATTGCGCCGTGGCGCGAATGGGAGTTGAAGTCGCGTGAAGATTGCCTGGATTATGCAGAGGCGCATGGCATCCCGGTTGCGGCAAGCCGGCAGAAAATCCACTCGCGCGACCGCAATCTTTGGCACATCAGCCATGAAGGCGGCGAATTGGAAAATGCCAACAATCCACCGCTCCCGACTACGTGGACTCTCACCCGTTCCCCGCAAGAAGCGCCAGATCGCGAGGAAACTGTTGAGATCGGCTTCATCGAAGGCAATCCGGTCTCGGTCGATGGCATGAAGCTCGAACCGGTACAGATCGTCGAGCTGCTGAATGAAATCGGGTCGCGGAATGCGATCGGCCGCATCGACTTAGTAGAAAACAGATTCGTTGGGATCAAGAGCCGTGGTGCTTATGAGACCCCAGGCGGCACGCTGATCACGACCGCGCATCGCGAGCTTGAGGCATTGACCCTGGAACGGGAGGTAGCGCACCACAAGCAGCATGTTGGCCTCAAATATGCCGAACTGGTGTACTTCGGGCTGTGGTTCACTCCGCTTCGCGAGGCGCTCGATGCGTTTGTCGAGAATACTCAGAAGAACGTCACCGGTTCGGTGAAGCTTTCCCTCTACAAGGGGAATGTGAGCGTCGCCGGCCGCCAATCGCCTTATTCCCTTTATTCGGACGATCTGTCTTCGTTCACGATGGGCGAGAGCTACGACCAGAAAGACGCGCAAGGCTTCATCCGGATTCTCGGGCTGCCAGCGCGGACTCGTGCGCGTTTGCTCAGCAAGAAAGAGGCGCTGCAGTGAAGATGTGGTCGGGCCGCTTTCGCGAGCCGCTTGACCCGGACTTCGAAGACTGGCAACGCTCGTTCGTATTCGACTGGCAGCTACTCCCACAGGAGACGGCTGCCAGCCAGGCGCACGCGTTCGCTTTGGCAGCCGCCGGAATTCTGTCTGCGGCGGAGTTGAAGCAGATCGTCGACGCGCTTGTAGCCATCCGTGAAGAGAACGCCGGACTCACAGATCTCGCGGCGCGCTCGGAAGCCGAGGACATCCACCATTTCGTCGAGCTCGAATTGGTAGCACGCATCGGTGAACTGGGTCTCAAGCTACACACTGGGCGCAGCCGCAACGAACAGATAGCTACGGATCTGCGTCTCTACGTTCGCGAAAAGTCGGCCGCGATCATTGCGTTGCTTGCTTCCTGGTCAAAGGAACTGCTCAAGCAGGCCCGTACTTCGGACGGCGCTGCGATGCCGGCCTATACCCACTTGCAGCGAGCCGAACCGGTACTGGTGGCACATTGGTTACAGGCCTATGTCGAGATGCTGTTGCGCGACATGGCCCGTCTGCGGGATTTATCAGCGCGGTTGAACTATTGTCCACTGGGGTCGGGCGCCGTGGCCGGTGCGACGCTCAAACTGGACCGCACCATCGCTGCGGAGGAGCTAGGCTTCACCGCCCCGACTGCGAACAGCATGGACGCGACCAGCGACCGCGATTTTGCTCTCGAGTTTCTACAGGCGCTCTCAGTTGCGGCACTGCACGCCAGCCGGTTTGCCGAGGAGATCACTTTGTACGCCACGGCTGAGTTTGGATTCATCCGATTGCCAGAGCGATTTTCAACCGGGTCGAGCGCCATGCCGCAGAAAAAAAATCCGGATTTGACGGAATTGGTGCGAGCCAAAGTGGGACGCATTCATGGGGCGGCCCAATCCGTAACAATGGTGTTGAAGGGATTGCCCCTGGCCTACAACAAGGACTTGCAGGAGACGCAGGAACCCATCTTTTCCGCGGCGGACTCCGCGGAGAGAATGTTCCGGCTGCTGGGAATGTTCACGGCCGCGCTCGAGTTCAATTTCGATCGGATGCGCGCTGCTTGTGAAACCGGCTACTTGAATGCGATGGCGGCGGCGACCTATCTGGTGCACAAGGGCCTTCCGTTTCGCAAGGCGCACGAAAGGGTTGGACAGGCGGTGCGGTATGGTCTCGAAACGGAACGCGAATTGGGCGATTTGACCCTTGAAGAGCTCAGACGCTTTGCGCCCGAATTCGACACGGATTTCTTCTCGAGCATCACGCTCGAAGCAACGCTCAACTGCCATGACGTTGTTGGCGGGACGGCGATCGCTCGCGTGCATGAAGCTCTGGCCGAACAGGAGAAGCGGATTGCATCGCTCTCTGGTGCCCCGCTTTCTGAGAAGACAGAGCAAGAGGATTTGGGCGAGCAAGTACACACAGGACTTATCCAAACAGGACAGATTCATGGAAATTCGTAAGGCGCGGCTTCAAGACGCCTCCAACATCTACGAACTGGTCAATAGTCTCTCGCAGGATGGAACTTTGCTCCGCCGCCCTTTCGCGGAGATCTGCGAGAACGTTCGGGACTTCACAATTGCCGAATCGCCGGAAGGCGCTTTTCTGGGCTGTGGCGCGCTTCATCTCTACGGGCCACATCTCGCTGAGGTGCGCTCAATCGTGGTGCGACCTGAAGCAAAAAGCAAAGGGACAGGCGGCAAATTGCTGCGGGCGCTTCTCGACGAAGCTCAGGATCATGGTATCGGCTGCGTGTGCCTGTTCACGCGGATTCCCGATTTCTTCTTCCGCTATGGCTTTCGCGTCGTTGAAGACAGGACTGCGCTTCCAGACAAGATCTACAAGGATTGCCAGAATTGCCCCCGGCTGTATCGCTGTGACGAAGTTGCGATGGCTAAGGGCCAGATTCCCAAGGTTTCTATCCTGGGACCAAGGATAGAAGCCGAACAACTGGTACGGTTGACTGGCTGAAACAATGTCGCCGTGATTTGGTCGACCGTCTCGGACTCTCCGGCCTGTAAGGTCTCTATTGAATCCGAATATCGAACAAACATCTCTTCTCTTGTGGCCATCTCGGGTTCTCTGGCGCCCGGGTTGACACTTGCTTGCTCCCCGTGTCGACTTTCCAGCTTCTTCGCGACTGACGATCCACCCAGGCCGACTGTCGCCAGCGCTCTAGCACTTCGCACAACAAATCTTCGTCTATCCATGCTCTCTCCTACTCACTACTCCAGAGCCTTACTGCTCGATACAGGTGAGATGTGCGACAAGAACCCGATGGTCTGTCAGATCCATAATTGAATGCAACTGAGAGCTTGTCCCACAAAATTCAGTGCAAACGTACAGCGCTATTTGCAAATAGCATTCTGGTGGCGGAATCGCTTGAAATCGCGTGTATAAAGGTTTTCGATGCCTTCTGGCGCGGCGGGCAGACGTGAAGCTGATCCGTGATTTCGAGAGTAGTGCCCGCCCCGACGAACGCCGCATTCGCTCTCATCGCAACGAAGAGGTTTGAGAACGACATCGTTGAGGGCCCATGTTTATAGGCCTCCCAGATGTTCGAGTGAGCTTCATTTGCGAATAGCGTTGTTGAGTTGCAAATTAAAATGGATCTGACAA
>DASYBJ010000633.1:0-7941 GCA_036500845.1 Acidobacteriaceae bacterium
GCCTTTCTATGGCTACAACCGGCCGGGCGCGAAAGCCTCGGAGGCCGTCATCCAAAATTGGTGGCGCCAGGGCATGATGGGGGGTGCCAAGGCGCATTATGACGGCATTGTGGCCTTTTCCCAGACCGATTTCACAGAAGATCTCAAGAGGATCACCATTCCGGTGTTGGTGATGCATAGCGAAGACGACCAGATCGTTCCCTACGTCGCCGCCGGACCCCAGTCCGCGAAATTGTTGAAGAACGGAACCCTGAAAACCTATAAGGACTTCCCGCACGGCATGCCTACTACGCACGCGGACACGATCAATGCCGAACTGCTGGCGTTCCTCAAGGGCTAAGGATAGTGGGTTGGCTGTCAATAAGTGACGAGAAGCCATAAACGCAAAAAAACAACTGGTGCGACGGCACAATCAGGTCGGTTCCCGTCGTGTGGGTAGCCAATAGACGAAACGGATTCGCGGGCTAAGGGCAGCGCCAAAGCGCGACCCGATGGGATAGTATGGGATAGATTCCAGGCACTTCGAGTTGAGCAGCCGTTCGTCGTCGCGTCTGCGTGTTCAGCATGGGAGTAATGAGGGAGGTGGCGAGTAAAGCTGCTACTGACTAGCCGCATATCTCATAAACTAGCGGTCGCCGCTGTCGCCAGGCACGTCTACGGCGAGCAACTCATCAATCGATTCTTAAAGTGTAACTCTTGACCATCAGCTTCATCCTATCGAACAAGGAGAATCTCGATGTCTTATATCACTGTTGGAAAAGAAAACTCCGCTAACATCGATCTCTACTATGAGGACCACGGCTCTGGTAAGCCTGTTGTCCTTATCCACGGTTATCCGCTCAGCGGCGCTTCATGGGAGAAACAGGTCGCGGTGCTGCTGGCTGCAGGTCACCGCGTCATCACCTATGACCGCAGAGGGTTTGGAAAGTCTAGCCAGCCAACCACAGGTTACAACTACGACACTTTCGCCGAAGACTTGCACAGAGTGGTGAAGCACCTCGATCTGCATGATTTCGCGCTAGTCGGTTTCTCGATGGGTGGCGGCGAAGTGGCGCGTTACCTGGGGAAACACGGCTCGAAGGGTGTAACCAAGGCGGTGTTCATCTCTTCGGTGCCGCCGTTCCTCCTAAAGACCCCGGACAACCCTGACGGAGTGGACGGCGGCGTCTTCGAGGGAATCCAGAAAGCCGTCAGCGCGGACCGCTACGCGTTTTTCACTGATTTTTTCAAGAATTTCTATAACACAGACCTCCTGCTGGGCAAGCGCGTAAGCGAACAAGCCGTCCAATCCAGCTGGAATACCGCAGTGGGCGCCTCTGCCACAGCGAGTCTCGCTTGCGTGCCTACGTGGCATGAGGACTTCCGCAAGGACCTGGCCCAGATCGCGATACCAACACTTGTGATTCAAGGCGACGCAGATCGCATTCTCCCCATCACCGCCTCAGGACACCGCACCGCCCAGTCGATCAAGGGATCCCGTCTGGTTGTGGTGAAGGATGGACCGCACTGCATAACCTGGACGCACGCGGACGAAGTGAATCGTGAGCTACTGGAGTTTCTCGGTCAGAAGGTATAGAAATCGCTTTTCTCCGCGATGTATAAGGATCTCCGCAATGCCAATTTACCCGGAGCACACGCCAGAGTACACAAAGTTGCTTCCACGATTACGCTAGCATCTTCTCCGCCGCAGAGAGGACATACGCGGGGAATAAAATCCAGCTTCATTTAGATCCTCTCTCGGAGCTGCCGGGCGCTGTCGGATCATAACGCCTTCTGTCACCTTGCGGCTGGAAGAATCACTTCGTTGGCATCGTTACCAGATAGATATGCGAGGCGATATAGGGGCTGCCTTCTGAGACGAATGGGGTCGGGTAAGAGATATGGGGTGCACTGCCGGAGGCGTCAGAAATAGGGTCTGTGGGCTGGGCCAGGGGAATTTGATTTGCTCGCGGGGCATTCGTGAATCCACGCATCAGCGTGAAACTTGCTCCATCCTGTTGCAGCCTGAGCGCCAGCCACTCATACGGATCGGCATAGATGAGAAACACTCGATGCTCCTTGATGAATTCCGGGTAAGGTTCCACATTTCCTGCGAATGGGAACCCGGCACGCTTCATGTCGTCGAGCGCTTCGAAATCATAATAGTAGTTGGTGCCGTCATACTTGATCGCGGCGGCGCGGTCCTTCACGTACCAGAGGCGTGCCACTACCTCCGGAGTCTCATGGTGATTCATCTCGACCCATGTCGCACCATTGCTAACCACGATCGGCAAATCGGGGCGAAGCGAACGAAAAGTGTTGGGATCGAGCTGCCGTGGACGCTTCAACCAATCCCGCCGCACGCCATGCGCCAATAGCAGCACCATAACCAGCGTGGCTGCATACGCGAACGTGCGGTTAAACCGCAACTGAACGGCATAGAGCACTGCAAGAATTCCATAAAGCACAACATTCGCAGTCAGAGTATAGCGATCGAAGAAGTCGCCTCTCCGCTGCATCAGCAGCAGATTGAGGAGTAAAGGATTGAACAGCATGCAGGCGTAGAGCGCCCACTCTTCGCGCGCATACTTGGCCTTTGTAACCGAAGGCCCTTTGCTAAACGGCAACAGCACCATGGCCGCCAGGGCTACCACGAACATCGCGCGAGCGATGGTATCGAACGCACGGTAATAGAATTTTGCAGCCATTATGGGAGAAGCATGGAACTGTGGCCAAAGGATCAATCCTTTGTAAACTCTGATCAGCGGGATATAGAGCAGCATCGTCAGCATCGGAAGTCCCAGCGCAAGATAGAGCGGGTAATCCGGTTTGCGCCGGCGAAGGTAGCGAACCAACTCTGCAATCACAAACGCGAACAGGCACAACGAACCAAACACGTGGGATTGAAGGAGAACGAGCGTGGATATGCCGGCACACCATAGTGCCAACCTGCGATCAGAACTTTTGATCGCACTATCCCAGGAGAGAAGTAAGCAGGCAAAACTCAGGAACACAAGAGCGTAGACGCGCGCCTCCACGGCATAATAAAAGCTGGCGCTGGACCAAAGTATGGCAACGGCGAAAGCCCCAACGGCAATGTTGGCCTTTCGTCGGATGTAGACCAACATTGCGACACTGCCAAAATAGAACTCCAACATCGAAGGCAGGCGCAAGCCGAGTGGAGTGGGTCCCAGGATCCACATGGAGAAACGGCTGAGCAGGTAGACCGTGGGGGGGTTATTGTCGAATGCAAGCACCCACTGCCAAAGTTGGCGGAGGGATCCCGCCCTGGCGATATCAAAGGTGCAGAGTTCGTCAAACCAGACAAACCGCTGGCCATCAAAAAAAATCGCAATCAAATAAACTGCGGTGAGCGAACCAAGGACCAGCCAGAATTCCCGGTCGCGCCGCAATGGGAAAAGCGCAGACGCCGTATTCTTATCTGGTTCCGGTTTTGTCAGGGTAGACAACATGGACAACTCGTAATTCCCGAAATGGCTGCCTCCGGCGGCATGACTGCGGAGTCGAGCTTAAGCCAATGTTAGCAGCCGTGCATCTTGAGGTGAGCTTCCGCTGGGTACTAAACCATGGACCTCCCCGTTCATCAGGCGCGAGCTCGCCTGCCGCGAGACTCCGCGCTCCCCTGTAGGCCTGGTTCTGACACTGCGTCTTCTATACTAGAGGCATCTCTCAACGATCGGGCCATTCTGCGACCCAACTGGACACTTTCTGCGATGCTCCTGTCTTCAGGATAGTAGAAGCATGTGTCTGCCACCTGGAGACCTTGAATGGGTGTTTGGATGGGAGGCAGCTGCGTTGCGAAGCAGCGCGGACAAACTACCTGGGAGTGTCGTAGGCGAGAGACCTTTGCTTCCAACAGGTCCTCTCTCGTGAGCGCGGGGTTGACCATCTGCAGACACAAGAATGCATCGTCAATCAGGCGCTGATCTGGCCAGGAGAACTTTTCGTTTGTAGGCGGCATGTAATAAGGTGCGTAGACGATGCTTGGACCAACCGGACGAAGGTTCGAGAACTCAATGAAGCCCGGCAGATCATGCGGAGTGCCCGTAAGATTGACCCAAAAGTGCCGGCTCACCGGGCGCCCGAGTTTCAAAATGACGCAGCAGATGCCCACCGTATTGATGGAGCGGTAACGCTCCTTCCATTCTGCGGGCAGATTGGGAATCATGGGGCTGACCAGTGGGATCGGTATGGTGGAAAGGACGAATTCAGCATCAAGAAATCCCTGGGAAGTACGAACCCCGCGGAGTTGCTTGCCGGCTAAGGTGACCGTCTGCACGATCGAACCGAGCTGGATGGAGCCCCCGCGCTGCTCGATGGCATTGGCAAGTGCGGAGATTAAGGTCTCGGAGCCACCTTCGATATATCCCAGCTCTTCCTGCATTACACTCTTTCGCGAACTCCATAGGCGGCGCATTCTCGCCCACATCCACGCAGCCGAAATATCATCAGCATATTCATAGAACTTCAAATCGAGGAGGGGACGCCAAAGCATGTCGTAGCAACGTTGGCCGCACCATCTCACAATCCAATCCCTGGCTGACTGATCCTCAAGAGAGGCCCATGTGCTGCGATGAGTGCAGATGAACCCGAACAGTCCATAGCGTAGCTTCATCAGCAGGCTTATGTCCGGCAACTGCAACAGCGCGAGCGGATTTCCCCAGTCTTGCAGTCGCCCATTCACGTACAAACCCATGGAAGTGGGTACCCAGCGCATCTTTTCCGCGATGCCCAGCTCAGTCATCAGTTCGAAAGTGGGCTGGTCGCTGCGGCAGACGAAGTGATAGAAGCGTTCGAGAGAGATGCCACCAAAATCAAAGTGCGCTGCCATGCCGCCCGGCTTTTGCCCGGCTTCGACCACAGTCACCTTATGGCCGTCTTTGACTGCCTGGTAGGCGGCTGCAAGGCCCATCGGGCCAGCTCCAATGACGACCACTCGCGACATACCTAGGTTGCCCTCATAGAACTGTGATTCTAGACGATAACGCAATCCCTGCCCGCGGGTAAACGCCATAACAACAGCAGATTTGAAGGCTACTCGAGCAGTAACCCCGAGCTGCCAGGACTGCATTGATATCGAGAGTAGCCGTATTGTGCGCCGACACAGTAATCGGATCAAGGGATATGTCTTAGCTGTTAAAGATCAACTCGGGGGTGAAGCCCCATGGGAATCGCACCTGTCCCGTGTTGCTGGTCTTTCTCCTCACTCGGCACGCTTGTGATTTCAGCGAGCGCGAATCTGATCCGGCCAGAATGCTCCGCTCAATATGCAAGAAAAAGGCTGCATTATCCGCTGAGAACGGCAGCCCGAGAATATCTGTTTTGACAATAGTCGTTGAAACAACTATTATGGTCTCGGATGAAAGAAACCAGTCACTCCGGCAACAAGCGACGGCGCGCGGCGTGTCCTGAGGAAGGAGCCTTCCTGGAGCTGCTGCGCACCACTGACATGTTGTCGCGCGGTCTGGTCCAGGTACTTAAGACGGAGGAGCTCTCGTCCACGCAGTACAACGTGCTCCGAATCCTCCGCGGTGCACCCGAAGGGCTACCCTCTGGCAAAATCGCTGGCCGCATGATTACGCGAGACCCGGATGTCACTCGGCTCCTCGACCGCCTGGAGAAACGTGGCCTCGTCTCGCGGTGCAGGGAAACCAAGGACCGCCGGATGGTCCTGACCCGGATCACACCCGAGGGGCTCAAGTGCTTGTCCCGGCTCGATGAACCGGTGGAGGGTACCCATCGCAAGCAATTGGGCCATCTGGGCCGGGAACGTCTGCGAGCACTCAGTGAACTTCTCCAGGTCTGCCGCGTTCAGGTAACCTGATTTCTTGTGGAAAATATTTGTTGCAACGATTATCCGTATAACACATCAATTCCGTTCAAAGGGGAACAACTTCATGAGCACACTGGATAGACCGCAAACCGCCGCCACAACTACCTGGAATATCGATCCCGTCCACTCCGTCGCCGAATTCAAGGTGAAACACATGATGATCTCCAACGTGAAGGGACAATTCGCCAAAGTCAGCGGCGTTCTAGCGCTGGACGAGCAAGAGCCGGTCAACTCTCGTGTCGAGGCTTTGATCGACGGGGAATCGATCAGCACCGGCGACGTACAGCGCGATACCCATTTGAAGAGCTCCGAGTTCTTCCACGTGGAGAAGTTCCCAACCCTTTCCTTCAAATCAACGCGCATAAACCGCAAAGCAGATGGGGAACTGGACGTCACCGGAGACCTGACCATTCGCGGCGTCACTCGCAGCGTAGTATTCACGATTGAGGGACCGACTCCACCCGCCAAAGATCCATGGGGCAATAGCCGCGTAGGGTTGTCGGCAACGACGAAGATTAACCGCAAGGACTTCGGACTAACCTGGAATTCGGCGCTCGAGAGCGGCGGCATCCTTGTCGGCGACGAGGTGACGATCACACTCGACGTCCAGTTCACAAAGGCTTGAATTGTTCGCTGCCGGCATAGATCGGGATTGAAATCTGCCCGGCATAGAGAGGAGGAGGGAGACGATGTCGCTCCGTCCAGTGAAAGAGATTATTCAGACCAAGCCAACCATCGAGGGCGCGGGTGTGAAACTACAACGCGCCTTCGGTTTCGGAAAGACCAAAGAGTTCGATCCGTTCCTGCTGTTGGATGATTTCCGCAACGAAGAGCCTGGAGATTACATGGCCGGATTTCCCTGGCATCCGCACCGGGGAATTGAGACGATCACCTACGTGCTTGCTGGCTCCGTAGAGCACGGCGACAGCCTGGGCAACAAGGGAAAGATGACCGCAGGCGACGTCCAATGGATGACCGCCGGCAGCGGCATCCTCCACCAGGAGATGCCCAAGGGTGATGAGCGGGGCCGTATGCACGGTTTCCAGCTTTGGGCCAACCTGCCTTCATCGCTGAAGATGACTGACCCGCGGTATCAGGATATTCCGGCAAACGCGATCCCGGAGGTTACCGACGATGACGGCACTCGCGTGCGTATCATTAGCGGCGAGTTCTGGGGCAAGAGGGGTCCGGTGGAAGGTGTCGCTGCTGATCCCAGTTACCTCGATGTCTCGGTTGCTCCGGGCCGGCGGAAACGGCTCAAGGTCGAGACCACGCGCAATGCTTTTGCCTACGTCTTCGCGGGCTCTGGTACGTTCCGCGACTCCTCGATTCCGCGCGCCGTGCTGACCGAGCACGTCGACAAACCCGATGCGCCGCCTGTGTACGACGCGGGGAACCACTCGCTGGTGCTCTTCGACCGCGGCGACGAGATCACTGTGCAGGCCGGGGGCGAGGGTATCCGCTTCCTGCTGGTATCGGGTAAGCCGATCGAGGAGCCGGTTGCATGGTACGGACCGATTGTGATGAACACGCAAGAACAGCTACGCCAGGCAATGGCTGAACTGCAAACCGGCGGTTTCATCAAGCATCGGTGAATCGCGTAAAGACGCGCTACGCCCTGCGCAGGCCTCCTGCGCGGGACGTAGCGCGTGTTTCATAAACCTCGGAGCTTCCTAAGGAATCTCTGATTAAATTTGGTGCTTAAGGGACTGACCAGGGATCCGGGATCGGAATAGGACCGTCATCCCGAGCGAAGCCGAGGGATCTGCTTTTTCCGCGCCTTAGCCGTGTGGGAGCAGTTTGGGAAGGGCACGCTTTTAGCCGTGCCGCCAACCATGCAACGAGAAGGGGCTTTGAGCCCCTGAGGATCGGGAATTCCACCTGGCCAGCTTAAGCAGAGATTCTCTAGAACTCAGCCCAAATCTGCAAGAAGTTAGTCGATCTGGTTCGGAGTTACGCCAAGGTCCCCTTGCATCTTCTCCCTCAGCGGCTCGGAACGTGCACTGCATACTGCGGAGTAGGCAAAGCCCGCCAAGAGCAATCCGGTATAGAGATACGGCAGAAGCGAGTACGGGGCGGGAGGAACGGGATACAAACTTCCGAACAGC
>DASYBJ010000634.1:0-3382 GCA_036500845.1 Acidobacteriaceae bacterium
TCTTGTTCGGATGGCGGTGGTGTTGTACGCACGGCAGCCCGGGCTCCGGTTTTTGGGCGCCAGCGCGTTGCGAAGTTCATTGCTGCTTTCGCTTCACATTTCTGGACGGGCATAAAGCTCAGGTGGATTGAAAGAAATGGACAGGCGTCCGTTCTTCTGCTGCGCGCTGGCATCCCTGTGCCGACGCCCATGGATGCCAGCGTGACCAGGTGATAATGTCTACGTGGCGGTTTCTCGAACAGCTATCAGTTTTGCCAGTCGTGCTGTGGGGTCGCCATCAATTACAACTTGACGGAGCTCGACCTTTGGCAATTTGTGCGAAGACGAGCCGGCACTAGCAGGACGCGAAATAATGTGATTGCCTTTGTTAACAGAGCGTGCGCGGCGGTCTTGTTTTGTGGTTTCTGGCTTTCCGCCATCCGCTGCTACGCACAGGACCTCTCTCCCAGGGCTTACATCGTTACTCCGATTCACTCGAACGCGATCATTCTGACTTATTCTCTTTACGACGGCAGCATCCTCCTTGCCGGCGCACTCCCGATTACAAACTCCGCGGGTAGGATCAACGTGCCGGTTTTCAGTTATTTTCACACCATGAGCTTCTTTGGCCGCTCGGCGAACTTCACCGCGTCGTTGCCTTATGGGATTGGGAACTTCCACGGCGATGTCATTGACGTGCATACAAACGCGTATCGTTCCGGCCTTCTTGATTCGACCTTCCGCTTTTCCGTGAACCTTAAGGGAGGCCCGGCAATGAACGTAGAAGAATTCCGGAACTGGCGGCAGAAGACGATCATCGGCGCGAGCCTCAAAGTAGTTGCGCCCACAGGACAATATGATTCTGCCAAACTGATCAACTATGGATCAAACCGCTGGAGCTTCAAGCCTGAAGTTGCTCTGTCGCGGCGAAGGGGTCATTGGGTTTTGGATGTTTATGGGGGAGGCTGGTTCTTTACCAAGAATCAACAGTTCTTTTCCAACAACTCTGCTTCTCTGAACGTTCAAACGGAAGCGCCGATCGGCTCAATGGAAACCCACCTTAGCTACGATGTCAAACCGCGGCTTTGGGCTTCGATCGACGGCAACTTCTGGTACGGAGGCCGCACCAGTCTGAATGGAGTAGCGGGCGCAACCCTTCAAACCAGTTCCCGAATTGGAGCAACATGCTCAATCCCGCTCAACAGGCATCAGTCGGTGAAGTTCAGCTACAGCAACGGTACCTACGTAAGATTTGGCGGCAATTTTCAAAATGTCTCGGTGGCCTGGCAGTACTCCTGGCTGGGTAGGCCCAACTGAGGACGGCTCTTGAGCCGTCCTCTTCAAGCATCTGCCGCCATCCTATGACTCAGGAGAGCTTTAGCTTCCGGATTCCCAAAGACAACCCGACGCACAACAGGCCAAGTAGTCCGAGGAGTGGCAGTGGACTGCCTGTGTGTGGCAATTCTTTTGCTGCAACCTCCGCAGGAGCTTGAGCCGCAGGCGCGGGCGGGTGCATCACTGCGACGATTAATACCGGGGTGTCCGCCGGCGGCGGTTCGGGAGCGGGCATTGAGCCAGTGAGTTTTTTCTCTTGTGCAACGACGTTAACGGGAGATTCAACGACTTTGGTTGCGCTCACATTCATTCCCTTCTTCAATCCCCATGCGTCCAGCATCTGGCCGTTGATGTTGAACTTTTGACCCTTGGGGATAGTGAAAGACTGATTGCTGCCATCTGCTAACGTCAATATGACGCTCGCCGGCGGCGATACGTGAAATACTTTTCCGGTGACCGTCTGTGTAGTGGTAACTATTTTGGGAGTACTGGTTGTTGTAATCGTATGCTGAAGCTTCATCCCCGGTTTCAAATCGTGAATTCCAACTTCTCTACCGTCCACGGTAGCGCGGGCGCTCTCCGGCACGTTGGGAATGTGTCGAAGCGAGCCGTCCTCCATCCGGACGAAGAGGTCATTTCCATCGACCATAATTACGGTTCCGCGTTCTACCTGAACCTGGTGGGTAGCCTGGCCACTCGTTTCAGAGGTTGTCGTTTGTACTTGTGCGTTCACGCCGACCGCAAAGACTAAGCACGCTCCGGCTGCCAAAAGCGGTCTGCATACGATTGCTGCTGTATTCCTTTTCATGTCATGCACTCCTGATCGTTATTTGGAAAGCGCTTTGCGCTGGCATTTGCGCCTATGCAAATTTCCATCGCGCTGAGCATGTCTGTCTGCTAGCAGAACTGCTAGTAGCCACCCCCAGGTGCCCTACTAGTGATTGCGGCCGATTGTGCTGTAGCAACTCGCGAGCTGTGCACGATATATCGCTTTGGGGCACTCCCAATAAAGTAGAAGGGATAGCAGGTAACGAGAGTCAATGAGGATAAGGATGCGGGTTGCAGCACGTTCACATCCGTCGGTTCGACGATTTGAATATTGTCCACGACGTAGGTTTCCGTGCCGTTTGGCACGACCAAGTCGATTGTGTCGCCGTTTCTGATGTCTTTTAATCCGCGGAAGAACCCGTCTCGGTGGCCTGCGATGCCAAGGTTGCCCTTTACGCCCACACGGACGGTACCGGCAATCCGCCCCACACCCCGATTGAGCGTCAGGTCGTCGGTTCCATTAAATACCGGCGCCTCCAGATGGATCTTCGAAATTCGAAGGAGAGCCAGGGGCCGTTCGAAGTGTTGCGTCAGGCTTTGTTTGTAGGCTTCGACCCGCTTATCCGACCATAGAGTGACGTCAGCACCGGATATTTGCTGACGAGGCGGAGTCTCCCACGCTACGGCCGGATTCTTCGAGGCCTTGAAGGCGAGGATGGCCACGTGCGATAAGAGGGCGCCGTAAATTCGCGCCCCGAGGTAGGCCGCTAACAGCGTAATTCCAAGCACCATTAGCAGCCTTTGTGTAGTCCTGAAAGGGGTCATCCTTGCCTCTTGCCCCGTGCCGGGCGAGCTGATTCGACATCCTCAGGCAACTTCGAACTGGGGTCAGACGGCCGGCCCGGTGAAAGTGTGCGCCATAAGCGCACTATGCGCAATAAGTCCCGGCATCGACAGCTTTCGGGTCTCTGGCTTTGACCCATAGCGTTGAGGGCGCTCCGCCCGCGGAGCCTTCACAGCAACGTTCCTCCCGGCTAAGTGGTTTTGTCAGCTGGTAAAACTACTAGTATTAAAACTAGTAGTAACTACGACGATACCTCAAGTAACTGGAGGATATATCGCGACAGGGTGGGCGCAATTTTCCCACGAGAGGTCAAGGGCTGAGAGGGGGTGAGACATACTGCCTTCCGGCCAGGACTTCCTGGACCGCGACGACCAGGTCGGCCGGGGATTCGATCCTTGACGACAAAGGCCATAGCACCCTCAGCAAAGCATGCCTGTACAAATGTAGCGCCTCGGT
>DASYBJ010000635.1:0-8532 GCA_036500845.1 Acidobacteriaceae bacterium
TATCCGCGTTAACAGCGCTCCAGTTTCTGACGCGTCTGCCCCTTTCTCGTCTGCCTTACGATCCAGATGGCCTTTCGCGCGCGGTCATGTGGTTTCCGATCGTAGGCCTTTTCATTGGCCTCGGGGCTGCGGGCATACATAGCCTCGTTGCAACGCGTTTGCCACCTTCACTCGCTGTGCTGGCCACGCTCATTTTTCTGGTGATGATCACCGGAGCTCTTCACGAAGATGGGTTAGCAGATACCGTTGACGGGCTCGGAGGTGGATGGACCCGCGAACGAGCGCTCGAGATCATGCGTGACAGCCGCATCGGGAGTTACGGAGCCATTGCACTCGTCCTCTCTCTGCTGGGCCGATTCCTCCTCTTGTCCAGTCTTCCCAGCGAAAGCTTCGCTCGTTCTATCGTTGCGGCGCACGTTCTTTGCCGATGGTCGACCCTTCCTCTGAGCTATTTCCTGAGCCCTGCCCGTGAGCAAGAAAGCCAGGCCGCCCGCGTTGCACAGCGCACCTCGCGAGGCTCCCTGATCAGGGGCTCGTTGATTGCGGCTCTACTGACAGCCATCGCAATTCGGGGCGGGTGGTGGGTGCCGGCAGTGATGGCCGTGGCGGTAACTGCGCTCAGCGGAGCATACTTTCACTATCGTCTGGGTGGCATCACCGGGGACTGCTTCGGCGCGGCCAATCAGTTAGTTGAAATTGCGGTATACGTCTGCGGTGTGTGGCGGGTATGAGGCGGGTGATTTTGGTTCGTCACGGAGCGACCGACTATGCCGGAACGTTTTGCGGCCAGACCGATCCTGACTTGAACGCAATCGGCGAACGCCAGGCGGAAGAAGTTGCGGTGAGCCTCACCGCCTCAGGGATTCAGGCGGTGTACTCGAGCGATTTGCGGCGGGCAAGGCAGACGGCCGCGAAAATCGCCGAACACTGCGATCTGCCGCACTACCTTTTGCATGGGCTTAGGGAAATTGCGTTCGGCGAATGGGAAGGGCTGACCTGGGCCGAGATCGAAGCCCGGTGGCCGGAGGACGCAAGGCTCTGGACTGCCCAGTACCCGAATCGCCCCCCTCCGCGAGGAGAGTCGATTCATCACTTCAATGCGCGGGTTCTCCGAACAATGGATTGTATTTTGGCGGAGGCGGATCGTTCGGTCTGCATTGTGAGCCACGGCGGCGTGATTCGCCTTGCGCTCACCCGAGTCTTCGGAGTGAACGAAGAGAGAGCATGGGCCCTGACCAATGGTTACGCACAGAGGATTGAACTAGGAGGAGAACATGAGTATTGCAACGAAGGGCGGCGACAAGGGGCAAACCTCGCTGGCGGGAGGAATTCGCGTCTCTAAGGCCGAGCTACGCGTTGAGGCCTACGGCACCATCGATGAGCTCAACGCCCATTTAGGATTTGCTCGAAGCATCTGCCGGCACGACCAAATCAAGCAGTGGACGGAAGAGATTCAGAAGACGCTCTTCCGCGTAGGTTCGGCGATTGCGACACCGCCGGAGAGCCGGAAATCTGTTCCGCCAGTGACTGCGGAAGATGTAGACGGTCTCACCGCGATCGTGCACCAGATCGAGGCTCAAGAAGGCATTCTCTCCGACTGGTCAATTCCGGGCGCGCACACTGAGGCCTCCGCTTATGACATCGCGCGGACTGTTTGCCGCCGTGCGGAGCGCCACATCGTCCGTTTGATCGAGAGCGACGCAGCGATTCAGGAGCACATTCTGCCCTACGTCAACCGGCTCTCGGACGCGATTTGGCTCTTTGGCCGTCTCCTGGAACTCGAAGCCGGAGTCGACTCCAAGCTGCGTGATGCCGCGCACCGCGGCGCTCGTTGGTCGAGGGCATGGTAATGGCCGCGCACCACTGCTTCTCGCCTGGAGAAAGGGAAGGCGTGTATCGCGCGATTCGCGAACGGCGGGACATTCGCTCGGGATTTCGCCCTGAGCCGCTCGACCATGCGTTGCTCCGCCAGCTTCTCAATGCCGCGCACCAAGCGCCCTCTGTGGGGCTCATGCAGCCTTGGCACTTCGTTTTGATCGAAAACCGTCAAACCAAGCAGGCCGTTCACGATTTATTTCTTGAAGCCAATCGTGCTGCATCTTCAATTTATGAAGAGGGAAGAGCTGCGGCCTACAGTGCGCTGAAGTTGGCAGGTATTCTCGAGTCCCCGCATAACCTATGCGTTGCGTGCGATAGCACAGCCGCCCGGGGCTCAGGCTTAGGTCGCCAGACGATGCCCGAGACCGCGATTTATTCAGCGGTGTGCGCTGTTCAAAACTTATGGCTTGCCGCCCGCGCTGAAGGTGTTGGCGTAGGTTGGGTGAGCATCCTGGAACCGGAAAAGGTAAAAGGCCTGCTGCACATTCCGCCCTCAATGGCGCTTGTTGCGTATCTCTGCATCGGCTACGTGGAGCGCTTCCGGGAAATTCCGGAGCTTGAAATTCTGAATTGGGAAAAGCGGATTCCTCTCGACGCAGTCTTGCACTACGAATCCTTCTCTTCAACCGGCGACCTTTTCGAGGATAGGGATGACGCTGTTAGTTGACCGAAGGAGATTACGGTCCGCTGGGCCCATTTCATCCGGCACTTTTGTATCCGCGATAGTCATCGATACTGTGTTGGGTGATCCGGAATGGTTGCCGCATCCTGTGCGGCTCATCGGCTGGGCCGCTAACCGGCTCGAATCGCTCTTACGTCGTCGCCGCTTCACGCCGGGTTCTGAGTTTGCACTCGGTGCCTTGATGACGTCGATCATCGTTGCCGGCGCGGTTCTTGTGACGAGGGTGGCGATTGGGCAGTCGTGGAGGCGCGACTTGAAGCGCATGAGCCGGGCGGAAGTCTATCTGGCGGCAAGCTGCATTGCTCTTCGCTCCCTACTCGTTGAGGCGCGCAAGACCATCCGCTTACTTGATTCCGGAGAAATCACAAGCGCACGCAGGCAACTGGCGCGCATAGTTGGCCGCGATACCCACGAATTGAGCCCATCCGAAGTGAGCAGGGCGGTGATTGAGACGCTGGCCGAAAGCTTGTGCGATGGCGTCGTGGCCCCGATATTCTTCCTGGCGTTGGGTGGCGTTCCCTGCGCGATGGGATACAAGGCGATCAATACTTTGGACTCGATGATCGGGCATCGCAATCGGAAATATCTTTACTTTGGCCGAGCCGCCGCGCGTTTGGATGATCTCGCGAATCTTCTTCCTTCACGCCTTGCGGCCGCTTCACTCGCCGCCGCGGCATTTGTGGTTCCCAACGCCAGACCATCCCATGCATGGAACACTTGGCTTGAAGACGGCTCCAGGCACGCAAGTCCCAATGCCGGACAAACTGAGGCAGCCATGGCCGGAGCTCTTCAAGTCCGCCTTGGCGGCGCCAACACTTACGCCGGCGAACGAATGGAATCGCCTGTTTTGGGCAGCATCTATCGGCCGCCCGGAGTTGACGATGCCAAGCGTGCGCTGACACTCACAGCCGTCGCCGGGTGCATCGCGGCGGTGGCCGTTTGGACGTGGCTTTGCTGGAGGGAAAGGCGGTGAGCGTGGCTGGAGTCGTCCTGCCTTCGCATGGGGGCCAGTTGCGGGCGATTGCGCGGCAGTTCGGCCTGCCGCAGGAAAAACTCATCGATTTCAGCGCGAGCATCAGCCCATATCCGCCGCCGGAGGACTTACTCGATCGGCTCCGGAACTTCCTCTCGGACGCGCAATTCCTCTCCCAGTACCCCGATCTCGAAAATGACGATCTCAAAGATGCAATCTCGACCTATGCAGCCGTTCCTAAGCAATCAATCGCTGTAGCGAACGGCATGATGCCGCTGTTTGACGCCGCGCTGCGCAGTCTTCGGCTCAAGCGCTGCCTCGTGATCGAACCCGCCTTCAGCGGCTATCAACGGACTCTCCGGGCCGCCGGAGTGGAAGCAATAGGCTGGTCTCTCGCCGCAAAAGACGAATTTTCTATCTCGGTTCCACCATTGCTCGAATCAATCGCAAGAGAGCAATGCGATTCTGTCCTTCTCGCGAACCCTCACAGCCCATCCGGGGTGCTCACTCAACGGGACACTCTGCAGGATCTATGCAGACAGGCCGCGCAGTCGGCGGTGACTGTGCTTTTGGACGAAGCGTTCATCGACTTCGAGCCAGAAGCGAGCCTTTGTCCGATGATAGAGCAGTTCGACAACCTGGTCGTCTTTCGCTCTCTGACAAAGTTCTTCGCCATTCCCGCACTCCGTGTGGGCTACGCGGTGACCAGCGCCGCGAACGCAGAATCCATTTCGAAATTTACGCCCGAGTGGCCGATAAGCTCCTTCGCCGCCCTTGCGGCCGTCGAGCTCATGGGTTGCATCGATCATCAGCGTCGGGTTAGAGCACAAAACATCGCCGAACGAAAAGCACTTCTGAAATTTGTGCGGCAGCTGGCCTTGACCATTTTTCCCGGGCGGGCGAACTATCTTCTATTACGAATGCGGGATGAACCGACCGGGATCGCAGCCTGGCAATCTCTCATCGTCAACCACGGGGTGGTCTTGCGATGCTGCCAAAACTTCGCCGGCCTGGACGCCAGCTATCTGCGCTTCGCGATTCGTTCACGCGAGGAAAACACTATTCTTTGTCGCGCTTTCGCTGATGTTTTAGTGCAGCCCCTTTAGTGCAGGTGACGTACCACTTTACGTTCACAGGCTCAGAACAGCGCACCGCCACTGTTTCCATCGCCGATGAGGACGTTCGCGTGATGGATGGTCACGTGGGAAAGCGAAATGTTCACATATCCGCCGACAGTAGAACCTGGGTGCACTTTCTAGCGAAGGAAACCAGCTTGTTCTGGTCGATAGTTTCTCGAAAGATCCGCGACAAGGGCAACCCTCGTTGGATGCTGGTGTTCAAGAGATGCTTCCTAGCCTAAAATCCTCAGCCGAACCGGGTGGCCCGGGTCTCGCTCTTGAGACCTGGGATTCTCGAACTCAAAGTATCTCTCGCCGATTCCTCTCCCTATCATCTTGCATTGCGACAAGTCACTAGCCGGTTCTGAGCTGACCGCTTCATAGCTGACCGCGTCTTGGCTGCCTTCCTAGAATCCCGGCGGCCGCTCCCCAGCTACGTTAAAAGCCCGTTCAAGCGCAATTCCAGCGCAGCCCAGAGTGCCCTCATCGTAGAGTCCCCCAATGAGAGTGACACCATGCGGTACCCGGCGCGGAGGCGAGAATTTCGGTAACGGGTTGTTGGGATCGGGAGCCCAGTCGCTGCGTGCTTGCGACACTTCAACGAATCCCGCCCGAAGCGTTAGAGAGGGATGACCGGTGAAGTTCGTAACGGTCAGCATCTCGTCACGAAGGGAAGGCACGAGCAACAGGTCAACTTCATTGAAGATTCGCGCCATCTCCATTGCCACTTTGCGCCGGAAGCGGTCAGTCTGCACGAAGTCCACTGCGGAGAGAAAACGCGACTGTCGAAAAGTGTTTGGCCAGGCGTCCGCGACCTGTTCCCTCAGTTGATCCACACCGTGACTGAGCGTCAGCTCCTCAAATGCAGCAGCCGATTCGGCGAAGAGGATTACATTCAGCGAGTCGTACGGCCAATTTGGAAGGCTCACCTCAACCGGGATCATCCCAAGCTTTTTGACTGTTTCAACGGCCGCGCGGTCCACCTCGGTGGCCGGCGCCTCTTGCATCCAACCGGGGAAGTAGCCGACTCGAAGCCCGGCAACAGGCGCATTTGCATCGAAATCGAGTTTGCTGGGCACACTCGATAGGTCCCCGGGATCTGGACCGGAAATCGCTTTGAGCACCAAAAGCGTATCTTCGACACCGCGCGCCATCGGCCCAAGCTTATCCAGAGACCAACAGAGCGTCATCGCTCCGGTGCGCGGTACACGCCCATACGTGGGCCTCAGTCCGGTCACGCCGCACCGCATGCTAGGGCTTACGATGCTGCCCTCGGTCTCACTGCCGATCGAAAACCCGACAAGGCCCGCAGCAGTCGCCGAGCCGGGACCCGCACTCGATCCGGACGACCCTTCTTCAAGCAGCCAGGGATTCTTGGTTTGGCCGCCAAACCACACATCATTCAACGCCAGCGCACCTAAGCTTAGCTTCGCGACTAATACGGCACCGGCCTGGTTCAAGCGGTCGACAACTGTAGAGTCCGCTGTTGGTACGCGGTCTCGAAAGGGCTCCGCGCCATATGTCGTGCGGATTCCGGCGGTGTCGACGAGATCCTTCGCGCCCCATGGAATCCCGTGTAGAGGTCCTCGGTATTTTCCAGCGGCGATCTCCTGGTCGGCGGCTTTCGCCTGTGCCAGTGCAGACTCGCGGGTGAGAGTGATAACGCAGAGCAGCTTCGGGTCGTAGCGCTCCAGACGCTCGAGATAGATGCGGGTGAGTCTCTCGGAACTGAGTTGCCGTCTCTCGATCCATCGCGAGAGGTGCGTCACGGGCGCGAAAGCAATCTCCTCCTGGCTCGAAGGCACAGGGCCGGGATCGGCCGTGCTGCGGAGAAACACATCGCGAGCGGGTCCCGCCTTCTCTCCCGGCAGAACCGCGCTGTAATGCGAGTAGGGAGCCAGCGTGGGTTCGAGGCTCACCTTGCGCGGCCCTATGCGGCGTTCATAGAGCGGCGCCATCGAAGTGCGCCAGGCCCCCGCTGCCTCGACACGGTCATGGTCGCTCAGGGCAACTTGCACCAGCTTTTCCGCCTCGGCAAAGGTTGCCGCACTGACCTCTGGTCCAACCGGGGCAGCAGTGTTGAATGCCGGAGGTGCACCTGCCGGCGGCGTAGCTGGATTCTCCGTCTGGCCGTTCAACTGGGCAGCCGCGCCCAGCAAGGTGAGTGAACCATAGGTCAGAAATTCCCTGCGCGATTTCGGCATGCTTCTCCTAAAAAGGATCTATGGCGGGAGTTCGAATCCCAACTCGCCCTTCTTCGGACTATACCTCGCGCAGTTTCGGTAGTGGAACACTTTGATCGGCGAATGCCGACTTCGAAAAACCTGACTTCGGAGCCGTCAGGGCTTTCCCTCGAAAATGACGTCGAGATGCCCGTTACTGGGCTCACGTTCCACGGGACAAAGCCGATCACCTCGCGGCATGTATGGGTTGGGTAGAACGCTGCATTTCTCTCGCGCAAGCGTTTAGCGATTGTTTGCTCCAGCCGCTTAGGTCAAATTCTGACCGTTGAGTGCGAGTCGCTTGAAAAGCTGGAACTTGAGAAACCCCCGCAGCAGGTCTTTACGTAAAGAGCTGAGCGACCCAAACAATTGAAAATCGATGTCGGCGGTCTTCTGACCTAGCTCGGTGTAGTTCGCCGGTCGGTAGCTCGCGGCGTAGCCTGCAGGTCGACGACCGCGCACAACTGAAGACTGATCGATGTTTCTCCAGGCTGTTGCGTCCAGCGCTTGTCGAGTTTTTGGGTTCTGCGTGGCATCACTTCTAGTTAAGAGGATATTTTTCGGAAATGATTTCAGCCAAGACGGATCGTCAGCATCGTCCGAATGATCGCGAGCACGGCGGTACCCAGGATAATCCCTGCAGCCGTGTCATGGCCGTGCATCACGAGTAACACGAAGCTAGCTATAAGGGCGAGAAAGCAGATTGCGCCGCTTACGCCGAGGATCAAGGCATAGCGAAATTTCTCGCGCCGGTCGGCCAGAATCATGTCGGAGATCACTTGGGCGGGTAGACCGGCCTTGATGAGCTGGTCGACAATTTCGGGGCTTGGAAGGAGGGCTTGGGGTGGGTTCCTCTTAGGGAAGTCTAGGAATGCCATAGTCGATCAGTGTTTTCCCAGATGCTCCCAAAAGATTCGATACTTCGATTGGTCTGAGACCCCAGGATTCTGGTCTGCGTGGACAATCCTTTTTTTTTGCAGGGTCAGGTTATCGAGTTGCCATAGCATGGCCGATGAGTTCCCTGATCTCCCGACCGGACGGGTCCTGAAATAGCAGCCTAAGGTACTCCCGTCGCCACCTAAGGTACTCCCGGTCGATCTCAAAGTCCCTGAAAACCTCATCCTTATCCCGTTCCTCTAAGATCACATCCCGCAAGAGTAAGCGGTCCCGATCGCTCAGCTTATCCAGAATCTCGCGGACCGCCCGCTCCGTGTCCTTACTCAAAAGCAGAGCGAATGCATCCGGACCGGGTTGAGCTAAGCACTCTTCCGCGTGGTGCTCTTCGAGAGGATCGGCACGCCGCTGGCTGCGATAGTGCTCCAAAAGCACGTTGTTACATACTGAGTTGACGTAAGCGCCCAGACGCTCGACTTGGCGCAGACCTTTCTCCGAGCGCAGTGCCGAGAGCACCCGGACAAAGGTCTCCTGCTCAATCTCCTCGATCGCCTCTTTCGATTTCAGACGTGGGCGTAGTTTGAGCTGGATCAGTTCCCGGAAATAGCGCACGAAATGCTCTTCCGTTTGTGGGTCACCCGAGCGCAGCTTTTCGAGGTACGAGGCATCGAATGCGTAGAATTTCATTCCACCGGACGGGGCTCGGGTCGTTATTCGCGTCTCCTGAACCTTCTGGTCTGAAATATCCCTGTTAGCGCCGGACGC
>DASYBJ010000636.1:0-15664 GCA_036500845.1 Acidobacteriaceae bacterium
CGCGTTCAGGGCCTGTGGCGTAGATTCCGGATGTTCCTTGATCTGGTTACACAGCGCAAAGAATGCAGTGTCATTCAGCTTGTCTACGCTGTCATCCATCGTCAGGACCGACTTGGCGATTTCCGCATCGCCTTCAATGAAGGCTAGAAGCGCCTTCCTCACCATGGCGGAGGCAAGCGAAGCCATCCGCGGGATGTCGACGGGAAGATCGATGACAGAATACGCCTGAAGATCGCGAACGCGGTCGCTGATGTTCACCGACTGATCGCCAACGCGCTCGAGATCGGCGTTGATCTTGATCACTGCCAGGATGAAGCGCAGGTCGATGGCCATCGGCTGTTCCATTGCTAAAAGATCGAGCGCCATCTGGTCTATTTCGCGTTCGAGCCCGTTAATGGCAATCTCGCTCCGATCAACCAAGTCACAGATCGAGAGATCGCGGACGCGGTACGCTTCTACGGATCGCTGGATGGCTTGTTCTGCCATCCCGGCCATCACCAGAAGCTTTTCCTTCAAGTCGTCGAGTTTTCGGTGGAACCGGATCCGTGTCATCCGAACCTGCCCGTGATGTAGTCTTCCGTACGCTTGTCCTTAGGATTGGTAAAGATCTTATGCGTCGAATCGAATTCGACCAGCTTCCCGTTGAGAAAAAATCCAGTGTTTTCCGCTACGCGCGCAGCTTGCTGCATGTTGTGGGTAACGATAACGATTGTGTATTGCGATTTAAGCTGAAATATCAAATCTTCAATTTTTGCAGTCGAAACGGGATCGAGGGCCGAAGCGGGCTCGTCCATCAGCATCACCTCTGGATCGACGGCTAGGGCGCGCGCAATACAGAGCCGCTGTTGCTGGCCACCCGATAGGCTGGCGCCGGATTTCTTTTTCAGATCCTCCTTCACTTCTTCCCAGAGAGCCGCCTGCTGCAGAGAATGCTCGACCACGTCATCGAGAACCTTCCGATTGCGAAAACCGTTCAGCCGCAGCCCGGAAGCGACATTGTCGTAAATCGACATCGTTGGGAATGGGTTGGGACGCTGAAAGACCATCCCGACGCGGCGGCGGATCTCTACCGGCGAAGCGTCACCGTAGATGTCCACTTGCCCCATACGCACAGTACCGGTAACGCGCCCGATCGGATTGGTCTCGTGCATGCGATTCAGACAGCGCACAAAAGTGGACTTGCCGCACCCTGAAGGCCCGATGAGCGCAGTAGCATGATTCGCCGGAATGTGGAGGTTGATGTCCTGAAGCGTGTGATTCGAGCCGTACCACGCATTCAGGCCGGAGACTTCAATACCGACACCCACTAGCTTGCCCCTTTCAACACACCTCGCCCGGCGACATAGCGGACCAGCGCAACCGAAACAACGATAAGTACAATGAGTACCAATGCCCCGCCCCAAGCCAGACGATGCCAATCGTCATAAGGAGAGATGGCGTAGACGTAGATCTGCAGAGGAAGGGCGGCGATCGGCTCGTTGATGCTCGTGCTCCAGAATTGATTTCCGAACGCAGTAAAAATCAACGGCGCAGTCTCTCCGGCGACTCTCGCAAAGGCGAGCATGCAACCGGTAATCACGCCGGGCGAGGCCGTGCGCAACGTAATCGCAAGAACGGAGCGCCAGTTGGGAACACCCAAGCCGAGCGCAGCCTCGCGAACGTTCAGCGGCACCATCAGCAACATCTCTTCTGTCGTGCGCGTAATAGTGGGGATCATCATGATGCCCAGTGCAACTCCGCCAGCGAGCGCCGAAAAGTGCTTGCGGGGCAGAACGATCAGCGCATAGATCGCCATTCCCATGACCACCGACGGCACACCATTGAGCACATCTGCCGTAAACCGCACCGTGTTGGACAAGCGAGTGCCGCGTCCAAACTCCGCAATATAGATTCCGCTGGCGATTCCCACGGGTACCCCCAAAATGCTCGCCAGCCCTAAAAGAACAGCGGACCCGACAATGGAGTTCGCCATCCCTCCGCCAACCTCGCCCACCGGCTTCGGTATCTGAGTAAAGAAGGCCAGGTTGAGGGAGCTTGCGCCCTTATAAAGCAGATATACAAAAATCGCGATCAACGGCGTCATCACCAAAATCGTGCTCGCCACTGCAGCAACCGTTGCGGCGTGGTCGGCGAAGACACGCCATAAGCGGGTTCCCGCCCGCGTGTGCGTTGAAATGCGGGGACTTGTCGCCACAGCCTAACTCCCCCTTACCGGCGCGCCGCGCGTAACTGCCCAAACAAGCATGCGCGCCAGGGCGTTAACGATGATCGTGACTATAAAGAGCGCCAGGCCGATCTCGATCAGCGCACTCCGATAAAGATCGTCGGAAGCCTCATTGAACTCGTTGGCGATCACGCTCGCCATGCTGTAGCCCGGAGCCAGAAGCGAGTGACTGATGATGGGACTGTTGCCGATGACCATCGTGACCGCCATGGTTTCTCCCAACGCGCGGCCAAGTCCCAGAATGATCGCTCCCACAATGCCGATGCGGGCATTGCGCAGCACGCCCATGCGAATCATCTCCCAACGAGTAGCACCTAAGGCGAGCACCGCCTCGCGTTGCGCGTGCGGCACCGCCGACATGACCTCGCGGGTGAGTGAGGAAATGATCGGGAGAATCATAATCGAAAGAATGACACCGGCCGCAAGCATGCCGATTCCATAATTTGGAGGCTCGAAGAGGCCGGTCCATCTGAGTGTCTTGATCAGCAAGGGATTGACACGCTCTCTCAGCAGGGGCACTAGAATAAAGACCGCCCAAAGACCATAGACCACGCTGGGAATGGCTGCCAGGAGTTCCGTCAGAAACGCTAAGGGACCGCGCAACACCTTCGGACACATCTCGGTAAGGAAGACGGCCACGCCAACCGCGAGGGGCACCGCGATAATCAGGGCCACGATCGAAGAGACGATCGTTCCGTAAATGAACGGCAAAGCGCCGAAGTCGCCGCTGACTGGGTCCCACGCCCGGCCGAAGAAGAACCCAAGACCAAACTTATCAATCGTGAGCTTCGAACGACTAATCAACTCGAAAAGGATCAATACAACAATGGCAAAGATGCTCAAAGCGCACAGCAGCATGAGGCCGCCGAACGTGCGGTCAGCAATTGCCGAATTTCCGCGGCTCTGCAGGAATGCTCGAACAGGTGACGGTTTAGGCGCGGCCGACGGTGACGAAGGATCGGCTGCTGGCGGCTGGGGACGGCCAGTCTTTGGTGTAATTTGCACTTTTGATCCCACTGCTAATGACGTTAGTGGTTCTTAGTGAATTTTAAGTTAAGAGCCGTGTTATGCCATCTCTTCGAACACTCCTCACAGAAGGACGTTCCCTTCTAGAATCACGCTCGGAGGCAGGTGAACAGACGCACCTGGCGCCGCGAAACCGAGCCCCACGACGAGGTCGCCATGCTCGTATACCCTTACACCTTCTCAGGGGGACTGCCCGAATCCGGCAACAGGGGAGGTCGCCGGGTGTTGTGCAGAGTCCAATCCCGGCAAACGCCGGTGCGCTTACCGGGAAAAGATGGCATTCCGGCTACTTGAGCGTGCCGATCGTTACCCCTACGGATTGTGCCACCGCCGGCGGCAACGGAGCGTAGTACAGGGCCGTCACCTCATTCTCGTGCTGCAACATCCACTTGAGAAATTCGACAAGCACTTTCCCGTTTGTAGGATCCCTCGCGGGGTTGGGAATCAGTAGCCAAGTAAAGCTCGAGATCGGGTACGATTGCGCTCCTGGAGCATTCGTGATCGAGACCCGATAGTCCGCTGGCATCGATTTAACGCTCGCCGCTGCTGCTGTAACGCCCTCAATCGAAGCCGTCACCCAGTTCCCAGCCGCGTTGCGAATCGCGCCGAACGGGATTTTATTCTGCAATGCGTAGATCAGCTCAACGTAGCCGATGCCGCCCGGCATTTGGCGAACGAAGCCGGCAACGCCTTCATTCCCTTTCGCGCCGACTCCCTTTGGCCAACTCGGGGCTGTTCCCTTACCCGGACCACCAGCCCAGTCCTTGCTGACCTTGGAAAGGTAGTCGGTAAAGATATAGGTGGTGCCGCTGCTGTCGGAACGATGCACGACCACGATGTCCTGGTTCGGCAAAGAGACGCCTGGGTTGTCCTTGGCTAAACGGGCATCGCTCCAGTTGGTGATCTTGCCCAAATAGATGTCGGCCAAAACGTCCGGAGCAAAGTGCAACGAGTTCACTCCCGGAACATTAAAGATAGGCACGACTGCCCCGAGTACCGTAGGGATGTGCTGAATCTTGACCTTCGACGCCTTCAGTTGCTCGTCCGTCATAGGGCCGTCGCTCGCTCCGAAATCGACGGTGCCCGCCGTTACCTGGCGAATGCCTCCACCGCTACCAATGGATTGGTAGTTGATCTCGACCCCGGGATGCTCCTGGCTGAATTCGCTAAACCATTTTGAATAAATAGGATACGGAAAAGTAGCTCCCGCTCCGTTTAGCTTTTGTGCGTGACTTACAGATGCGGTTGCGCACACCAAGACGGCGGCTGCAACAGCCATGATTTTCTTCACAGTTCCCCTCCGGACTAAGTGGTTCGCTGTGATTGTCGAAACTGTTTGTGAATGCCGTTTTACACAGAGATGAAAAGGGCAACAAACCGTCCCGCCGACAAAGTAAAAGAAGTTATTTTTCAACCACTTGCGGGGAAGAGTCTTGGATGGTGACGGCGGCCTCGTTCGAGAGCGGCGCCATGGAGGCTGCTCGGGGCAAGGTAAAGATGAACGTCGCTCCCATACCCAGCTCGCTCTCGCATCGAATCTCCCCGCCATGGGCCAGGACAATGTGCTTGGCGATAGCCAAACCGAGACCAGTACCGCCCGATTCTCTAGAGCGGGCCTTGTCTACTCGGTAGAAACGCTCGAAGATTCGGCGTAGATGCTCGTAGGCGATACCTGAGCCGAAATCGCGCACATAGAATTCTACTTGCGATCCAACGTCGCGGGCGCCAAGCAGGACCCGGCCACCGGACTTGCCGTACTTTTTGGCATTCTCGACCAGATTGCCAAAAACCTGATTCAGCGCGTCAGGATCGGCTAAAACAAGCTCTTCGGTACTTTCGGCAATATCCAAAACTACGTCGGAGTCCTTGACGAGCCCCGAAAGCGAGCTGGCGGCATCTTCCACGAGCTCAAAGGCAGGGATCGCCAGCAAGCGGAGCTTGTAATCACGAGACTCAATGCTCGCCAATGCCAACAGATCTTCGGTGAGTCGATTCATCCTCGAAGCATTTTTGAGAATAATGTGGAGAAATTCTTGTGCCTGCTCGCTCAGGTTACGGTCGTCAAGCAGAGTCTCGACATACCCGGTGACGCAGGTCAAGGGAGTGCGCAGCTCGTGTGAAACGTTGGCGACGAAATCACGTCGGGTGGCCTCTGAGCGCTCGATCTCGGAAACATCGTGCATGACTGCCACGGCGCCTCCATCCGGCATCGGCGCCGCATTCACTTCGAAGATTCTGCCTGGGGAAATCGACGTCGCGCGGGCTCGGCAGACTTCGCGGCGTTTGAGGGCCACGTCGACAGACGAAAGGACGTCCGGATCGCGGATCGAATGCACGAGTCCCCGGCCCACATGCACTGTTGTGGCGGCAATGCGCCGCATAACTGCATTGGACCAGCTCACTTGGCCCTGAGGGTTGATTGCAATCACCGCTTCCTGCATGCTGTCGAGCAGGGCCGCAAGTTGGCGGCGATTTCCCTCGAGTTCACTGAAGCTTCGCTCCAAACGATTGGCGGTAGTATCGAGAGCCCGGGCTACAGCCGAGATTTCGTCGAAATGTTCTTCGTCGATGCGAGCGGTCAGATCTCCGGACGCAATACGATTTGCGAACTCTACGATCCGGTCGAGCCGGCGCGCGACGCGCTGGGCAAGGATGACTGCCAGCAGGATTGCTACAGCGAGTGCGACCAGGGACGCGTCCAGCAGATCGCGCGTCAGCATACGCATCCCTGCCAGTACGGCTAACCCTACAAACAGTACGAGCATGAAAGAAAACAGCAGCTTGTTGAAAAATCTGCCATTCACGGGGATATCCTCGGCCCTACATATCTCGAAGACGGCGCGGACACCTTAGGACCTTGCGAACTCGTTTCGAGCGTCCGAATCTGAAGCTGCCACGATCACGACGGCTTAAGGTGCGGGGGCCAGCTCCGGCCCTCACTCCCAACCCTAAGCGGGTCGAGGAACTTCGAAGCGGTATCCGGCGCCACGTACGGTCTTCAGATAACGCGGATTCTCAGGATCAGACTCGATTTTCTCACGGATCCGCCGCACGTAGACGTCCACCGACCGCGGTGTCACGAAACGAGCATCACCCCAAACTGCATCGAGCAGATGGTCGCGGCTGAATACCCTGCCCGGATGCCGGGCAAGATAATCCAGAAGCCTGAACTCCGTGGCCGTGGTCGTCGTCAGCTCTCCCCGCACCTTCAGCTGCATGGCGCTTGCGTCAATGATGACCTCTTCGAAACTGATGACAGAGGGCGTGGTTGGCCGCTCGAAACGGCGTAGCACTGCCTTCACCCTTGCCACCAGCTCACGCGTAGCAAAAGGCTTGGTAATGTAGTCATCTGCGCCGAGTTCGAGCCCCAAAACACGATCGTTCTCGCCGGCACGGGCCGTGAGAAAGATGATCGGGACAGTGCTGAGCGCCGTATGCGCCCGCAACCGGCGGCAGATCTCCAGACCGTCACCGCCAGGAACCATGATGTCGAGCAAAAAAAGCGCTGGCGCGTGCCGCTCGGCATCCGGCATGAGGTTTGCTGGAGTTCCGTAGACGCGTACTTCAAAGCCCGCGGCCTCCAGATGATGTTGCACTAAACGAGAAATATCCGCGTCATCTTCTAAGACGAATACGCTCTGAGTCAACTGGTTTTCCTCACGCTTAGCCGCCCAACGCTTCGTCTGTCACGTCCAGGCGCACTACGCGTTGCGTTTAGCCTAACGTATTCATACGAACAGAATGCAAAAGGATTGTGAATGTTAGAGAACGAGCGCGGGGATGCTCGAACCAGGGCGCTTACCAACCCGGATGGACAATGTCCAACTGGTGTAGTTTCTGCGCGTTCTGGACCTTTCCGGGCGAAATCCGTATCGGTGCGTCTTCGCGGGTTGTAGAGTTATGGGAGAGGATCATTCTTGACGCGTGAGCGTATGAGTGCGGCAGGCATTTGGAGAAGCTCAGCCACGAATTGAGGGGCGTTGTAAGTGTCGATTCCCACTATTCTGTGCATTGATGACGAGGAACTGGGCCTGGAAATCCGCAGATTGGTTCTGGAGCGGGAAGGCTATACGGTGCTCACTGCGCGTGACGGCGCCAGCGGTCTGACTATCTTCGAGACTCAAAAGGTAGACGCCGTCATTTTGGATTACGCGATGCCGGACCTCGACGGAGGTCAGGTCGCGGCAATCATGCGCCAGCGCAAACCGGCTGTACCCATTCTCATGCTCTCTGCTTACGTCGCCCTCCCGGATAGCGTAATGAATGTCGTTGACCTCTCTGCCACAAAGGGAGATGGCGCTCTCACTCTGGTTGGGCAGCTCAAAGAACTCCTCGATAGGGGCGCGAAGTGAACCTGCAGGAATTCCGCAGAATCCTCAAAATCACACTCTTTCTCCCGTTGCTGCTCTTGTTGCTGCTGGCCGTGGTCCTGGCTTGGCAGATTCGGCGGACCCTGGCCGAGGAATTGCTTATCGACCGAAGCGACAGAATCACCGCGCAACTCAACGACCTACAGCGATTGATTGTGGACCAGGACAGCGGCTTACATGGTTACGAACTCAGGCAAGATTCCTTGTCACTGGGCTTGTTTCAGACCTCGAATGCATCGGTCACCAACGCCTTCGCCGGTTTGGCAGCATTGGTCAAAGGGGATCCGGACCAGGAGATGAGCACGCGGCGGCTGCACGACAGCCATGCCATGTGGTTCAGGTTAGCCAAACAGATCCAAAGCACCGTTAACGCTGCGTCGGCCGGCAACCGAGCATTATTGGACCTCAACGAGCGCGAAGCCATGAACAGTCTCCGCGAGCAGATCCGCGGCATGCTGCAGATCGAGGCGGTACGACGGCAACAGCAGCGGAGGGTCACCGCAACTCAGGTGCGGATGCTGATGACTGTGCTGCTGGCCTCGGCCATCATGCTGGGGTTCTTTCTCGGCATATTTACCCAGAGGAATCTCAAGAAGGTTTCTCAGGCGTTCCGGGCCTCTCTCGATAACGCGAATCGACGTGCGGATGAGCTGCGTGAAAGCCAACAGTGGCTACAGACTACCTTGGAATCGATGGGCGATGGCCTTATTGCCTCCGATCGCGATGGGAATGTGAAATTCATGAATCTCGTCGCACAGAATCTGACAGGATGGAACCTATCCGAGGCACAGGGGCGCCCGATCGCTTCTATCTTTCGTATTCTCGATGACGAATCGCGGCACTCGGAGCAAACCCTCGTTGGACTCACGGAAACCGCAGCCTCTCTGCCGGGATTGGGCAGCCACTCCGTACTCCAGCGAAAAGAAGGAAGCGAATTGCTGATCGACCACAAAGCCTCGCCGATTCTTGGAGCCTCTGGCGAAGTCACGGGTACGGTGCTTGTCTTTCGTGACGTCACGGAGCAACGTCGCGCTGAGGCGGCTTTGCTCGCCAACGAAAAGCTCGCGGTCGCGGGCCGGCTCGCCGCCAGCATCGCACACGAAATCCACAACCCGCTCGACGCTGTCGCGAACTTGCACTACTTGATGGAGCGGGAGAACGACCCCGCCCAACTGCAACGTTACCTCGCCATGGCCCAACAAGAACTTGCGCGCACGCTGCAGATCAGCCGCGCAATGCTTGGACTCTACCGTGAGCCCAAGGTGCCAGTGCGCGTTCATTTGCGCGAGCTGCTCGAGAGCGTCCTTCTTCTGCTGGAGAGCCGGTTTAAGAACGCGGCAATGGGAGTCGAACGCAACCTCCAAATCGATGCAAGGGTTGAAGGGTTTCCCGGAGAGCTCAGGCAGGTTTTTGCCAATCTCATCACCAACGCTGCCGATGCCGCCGGTTCTCAAGGTCGAATCCGCTTGCAACTGGAAGCTGTTCCTTCAGAACTCAACAGCCCTCCTGGCGCCGCCGTCACGATCACCGACAACGGTCCAGGTATTTCTGAGGCAGTACGAGACAAGCTCTTCCAGCCTTTCTTTACAACCAAAGGCGAGAACGGCACCGGCTTGGGACTTTGGGTAAGCCGGGGAATCGTGGAGAAGCACGGTGGCACGCTGGAAGTCGCGAACTCGACCGACCCCGAACTTAACGGCGCGCAAGTTCGCGTCTACCTACCCGCGTTCTCCACGCCGGCACTCCCGAACGGAATACAACTACCCGTCTCTCATTCCGACTGATCTCCAGAACCGGGACGCAATCCATTCCACGTTGTTTGTTACAACACACCGCAACGCGGCAGAAATACACGCTCACTTCTCAGTTTTTGAGAGCCACTTTCAATAGGGAAACTCGGTCTATCCAAATCGGTTTATATAAACGAATACTTATAGAACGCAAAACTTCGACGAAGCCAAGCTGGGCACGGCTTTTGGGCCACTGTATTGGGCAGTCTAAAATCGCCATTTTGCCGAAAACCCGAAAACACCAGTTTCCATTCCATTACAGGTTTTCAGTCCTTCGTCTCGAACCGTGCGAGGGATCGAGGCTGCAACATCGCCGCCGGAGGTAGTCCGCAGCGAAGCTCGACGGCGAGCTAGATCGATTGCACCGGAATCAACATCAGATCATCCACAAGCCCAACCTCTTTCTGCACGAACGGCTCTGCATAGCGGACACCACCGAGTAATCCATAATGCCGGGCCATTGAGAATGTTCGCTCGCGTATCTCTTCTTGCGGTACAAAGAGCGAACTGCCGGCAGATTGATCGGCATACTGCGACCGGTAGGCGAGAAGAGCGCGAAAGCGATCCTCAACAAAGGGGGTTATGTCGACCACAAAACTGGGACGGACATCCGCGTAAAGGCTCGCGTAAATGATCTTGAATGGGCGATGTGGAGCATCTCCCGTCTCCACCTTTGCCAGCCCCGAGAGAAAGCATGCCTCGTAGCCAAGCGTCGCGCTATTGGCGTGGTCCGGATGACGGGCCTGCCAATATGGCAAAATCACCACTCGAGGGCGCAATTGGCGCAGAATTCGAACAATTTTGGTGCGATTTTCCCAGGTATTCTCAACCCTTCCATCAGGGATATCGAGCGCGCTGCGCCATACCACGCCGAGGATTCGGGCCGCTTCGGTCGCCTCTCGAGCGCGGTCCGCGGCTGTACCGCGCGTGCCGGATTCGCCTTGCGTGAGATCGAGAATGGCCGTTCTCAGGCCTAACGAACGCATACGTAACAGCGTGCCGCCGCAGGTCTGCTCGACGTCGTCGCGGTGCGCAGCGATAGCAAGAATATCTGCTGTATCTGCATCGCTCATTCTGAAAGGTGCGCGCTAGCGGGAGTTCTAGTAGTAAGTATTATTCTCATCGCTGGGTGCATCCATGTAGGTAACATCGGACGCTGTACCCACGACGGTGACGTTTGAATTGTCGAGTGTAGCACCAGTCGTGGTGGTGTAAATGAACACCTGCCCTCCCTCGGTGGTGTAGACCTTGCTCAGACCCGTAATAGACGCAATCCCAGTCGCATCGCCCTTGTAGGAGTCGATCGCGGTCACCGAGTTGGTGGACGTGTTGAACATGGTCAGACAGCCAAACTGCACGTTCGCTCCAGTCTGACTCTGGTGATACCGCTCTCCGGTCGTGCATTGCTGCGAGCCGATCCATAGCGTGTTGTTATCGCCCAGAATCATCTTCGTATGCGTTCCATCGCTGATCGAGTAGGTACCGGTGATCTTCTGGGTTGCGGTATCGAACGCGGTGAGGAAGCCGGCGAAGAGTTGATCACCCTTCTGAAACTGCTGCCCCGCTAGATAGAGAGTGCCTGCATTGACCAATGCATCGGTAACTCCGCCGGGAATCGGGATTGGGGAACCCGCAGCGGTATTTGTTCCCGGAGGAACCGGTGCGCCACTTTGGATGAGAACGCCGGCCGTCGGAAGAAAAGTGACGCTCGCCTGCGTCCCTCCGCATTCGAACCCGCAGTTGAGAACGTACGCAGTGTTGCCGTCGCTCGAGAAGACAGCCTTGACAGGACGGTCG
Source organism: Acidobacteriaceae bacterium (assembly GCA_036500845.1). Taxonomy (GTDB): domain Bacteria; phylum Acidobacteriota; class Terriglobia; order Terriglobales; family Acidobacteriaceae; genus PALSA-350. The sequence goes on from DASYBJ010000636.1 coordinate 11,208, forward strand.
AAGGTTCCGCTCGTCACTCCACTTGTGACCGGTAGCAAACAGTACACGGGCAGGTTCTGCGGCTCGCAATCCTGGGCACCCGGCGGCGCCGGCTGATTGCTCTGCAAACGAAATACACTGTAGACCGCGTTACTGTTCTGCACGAAGACAAGCGCGACCGTCGCAGCCGGGTTGATTGAGACATTGAATGCCCCCGGCAGATTCAGCGGGTAGCTTGTGCTTAAGAGCCGGTCGAGTACGGTGACGGTGTGCTGCGTCGGATTCGTGGAAAACACAAAGCGGTCATCGGTCGAGATAAAGATGCTGGAAGATGATGACGGCAAGTTGGCGACAGACGCGGTCAGATTCTCCGCTGCGTAATTCACGAGCGACAAAGAACCGTTACCGGCGCTATAAACGGCGCCGAGGCGCTCCGCAGGCATATTTTGGATCGTCTGCGGCTGCGTGCCGCTGAAACCACTGATGAAAAAACTGGGAGTCTTATTGTTGAAACTGTGGCGAACGTCGTAAAACGCGTCCAAAATCTGTAACGAGCCGGTCCCGGTAACACTGGCGTTCTGGATGGCAACAAGGGCGCGGTTGGCGATACCGCTCGGGGGCAAGTTACGGCCAGCGAAGAAGAACGTTTTACCACAGCCTGAAGCAACGATGGGGATGACGCAGGTCAACAGTGCAAGGGCACAGCAAGACCGCCAACTTCTATTCTTCAACCTAAAACCTCACCAAGGAACAACGCGGTCGATCCGTTCGGAATGCCCAAGTATAACAAACCAGGACGTGCCTTCCAGGAGCCCGCAATGCCCTCTCCGCTCCCACTCGACACTCGAAGGGATCGATCGAGCGGTTCGATGCGGGCCCTTGCAGCCGCACGATGACAGAACGCGGTATAGCCTTATTGATAAAATCATCTGAACTATGACCAGCCGGCTGGAAAGTCTCTTCGGAACACGCGCGGTGCTCTGTGACGGAGCGATGGGAACAACCATCTATGCCAAGGGAGTCTTCATCAATCGATGCTACGACGAGTTGAACCTGTCTCAGCCAGAACTCGTGCGGTCCATCCATGAAGAGTATTTGCAGGCAGGCGCCGAAATTATCGAAACGAACACGTTTGGCGCAAATGCGGTGCGTCTGCAACGCTACGGTCTAAGGGATCGTGTCGCAGATATCAATCGTGCAGGAGCCGAGCTGGCAAGAAAGGCTGTCAGCCAGCTCAAGGAAAAGCAAAGCAGCGACGCATGGGTCGCGGGTTGTGTTGGGCCATTGGGGGTCCTCCTGGAACCGCTGGCCAAGCTTGGGTTAGAAGAAGCGCACGATATCTTCGCGGAGCAGATTCGCGCTCTCGCGGAGGGAGGAGTGGACCTGCTCGCGATCGAAACCATGTCTGCTCTGAACGAGGCTGAGCAGGCGATTCTCGCTGCCAGAGAAGCTGCGCCTGATCTTCCAATCCTCGCAATGGTGACTGTCGACGAGGATGCGACCTGCCTGGACGGCTCTTCGCCGGAAACTGCAGCTACGCGTCTTGCGGAATCGGGCGCGGATGCGATCGGCTGCAACTGCAGCGTGGGACCAGCTACCGTTCTAACCGCCATCGAACGCATGGCGCAGGTCACCAGCCATCCCTTGATCGCCATGCCAAACGCCGGCATGCCTCGCTCGGTAGACGGACGAAACATTTATCTTTGCTCGCCTGAATACATGGCGAGCTTTGCACGAAAATTTATCAAGGCTGGAGTGCGATTCGTGGGAGGCTGCTGCGGTACCACTCCCAACCACATCCGCGCCATCAAGTCATCCTTGCGGGCACTTGGGGCGCAGCGGATCGCAACTCAGAAGACGGCTCAGGCTCCCGCCGCACCAGAGATTGAACCGGTCGCTTTATCCGGACGCTCGGGGTTGGGCACGCTTGTCGCTGCGGGAACCTTCGTCACGATGGTGGAGGTCGTGCCGCCTAAAGGCATCAGCTGTGAAAAGGAAATCGCCGGCGCGCGATTGATGGCTGAGAACGGAGTCCATATCATCAATGTCCCCGACTCCCCTCGCGCATCCGCGCGCATGAGCGCGCAAAGCCTCTGTATACAAGTTCAACAGCGCACCGGTATGGAAACCTTGCTGCACTACACCTGCCGTGACCGCAATGTTTTGAGCATGCAATCCGATTTGCTCGGAGCCTCATCGATCGGGCTCAAGAATATTCTTTGTCTCACGGGAGATCCGCCAAAGTTGGGGAACTATCCGGACGCGACCGCGGTCTTCGACGTGGACGCCATCGGCTTAGTCAACATGGTCCGGCGCCTCAATCATGGCTTGGACATCGGCAGCAACTCGATTGGGGAATCGACCGGATTCACGATCGGCGTGGCCGCTAACCCCGGCGTACCCGACCTGGACAATGAGATCCGGCGCTTCGCTTACAAGGTTGAGGCCGGCGCAGAATATGCAGTCACGCAGCCTGTCTTCGACATGCGCCTGCTCGAAAACTTCTTGAAGCGTATCGAGGGCTTTCGGATTCCTGTGATAGCGGGCATTTGGCCCCTTACAAGTTTGCGAAACGCGGAGTTCATGAAGAACGATCTGCGCGTATCCCTGCCGGACGAGATCATGCTGCGCATGCAGCAAGCGCAATCTCCCGAATCCGCGCGTGCCGAGGGAATCAAGATCGCCCAGGAAATGCTCCTTGCCGCACGTCCCATGGTCCAAGGGGTCCAGGTCAGCGCGCCTTTTGGCCGATATGCCTGTGCAGTCGAAATCCTGGAGGACGTGTTACCCGCCGCTAAAGCCTGATCGCGCGATTGCGGCTTCGGAAACCAACAATAAGGGGATTTGCTCTTGGCAACCTTTGAAGAATCGCTCAAACAACTGGAGACAATCGTCACTCAGCTCGAGCGAGGCGACCTTTCGCTAGAAGATTCGATCAAAATGTTTGAAGAGGGTATGCGCCTTTCCGCGCAGTGTAAACAAGAGCTGGACAGCGCCGAGGGCAAAGTACAGATTCTGCTTAAGCAGCGCGACGGCTCCATGAAAGTCGAACCCTTTCCTTCCAAATAGCTGGTGCTCTTGGAGTAAGCAAACCAAAACAATCGAAGGGAAAATAAACGGATGCAAAGAACCCTCCTCCCCGCCATCGCGATCCTATCGGCGGGACTGCTGAGCATGGCGAATGCCCAGGCCCCGCAGTCTCCCCCGGCAAGCCCTAGCAACTCTTCCACTACAAGCCGCTCATCGTCTTCCGTATCTAAGACAAGGCATCGGCCCGCTACCACGCCGGTGGCTCCTCTGGTCTTGAAGACGGATCAAGACAAGATCAGCTACGCAATCGGCATGCAGGTGGGCAATAGCCTGCATCGTCAGTCCGTCCAGGTCGATCCCAAGATTTTGGCGCGGGGATTGAGCGATGCGCTGGCCGGCGGCAAGCTGCTGTTGACGGACCAAGAGGCGAAGGCAGTGCTTACTCAATTGCAACAGCAAGTGCAAACGGCACAGATGCAGAAGATGCAAGCTCTAGCCGCTTCGAACAAAACCGAGGGTGAAGCCTTTCTGGCCTCCAACAAAACGAAAGCAGACGTCGTCGCTCTTCCGAGCGGTCTCCAATACAAGATTCTGCAGCCAGGAACCGGTCCAAAACCGACCGCCTCTGACATGGTCGTCTGCAATTACCGCGGCACGCTACTCAACGGAAAGGAGTTCGATAGTTCATACAAACATGGGGAGCCGGTCACAATTCCGGTTGGCCGTGTCATCAAAGGATGGACCGAAGCTCTCCAGCTGATGCCGGTAGGATCGAAGTGGCAACTCTATATCCCCGCCGACCTTGCCTACGGTGAGCGGGGCGCTGGGGGTGACATCGGCCCGAATGCCACACTCGTTTTTGATGTGGAACTGCTCTCCATTAAGGCTCCAGAGCCACAACCTGCGGCATCTCCCGCAGCGCCAACGCCCAGCACGCCACAGAACCAAACTCCGAATGCGTCCTCGATGCCGCAGAACAGTGGCCAGCCACAGGGAAACAGCCCGGCAACGAACGCACCGGCCACCCCAAAGCCTCAGCCCTGAGTCTCTGGTCGCTGTTCTCGAGTCGGGGACAATCCCGAGCAGCAGTCTTGCGTTCAGGCACAGCGTACTTCCCCTAAGAATTGTTGTTTTGCAAATTATTTGGCGTAAATCTTTGCACGCTATTTGGCGTAGAATCAGGCCATGCAAACGTGGGCGAGCTGTCCTCGGAGCGTGTGACTTTTTGATTTAGCACAAAAACAGATACTGAAAATAAAGAGCTTAGACGCCCAAAAAGGCGCAAAAATCGAATAAAGTCACATCCTCTCGGCGAGTCGCGATCTTGCTTTGCATCGATTCCGGCTGCTTGAGCCACACTTTGAACATGACCGACCGCTGAGAGTCATTGCCGCAGAGACCGGGATCCCTTTTCGAACAGTGCAGCGCTGGGCAGCACAGTACCGGAG
>DASYBJ010000637.1:0-2766 GCA_036500845.1 Acidobacteriaceae bacterium
ACCGCAATCGAGCCAGCAGGAGGAGGTAAGTCCCTTTTGCCTCCCTCGTACCTGAATCTCAGCTTCGCGGGAGGTCTGGTCATCAGGACCAGCAAATGCTGAGAAAGTGGAGGCCAATGAACTTCGTTAGAGGCACTATTCATCTTACGGTAACGAAATGCCTGTAACCCGGCCCACCCCAAATTCTGGCTCGTCGCGTCTGGTATCACCGGACGCAGATTGCGCGGCAGACCGACCGCAGGCTCGTAGCTCTTCTCCCATGCCATGACCCAAGAAACCCTGTTACTTTCAGGGATCGGTCCGTTCTTGTCCCATCTGCCGTAATCACTGTCCTGACTGCCAAACCCTAGTTCGCAGGCACCTACCGTTCTTTGTTCCGGCGGCCGGGATTATTGTCTACATGCGGACACCGGGCATCCGCAGATCGAATATGTCCGCTAGCACGGCTGAAGCTTTGCTCGCACGAAGTGCAGGGTCCCCCATGGCCGCGATCTACGATTTCACCTGCGATCGACATCGGTTTTCTCCATTGCTTCCAACGTCCTGTTTCCGGAGCCGCTAAGTCCGCCTGCTAGTTGAGCATTGGGGCTTTTTCGGGGGGGCCATACTCAGGCAGATTCCATCCCGGCGACTCCCTAACAGAATCTCCTATGGTCTCGCTTCCAGGATCATATTGAACGGTGTTTCTGCAGCGCGGCGCACGCGCGTAAATCCACTGCTGGACAGAACCTCTCTTAAGCGCCGCTCGCCGGCTTGTGCTCCAAGCGCTAGGCCGACTTCCTGACTTAGCGAACCGGGAGTGCATATCATGGTGGAGAACCCGTAATACACTCTGCCGACCGGATTGATATTCTCAGCAAGTGAATCGCCAGCGATGGGCTCCACAACCATGAACGTGCCATCGGCTTGCAAGGACTGCTTGACATGTGATGCCGCACCAACCGGATCACCCATGTCGTGCAGGGCATCGAATATGGTCACAAATCCATAGTCGGTACCCGGGAAATCTTTTGCTGACGCGATACTGAAATGAACATTCGTGATGTGCTGCTCCTTGGCGTGGCGATTCGCTGCCTCGATAGAAGCGGGATGCAAATCAAATCCGCAGAAGTGAGATTCGGGAAACGCCTTCGCCATGATGAGCGTGGAGATTCCATGACCGCATCCGACGTCCGCCACACGAGTACCCGCTCTCAACTTCTGCTGGACACCGTCCAGTGCCGGTATCCACTTCTCGTTTAGATTTGCCTGATAACCGGGACGGAAGAACCGCTCTATCCCGCAAAAAAGGCAGTTGTGATGTTTACCCCAAGGCAGACCCGCGCCGGTCCGAAAACTCTCGGCAACAAGCGGCTCGTCGTGGTGGATGGCCGAAATGGCATAGAAACCTCCCGTCATTGCAGCGGGACTATTTGGATCAGCGAACACCGCGATCTGTTCGGCAGTGAGAAAAAAACAATCGCTCGCCGCATCATAGTTAACATATCCAGAAGCAGCCTGGGCACTAAGCCATTCGCGGAGCTGTCGCTCGTGGAGCTTGGTTTTTTCTGCCAGTTGTTGCGAGGTCGCCCGGCCAACCTCGGCGAGTGCGGTGTAAATTCCAAGCCTGTCGCCAAGTACAACCAGCGCTCCATTTACGGCTGCTCCGAGATCGTTGACCATCTGCCCAAGAAGCTGATCAAGGGCCTCAGGGTTCAATGAATGCTTGTCGGCACCTGCCGACGTTTCACTTTGAGTTGTTGTTGTTTCCATATCTATTTTTGTTATTGAGGGTTCGACTGATGGCGTTGACCGAAGGTCTCGCCGCATGCATTTCAGAGTTTAGAGTTGGGTGTTTACTATCTGCCCCGTATGTAAGCGCTTGCTAAGCTGCGTCGATCGGTTTGGTATTTTTTGTTAGAAGAGTTTCCTGATATCATCGATCCCGTTTGCAGAACATGAGCGGCCCTTTCCGCCGGATCACACGCTGTCGCAAAAACGTCCTTGTGGTATGCAGGACGGCAAAAGGAGTAGGTCCGATGAGAAGCCAGAATACCGGGTGGTCAGTATGAGCTGCTACGACGACGCCCACCAGCACAAGTGCCAGCATGAAACTGGAAACAGTCAGGTCTCGCTTGGTATCGCATGATCCTATGGTTGGGATAGCAGTTCTTTTCCGACTACGAACCGGCGTTCGCTCGCGACGGTTTTCTTGAGACATTTTGCTATTTTGTTTGGGATCTCTCACTGTTCCTCTGTTCAGCACTGGTAGCTTGCTCCTGAGCCGCCGTCGGGGTCGTGTGAGACGCGCGTGCCGTTGCGGCGCCTTCCTGCGAAGCGGCTGCGGGCAGCGCCGCGCCGAGACCCATGGCGTTTGCTATGCCCAGCGTGCCCCCTAATGTACCCGCCGCGCACTGTAATTCCGGCTCAGCTGCGTACTGCTCGGCGCATTCTATCGGCTAGCAATCCGTACACGGTTGCCATGCTTCCTTTACTTCTAGTGTAAACGACTCGCCAAGTCCCTGTCCAAGAGTCCACAACAACGCTTCGCCGACGCTATCGTAATGTTTGTCGGTGACACCATAGTTCAAGTGCCGCGCGCCAAGTTGGGCAACGGACTGGAGCGATTCCGTCGGTTGATCCAAGCCGTTCAGCGCGAGGCCGATCATTTGCATCAACTTTCGTCCCTGTTCGGGCATGTCTGTACCGCTGAACAACGGGCGAGTAGACGGATCAATTTCGAATAACCGCTGATAAAATAATGTCGCTGCGGTGTCTGCGATGGGC
>DASYBJ010000638.1:0-23207 GCA_036500845.1 Acidobacteriaceae bacterium
CCTGCAAAGCAGGTGCGGCAGTTAACGCTGGTTGAACCAACATTCATTGAACCGGGACTCGACTCGAACAATCGGCTCCGTGCGCAGTGTCCGCCAGTCCGGAATGCCTAAAGAGCTGCGGAGAGTTCCACCGTCTTAGGACGGGTTCACCGGCGCACTGCTGCACGGCCCAGTGGGTCGGTTTCAGCTTCTTCTGCCGTGCATCCCCGATTACTTCAGTTCGGCCATCTCGTGCTGCCGACCTACGGAGTTCTCTTAGCCCTCGGCCTGATCGCTTCTCTTCTCATTTGCGTGCATACTGCGCGCCTGCTTTCGATTGATAAGGACAAACTCTGGAATCTCGCTCTGTTGGCGATTGTGGTCACGATCGCCGGAGCTAAACTCCTGGTAGCCGCTGTACGATGGCCGCATGACAGCACTCGTGGTTTCACCTTCAGTCCCAACAGCGTTCCCGGAGCGTTCCTCTCTGGAATGGTGATGGCGATTGTCGCCTGTTGGTGGTACGCATCGCGCGCACTGTTACCTTTTCGACGTGCAGCCGACGCTCTGGCGCCTGCAATGGCATTGGGCAGTGCTACCGCTGCAGTTGCTTGCCTGGAGAGTGGCTGTGATTTCGGTACGCCGTCCCACGTTCCGTGGGCTGTCGTGTATACCAGTCCGTTTGCGGATCCTGACACCCCGCTTGGAGTGCCGCTCCATCCAACCCAGGTCTATATGAGCGCAATCCAGTTTTCGCTTTTTGTGTTGTTGCTCTGGTTGCTGTATCGCCCTCATCGCGACGGCGAGATCATCGGCGCGTGGCTCTTTCTTGCCGGCCTGAGCAGCTTTTTCCTTGGCTTTCTACGCGGAGACTCTGGTTATCGTGAACTCTTTGGCGGCGTCATTACACTCTCACAAGCGATCGCCGTAACGATGGTGCTTCTCGGTGGCTGCTTATGGCTGCGCCGAGGCGAGGTTCTCGAGGCGTCCCATGCCGGCTGAAACGCAGGCCGTGACTGAATCGCAGCCTCGGCGAACGGTGGAAGTGCCGCCTGAGGCTAGCGGCCAGCGTCTCGACGCTTTTCTTACCCAGCAACTGCAAAACGTGAGCCGTTCGCGGGTGCAACTTCTCCTGGATCAGCGCGGAGTCGAAGTCGACGGCAAGCATGCGAAGGCATCGCACAAGCTGCGTGGAGGCGAAAAGATCTCGATCCTTGCCGATCCGCAACCGCCGCCGCTGCGGGCAATTGCTGAAGCTATTCCGCTGGAGGTTGTTTATGAGGACGAGGATCTTGCCGTCATCAATAAGCCAGCAGGCATGATGGTCCATGCTGGCTCCGGACTGACCGAGGATGATCGCAATCGCGGCACTTTGGTCAACGCTTTGTTGCACCACATCGGCACGCTCTCGAGCTCGAGCGGACCGCTTCGCCCGGGCATTGTCCATCGGCTCGACAAGCAGACGAGCGGGCTAATTATTGTGGCAAAGAACGATTCTGCACACGGCAAGCTCTCCGGAATGTTCTCGCGGCGCCAAGTCCGCAAACTCTACCTGACCCTCGTGCAGGGTGCGTTTATCACAGATTCAGGCACTGTGAACGCCGCGATCAGCCGCGACGTGATCCGCCGCACCCGGATGACGACCAGACGTGAAGGAGGACGCTCAGCGGTTTCGCATTGGCACGTTCTACAACGCGTCGAGGGCCCGTACGGCAAATTCACCTTGCTTGCGGTTCGTATTGAGACAGGCCGCACTCATCAAATTCGCGTCCATATGGCTTCGCTGGGCCACCCAGTAGTGGGTGATACGCTTTATGGCGCTCCTGCCGTGATCGCGCCCCTCGCCTCGAGTGGTAAAGGCCGTCCGAGCAGTTCTTTGCCTGGTCTTGCTTTGGGTCGCAACTTTCTTCACGCCGCCGAGCTGGAATTTGCGCATCCGCGCACCGGCAATCGGATCGCGCTCGCCGCGGAGTTGCCCGCAGATCTGAAGGAGTTCTTGGGGCGGCTCACCTCCGGCCACTCCATACATCAATAACAGCGTGTGAGGCATCCTCAGTGTTATCTGAACCGGCATGCCCCTGACGAGTGATTGATCCAGTCCCAGGCAGGCGCGCAGAATCGAGTGCCGGAGGAGATTGGGTTGTAGAATGAAGAAAAGCGATATGAAGTGGCTCGATTCCTTCCAACCCTGGACCCGTTTTCGGGCCTCTGCTCCTCCGGAGAGCCGCCATGCCGCCCGAATTGGCCAACTGGATATGATTTGGACCCTCGCCCTTGCCCTGCTCTGGGCACCGGTTGCTTTGGCACTAGGGCAGTCGTCAACGCCGAATCAGCCACCTTCCTCGGCTCCGCCCGCGGCCTCCAAACCCCAGAGCTCGGCTCCACCCTCGCAACCTGCGGCTCCGGCCGCTAGCACCACACCGCAGGGTACCGCACCGCAGACGGCAACGCCGGGCACTCAGCAGGCTCCGAAACCAGGCGCCCCCAACGGTCAGGATAACAGTCAGTACACCCTAAGCACCTACGCGAACGAGGTGAACCTGATCTTCACGGTGACAGACCGTCATGGCCGCTTCATCGAAAATCTTCAGCAGAATGACTTTGCTCTCTTGGATGATCAGAAGGCGCCGGCACAAGTTTTCAGCTTTACGCAACAGACGAACCTACCTTTACGCGTCGGCATTTTGATCGATGCAAGCACTTCGATCCGGCAGCGGTTCGAGTTTGAGCAGAGTGCCGCGGTTCAATTCTTGCAACAGGTCGTTCGCCCGCGGTCGGACTTGGCCTTCGTCATGGGATTCGATGTGAGTCCTTACGTGACCCAGAGCTATACCAACGATCAAGATCGTCTGGAGGCCGGTATTACGAAGATGCGGCCGGGCGGAGGTACTGCGCTCTTCGACGCTGTATACGTCGCTTGCAGAGACCATTTGCTCAAAGCGCCGAATGCAACTCCGGGCGCGGTGCGTAAAGCTTTGGTTGTTATCTCCGATGGAGACGACAACCAGAGCCGCGCGTATCCGGATGACGCGATCAAGATGTGCCAGCGCGCTGAAACGATCGTCTATGCAATCAGCACGAACGTGAGCCCGAGCCGCGACCGCGGAGACGATGTTCTCAAACAGATCGCGGAGGCGACCGGCGGCGTGGCATTCTTTCCGAAACGGCTGGAAGATATGTCACAAAGCTTCCACAACATTGAAGACGAGCTGCGCAGCCAGTACTCACTCGCCTATCGCCCGGCGGATTTCAAACTCGACGGCTCCTTCCGATCGATTTACCTGGTCGCGCTCGATCGCCGTTACGTTGTGCGTGCCAGTAAAGGTTACTTCGCCGCTAAGTTCTGACCAGCGAGTCGGCAAGTCAGCGAGCCGGCGGAACGCCGGTGAGAAATCAGGAGGCAATGGTTAGAGCTCAGACCCTCAGACCCAAGGTTCAGTTGCCGGTTGCCAGTTCCCAGGAATCAGAATCGGACTGTCATCCGGAGTGATCGTGGGCCTGCGGCCCCACCTCAGAACATGAAGATCGGGAGACATGATTCGCTGACTCGCCGACTTGCTACGGCATTCACCTCAGCATTTCGAGAAGCTGTGCTTCGTCGAGGATTGGGACCTTCAGCTCGCGAGCTTTGTCGAGCTTCGACCCTGCCTCCTCACCGGCCACGACGTAACTAGTCTTGCGGCTTACCGAACCCGAAACCCGGCCGCCTGCGGCCTCGATTCGTGACTTCGCTTCTTCGCGTGTCAGGCTTGGCATCGTGCCGGTGAGCACGAAGGTGAGTCCCTCGAACTCGGACGATTTCTTTTTCTTCTCCGCCTTGAAAGTTAGCCCGGCTTTTCGCAACCGCTCGATCAGATCGCGATTCTGAGTCTCGCCAAAGAATTCGGCAATGGCTTGAGCGACACGCGGGCCTACCTCTTGAACTCGCTCAAGCTCCTCTGGCGTCGCAGTCATCAGCGCATCCATTGAGCCGAAGGCTTCGGCGAGGAGCTGTGCCGTGCGCTCGCCTACAAAGCGGATCCCCAATCCAAAGAGCACACGGCTGAGAGGCGCTCTCTTCGAGTTCTCGATTTCAGCTAGAAGGGATTGCCCCGATTTCTTGCCAATGCGTTCGAGAGAAAGCAGCTGCTCCTCCTCGAGCGAATAGATATCCGCGATGCTTCGAACGAGCTTCCGGTCTAAGAGCTGCGTGACCAGGACCTCGCCGAGTCCTTCGATGTTCATCACGTTGCGCGAAGCGAAGTGCAACAGACTCTCCTTGAGGCGCGCCGGGCAGTCCACATTCACGCAGCGGTAGTCGGCCTCTCCTTCGGCGCGCACCACCTCGCTATTGCAGACGGGGCAATGGCTGGGAAAAGTGAACTGTTTGTGACCGCGCGGATGATTCTGGTCTATAACCACTTCCACAATCTTGGGGATCACGTCGCCGCCCCGCTGTACCAGTACCGAGTCGCCAATCTTCAATCCCAGCCGTTCGATTTCGTCGGCATTATGCAGTGTGGCGCGGCTGACAGTGGTACCGCCGATCGCGACGGGCTGCAATACCGCGACCGGCGTCAACTTGCCGGTGCGTCCGACTTGGACCGTAATGTCCTCGACTCGCGTGATCCCGGAGCGAGCCGTAAATTTGTAGGCCACGGCCCAGCGTGGCGCGCGGCCAGTGTAGCCGAGCCGCTTTTGCAAAGCGATCTGGTTCACTTTGACGACGACGCCGTCTATCTCATATCCCAAAACCTCACGCTCCCCTTCGGCTTTTTTGATGAAGGCGACCAACTCTTGCATGCTTTCGAACGCCTGCCGATGAGGATTGACCCGCAAGCCGGCGGTTGATAGAGCGTCCAAAGCGGCCAGCTGTTCGGGGAAAATGTTCTCGCCATTTTGCAGTGCGAAATAAGCATAAAAATCCAAACGGCGTTGGGCCACGATATTCGGTTCCAATGTTCGGATCGTGCCCGCAGCAGCATTCCGTGGATTCGCTGCAGGGGTCAGGCCCTGTTCCTCGCGCTCCTGGTTCAATTTCAAGAACGCCTTCACGGGCATCACTACTTCGCCGCGCACCTCGAATGCCTGCGGCAGATTGGCACGTTTGAGGCGATCCGCGGAGACAGAGAGCGGCACGGACCGGATAGTGCGGACATTCGTAGTTACATCTTCGCCGATCACACCATCGCCGCGTGTTACCGCTCGGCTCAGTACGGCGCTTCCATCTCCACCAGGTCCGTAGTGCAAGGCGAGTGAAACGCCATCCAGCTTCAGTTCGCAGACGTAGTTGACCTTCGCGTCGCCCGCGAGCGAACGCACGCGACGCTCCCAGTCGCTCAACTCCTCTTCGCTGTTCACGTTGTCGAGCGAGAGCATGGGCCGCGAGTGCGCCACTTTCGGAAAGCCTTCCTTCGGCTTGCCGCCCACCCGCTGCGTGGGCGAATCCACCGTGACCAACTCGGGATGCTGCGCCTCGAGCTCGCGCAGCTCGCGCATCAGTGCGTCGTAGGCGGCGTCTGATATTTCGGGTGAATCCAACACGTGATATTGGTATTCGTGGTGGCGGATCTCCTCGCGCAGTTCGTCGATTCGTTTCACGGCTGCTTTAGACATACAGGGCATTATAGAAAGCAGCGATTACGAAGCGAGACCAAGGGATTAAAACTGAAAGACCGAAACTCAACAATCGAGATTAAGCCAAGGGAACGCGCATGGACCCAGTGACGCACCTTCTGACCGGAGCCTGTCTTGCCCGTTCCGGTCTGAATCGGAAGACGGCCTACGCGACTTTGGCGATGACGCTCGCCGCTGAGGCGCCCGATCTCGACATCTTGTGGGATCTACGCGGGCCAGTCGCTGGATTTCAACATCATCGCGGCATCACCCACACTTTTTTGGGCGCGCCCTTTGTGGCGCTGGCCGCCACTGGGTTCGTCTGGTTATTCGATCGCTGGCGGAGAAAGCGGCCGCCTATTCCCGTGCGGTGGCTGTTGGTCTGGCTGTTCTCGTTGGTTGCGGCACTGAGTCATATCTTTCTGGATTGGACCAACAACTATGGTGTACGGCCTTTTTTTCCTTTCAACCCCCGCTGGTACTCGCTCGACATCATTTTCATTTTCGAGCCGGTCATTTTTGCAGGACTCCTGCTGGCGCTGGTGATCCCGGCAATTTTTGGCTTGGCCGACCGCGAGATGGGAGTGCGTCCGACTATGTTTCGCGGCCGAGGTTGGGCAATCGGCGCTATTTGCATTGCGGCTATCGTTTCTGGCGTCCGTTGGGGAGAGCACCACCGAGCGCTCCAACTAATCGCAAACACTCGTTTTGGCAATGAGCCGATCGTTCGTTCCAGTGCTGAGCCTTATCCGATCAATCCATTTCATTGGTTTGCGATTGTGGAAACTGCGGACTATTTCCAGACCGGCTCAGTCGATACGCACGCCGACGAGGTCCGGACCTCGGAGCGGGACGACATCGTCTTCAAGCCTCCAGTCACCCCTGCAGTGATGGCCGCCAAGCGCTCCTGGCTCGGCCAAGTCTATCTCGATTGGGCAAAGTACCCGGTCGTGACAGACTGCGGCAAGGCCAACCTGATGGCCTCGGATGATCTTGCGCCGGACCCGAGTGCTACAGCCGTTCAGTTTCGAGACCTGCGCTTTGCCCATCCGGCGTTGACCCGCAGCCCGAGCGGCGGAGAGCGCAGCGACCCGCCACTTGGCGCCTGGGTTTATGTCATGCCGGATAACCAAGTGGCTGCCATGGTAATGAGCGGCCGAGTGCAGAAGGAGAGATGACCGCGACTTGCTTAAGATCTTGCTGCTGCGGGAAGAATCTCTTCCACGTCGACCCACTGGGTAGGATAGTTCCCGGTGTAGCAAGCAGTACAGAAGCGATTGCCTTCGCCGCCATCGCAAGCTTGCTCAAGGCCTTCGAGCGAGAGATAGGCTAGCGAATCGGCTTCGATAAACTGACGGATTTCTTCGACGGAGAAGTTCGCTGCGATCAGATCCTGCTTGTTCGGAGTGTCCACGCCGTAATAACAGGGTGATATCGTCGGCGGGCAGCTGATGCGCAGGTGCACTTCCTTCGCGCCTGCGGAGCGCACCATGCGGACGATCTTGCGGCTTGTCGTGCCGCGGATGATCGAGTCGTCGATGAGGATGATGCGCTTGCCCTCGAGCAGATTGCGCACCGGGTTCAACTTCAACTTCACCCCAAAGTCGCGTACGCGCTGTTCAGGTTCGATGAAGGTGCGTCCAACATAGTGGTTGCGGATGAGCCCGAAGTTGAATGGAATGCCGCTCTCGGCTGCATATCCCAGTGCTGCGGTCACGCCGGAGTCCGGCACGGGTACAACTAAATCGGCTTCAACCCCGGATTCGATCGCCAGTCTTCGCCCCATCTGTTCGCGGCTGGCTTGAACCCAGCGCCCAAAGATGCGGCTGTCGGGCCGCGCGAAGTACACATGTTCGAAGATGCAGCTAGCCTGCGGAATGCCGGTTGCAAACTGAGTTGAGGTCACGCCATCGCGTGTGACCATTACCAGTTCGCCGGGCTTGACGTCGCGTTCGTACTTCGCCCGCAACAGATCGAAGGCGCAGGTCTCTGAAGCGAAAACCACCGTGTCGGGTCCGCTCGGATTGGGGATGCGGCCCATGGAAAGTGGACGGAAGCCGCGTGGGTCACGCGCGGCAAAAATGCGGTCGCGCGTCATCATCACGATCGAGAAGGCGCCCTCAACCTGCCGGAGAGAATCGGCAATCGCGTCGATCAGAGTATTCGCACGTGAGTGCGCGATCAGCTGGACGATGATCTCGGAGTCGCTGGTCGTCTGGAAATAAGCGCCCTCGCGCTCGAGGAGAGCGCGTGCGTTGCCTAAATTGACCAGATTGCCGTTGTGCGCGATAGCGATGAGCCCGCGCGTTGAATCCACCCGAATAGGTTGGGCATTCAAGAGAGCCGAATCGCCTGTCGTCGAGTAGCGAGTATGGCCGATGGCCATCTCACCGGGAAGTTTCGAGAGCACTTCTTCGCTGAAGATATCTGCGACCAGGCCCATGCCTTTGATATTCGAGAGATTGGTGTAGTTGGCGGTGGCGATACCAGCCGACTCCTGGCCGCGGTGCTGCAGGGCGTAGAGAGCAAGATAGGCTTGGCGCGCCGCCTCCGGATGGCCGTGGACAGCGACTACCCCGCACTCCTCGCGGAGCTTGTCGAAGAGAATCTCGTTTCGATCGAGCTGCTCGTCTACCTCCAAGGATTTCTCCCCACAACGGGCTTCTTCCAAGTCCTTCGTTTGCACAGCTGTTCCAAATGGCCGATGATCGGGTGCTCCATTTTCGCTAGTTCCTTACCGGCAGTCCAGTCTCGAGCTGAGTGCTGAGAGCGGTTGCCCAGACGTTGCGCAACCCAGAGACCTTCTCTCGTATGACCACGCGACTATCCACCGAGAGCTCAAAGATGTCGGCAACTGTTTCTCCTATCGACGCCACCATGATGCCGCTGTATGTTCTCACAATGCCTTCTATCACGGGGACCATTTCCTTACTGCACGTGATAATCATTTGGCTGGCCGTCTCTCCAAAAAGGTCCCACTCTACAGGCAGATCCGGTACCTTCTCAAGATTGGCCCGAACGCCAATTCGATTTTCGAAGCCGCCTTCCGCGAGAGCCACCGCGATACCACCGTCGGAGATGTCTCGTGCCGAGTGGATCAACCGCCGATGAGAAAGCTCTGCCATGCACTGGTGCAGCTTGGCCTCAACCTCCAGATCTAGCGCCGGTGGTGTTCCCCATAGCTGCGAAAGCACCGTCTTGGCGTACTCCGAGGAGCCGAACTCGCGCAGCCGCTCCTCGATGGTCGGAAGAGACGCCGGAGTCAACAACAGAACCGCGTCACCTACGTGTGTGAAATCTGCGCCAATAGCTTCGTGAATCTGCTCCAGGAGACCTACCACGCCAAGTACAGGGGTTGGATAGATAGCCTCACCGCGGGTTTCGTTGTACAGGGAAACATTCCCGCCGGTGATTGGCGTACCGAGAGCGGCGCAGGCCTTTGCAAGCCCATCGATGGCGGTCGAGAGCTGCGCCATGATCTCCGGCTTTTCAGGATTGCCGAAGTTCAGGCAGTTCGTCGCGGCGACGGGAACCGCACCGGTCGCGGCTACTTTTCGTGCCGCCTCGGCAACCGCATGAGAACCCCCTAGTTCCGGATCCAGATAACACCAGCGGCCATTTCCGGCCAGAGCCATAGCGAGCCCTCGGGACGTGCCTTTCACACGCATGACGCCCGATTCACCGCCGGGACCCTGCACTGTGTTGGTCTGCACCATCGAATCGTATTGCTGGTAAATCCAGCGTTTGGAACAGATGTTGCTCGCGGAGAGCAAGGAGCGCAGCGCATCGGCATACTGTGGGGCGGTGGGATGAACGTCTTCGAAAAAATCCAACCGCTCGAGAACATGTGTGGGAGGATCCAGGGGGACTGGAGCGTTCCATTCTCCGACTGGACGGTGATAGAGCGGTGCATCGTCAGTGAGCGACTTGTTGGGAATGTCGGCGACGAGAACTCCGCGGTGCAGAATGCGCAGCCGAGGCTCGGCGATCACCTCGCCCACAATCACAGCGTCGAGGCCCCACTTCTCGAAGAGGCGGAGAACTTCAGTGGCGCGTTCCTTTTCTGCAACCAGCAGCATCCGCTCCTGGCTCTCGCTGAGCATGATCTCGTATGCCGTCATGTCCAACTCGCGCTGCGGCACTCGCTCAAGCTGGACTTCCAAGCCCACGCCGCCGCGGGCTCCCATCTCGCAGGTAGAACAGGTGAGTCCAGCCGCGCCCATATCCTGAATGCCGACAACGGCGCCGGTCTGCATGGCTTCAAGGCAGGCTTCGAGTAACAACTTCTCCATGAAGGGGTCGCCGACCTGTACGTTAGGGCGCTTTTGCTCGGAGCCTTCTTTGAATTCCTCGCTGGCCATTGTGGCCCCATGGATCCCGTCCCGGCCGGTTTTCGCTCCCACGTAAATCACCGGATTTCCGATCCCGGAGGCTTTTGCGTAGAAGATCTCGTCCCGTTTCACCAGACCCAGAGCAAAGGCATTCACGAGTGGATTGCCCGAGTAGCAAGGCTCAAAACGGGTCTCACCGCCCAGGTTCGGTACGCCGAAGCAGTTCCCATAACCGGCGATACCGCTCACGACACCTTCGAGAATCGTGTGGTTCTTACGAATGAGTTGAGAGGTTTCAGCGTCGTCGCGCTCGTGCTGCCCCAGTTCCGTGTGCCGAACTCCATTCCCCGCGATGGGACCGAAGCGGAGCGAATCCATCACCGCCAGCGGCCGGGCCCCCATCGTAAATATGTCGCGCAGAATGCCCCCGACTCCCGTGGCCGCTCCCTGGAAAGGCTCGATGTAAGAGGGGTGATTGTGCGATTCGATCTTGAAGGCGCAGGCCCAGTCGTCCCCGATATCAATAATGCCTGCATTTTCGCCCGGTCCCTGGACAACGCGAGGACTCTTGGTCGGCAATCGCTTGAGGTGCACGCGGGATGACTTGTAAGAACAGTGTTCGCTCCACATGACGCTGTAAATCCCCAGTTCCGTGAGGCTGGGCGACCTGCCCAAGGCTTCCACGATCCGCTGGTATTCGTCAGATGTGAGGCTGTGTTGAGCTAGCAGCTCAGGCGTGACGGAGAACGATTCCGGAGCCACGGGCAGCGAAGCAGGTTTCATGGTGTATTAATCCATTGTCGCATGTCGCAGCTGGCAAGTCAGCGAGTCACCGTGTCTGCGACAGGGCAAACACTCCCCACACGGCACCCGATCCGCGAAGAGCCGTTCGCAAGAAATTCCAGGTTGGCAGCTTCCGTCAGGATGGCTAGAGACCAGGCGTCAAGCCCTTCGCAAGGCTTCTTTTCACAGCCCGGATGTGTTGCGGTCTGGTCCGGCAGCAGCCGCCAATCCACTCTGCGCCGGCTCTGCGCCATTCCACAGCCAGGGCGCCGAATTTCTCGGTTTCGCCTTCGCCCACCCAGCGGCCGTGCTCGACATCCCAGTGTTCGCCAGAGTTCGGATACACGATAATCGGTTTATGGGTGACCGGGATCAGTTCGCCGATGAGTGCCCGGATGAACTTGGGATTGGTGCAGTTGACGCCGATGCCGATGATTTGAGCCTCGACGTCGAGCAGGAGCCCACAATCGCTCAGCCGCTCGCCATGGGCTACGTGCGCGGAATCTTTGCAGGTGAACGTCATGCTGGCTGGCAGATCAGGGTAGCGGCGCAACGCGGTGACAATCGCATTCGCTTCGTCGCCGGAAGGGATGGTTTCAAAGGCGATGAAATCGGCCGTCGTCTCAGCAAGCACACCCAGCCGCCGGCTATGAAATTCGACCAAATCTTCGAATCTGTAATCGTAATTGCCGTGATATTCGGCCCCGTTGTGCAGGGTGGCGCCATAGGGCCCGAGCGAGGCCGCGATCCAGATCTTGCGCGGCGTTCGGGCCGCGTAAGATCGCCGAACATTTTCCGCAATCGCGACAGCTTGGCGCAGCGCCGTGGCAGCGTCCTCGGCACTGCGCCCAATTTCCTGATATCCCTCGGCTGAGATTTGATAACTCGCGCTCAGAAGGCAATCCGCGCCAGCTTCTAGATACTCCCGATGTACCTCTGCGATGGTTTCGGGAGAAGTCTCGAGAACATGCGCAGACCACAGTGGGCCCGCCAGGTTGCAGCCCTTCGCCTCTAGTTCCGTTGCCATGCCCCCGTCCAGCACATGCAAGCCACGGAGGTCGAGTTCCTGCAAAGTCTTCATCTCTTTGCTTGGAAAACTACTCCGCTGCGCCTTTGGGCGCAACTTCACGGCTACTAGCGCCTGTTAACACTACTGGCGAACAGCGTTGCGAGCGAAACCAAGCCCCGCGAGGCGGGGCTGGTCTCGATCTTCTTTGGTTCGAGCTTTTTACTTTTGTTGGGCCTGCTGCGCCGATTGGATGTAGGGATCTACGTTCTCCTTGTCTACCAACGCGGTTCCCGTATCCACAAACACAGGAAAGGGGGAAAAGGTGTTCGCTACGAAATCAGTCTGCAACGTCCTGGGATGGTAGTGATGGATTTCGTCGAGATTCTTGAGCCCGTAGTACGCCATTGTGTATGGCTTCTGAGCGATGGTCGCTTGAATCACTCCGCTCTTGATCATATTGAGGGTGTCCTGATCCACATCCATCGCAATCAGCAGCCGATCGGTTGCGTGAGCCCTCTGGAGCACTGTACCGACGTCCTTGCCGGCGGAGCTTTCCAGACAGATAAACGCGTCGATTTTGGCCGGTCCAGTCTGAGTCAAAAATTGTTGCGCTCGGTCAAAGGCGTTGCCGGAATCTCCTTTCATGTTGACCACCTCGACGACCTTGATACCGGGACGTGTGGAGAAGACCTCCAGATAGCCATTGAGCCGCTCATCCAGGTTGGGCTGCCCTGGCATGGAAAAGAAGACGACATTGCCTTTGGCGCCGAGTTTTTCTACAACTCTCTGGCCGCCCAGGCGACCGGCCTCTAGATTGTTGGTGCCAATGAAGAAGAGCCTATGGCTGGCTGGAGCGTCGGAGTCGATCGTGATCACTGGGATCCCCGCGTCGATGGCCATATTGATCTGTGGCGTCAGAAGAACGGGATCGGAGATCGAGATCAAGATCCCTGCCGGTTTGGCCGCCACGGCCTTCTGGAGGGCCTGCAACTGGGCCTGTGCATCATAGTCGTTCGGGCCGTCGACCTGAGCGGTCACTCCATATCCCGTTGCTGCGTGATTGAAACCTGCGACTGCGGTCTTCCAGTAATCGTGGCTGAGATTGTTCGAGATCAGATAATAGGTCTCGGATTTTGCATGGCGTTCACATCCGGTGCTGAAAAGACTGAGCGCTGCCGTAAACGCAAGCAGGAATGCTCTTCCGATTTTTGGCATAAGATCCTCCCGCAACAAATTGAGAGCGTGGGGGCCTGTGCTGCGAGATTCCAGGCCTGGGCCGGTATCATGCATGTTCAATCCGGCGCAGGCGAAATACAACTCCCGTTCTTCGAAGAGGTTGCTCCTGATCTTGCCGGGCACCGATCATCCCGAAGCGGGGAATCCTGCTGCTCGGTAGACGAGCGGTCCAACGGCACCGCAGGTCGTTCGGCGCAGCAATCGAAACGCATGAAAGAGCCCATTTCTTCTGAGCCGCGCACGCATCGGGCGGAATTGTACTCCCCCGGAACTTCGGTTGGCCGAGTATATTTTTCACATCTAGTAAAAAAGCAGAGTCCGCCCCATCCAGTAGCAAGCCGGGACTACAGAGCCCACCACCAGTTCTGGTACACTCGGAAAGGTTCGTGAGCGTAGAGAAGGCGCCTGCCAGGGGAGTCTTTTGCTCAAAAACCTCCTTTCCACAATCGCGTTCGGGGAGTGGCTCAGCCTGGTAGAGCACCTGGTTCGGGACCAGGGGGTCGGAGGTTCGAATCCTCTCTCCCCGACCAACGCTGTTATATTCATTCCTGCTGTCAACCAAGGGCTTTCCAGCTCTTAACGAGAGGCGGATTCTGTTCCATCCGTTCCTGCAGCTTCTTGAAGCATCTCTTCGAGAAGTTCGACTCTCCTCGTATCCCCAATCCACAAA
Organism: Acidobacteriaceae bacterium; assembly: GCA_036500845.1. Lineage (GTDB taxonomy): Bacteria > Acidobacteriota > Terriglobia > Terriglobales > Acidobacteriaceae > PALSA-350. Next base: position 13,604 of record DASYBJ010000638.1, read on the forward strand.
TCATTGCATGCTGCCCGGCCGCGTGCTCAGAGCCTTGATATACGCCGTGGGCGCCCGTGTTTCGTTGCCGTTTGCCGCGCGAGGCCCTTTTCGGCACCCCGCTATCACGTCTCCGGGACACTTTTTCGAGATGGTTATCGGAAGCGCTTACTAGCGCTCTGCCGCTCAGTGTTCTTCGTGCCCTTCTCTGTGATGAGCCTTGATCTGTCCGCGAATTTCGCCGCCTGGGAATCGCACAGTGTGCATGTTGGCATAACCGGCTCCGGCGCGAAGAGCCCGTAAAAAGGCTGCGAAGTCATGCAAGTTAAGATCCTGGTCGGTCTGGCCGGAATTGAGGGCAATGATATCCGCTGCGGTCGTCGTGCCTGTAATGGAACCGGATGTGGTTTGAGGGCAATCCGGCTTCTGCGGGATGTCAGGATTTCCCGTTGGACCACCGCAGAAGAATGTCATTACCGGGTAATTGCCGCCGGGCAAGCCAAAGTGAATGTGGGCGAACAAAGGCGGCCCGGTTAAGCCAGTCCAGGTGAACGTCCAATTGAGAGTGGTACCGTCTTCGCTGAGTTGCGCGTCGAAAGTGCCACTCGCAGCATTGGCTTTGGGCGGTACCTCATGAAACGTCGAAAGCCGCGTGAAAAACCTGGTGTCGTTTCGCTCATCGTCATCTTGCGCACGTGTCGGCAGGCTCCCAATGCTGAGGAGCACCAGTGTGGCCACAACTGTGAGTTTCAATCCGAGGTGCTTCATGTTCCCCTCCAAACTTGGTGGATTCTCTGAGATGTCGCGGTCCAGGCGACAGTGGAGACCGCGCAGCACAATTTACTCCTCCGCCCAGCCCAAGTCTGCAGTTTTTCCTCGCAAGGGCTTAGCAACTCTCAATGGTTGTTGATCATGTTGCGTGTCGTCTTGAGGGCTTTAACATTCTCATCGTCTGACGAGGAAGCCTCCCGATCTTTTTTCACCGACGCAAAAGGAGGCCGGTGAACCGGCACAACTTGCTGCGTCGGTAAAACCTGCGGGTCAAAAAACCTGGGCTGCCTACGACCGGGGCTTTCGGAGCTTCCGCACGATGCATTCGAGCCTGATGGGCAAGGTCGGCGTCCGGCCCGAAGTAACGAATGGCTGGCCGCGAATCTCGGTACAACTTCGGTACGTCTTGAGGGTAAGAAAGGACGGCCTTTGGGCCCCTAAGCGACACCTGGGTCAAGCACTTAGGATTTTGATTTTCAGAGTTCGGGACCAGGGGTCGGAGGTTCGAATCCTCTCTCCCCAACCATAAACACAATAGATAGACTGACTTGTGGTACGCCATCTAATTAAAAACAGCTCTCTCTCGTACAGGGGTTCAATCTTTCTTAGTAGGGCCATAAGTTATGCAATAAGAATGAGATAGAAATTGACGGCTCGTTGAATAGGGTTGTACTAAGGTCCATTCGCCAACTTTGCGGTGAAGCGCGTACCCTTTCAGTTAACGGAACCAACACAGGCTGCTGAGTTCTCGGTAGATCCCGTTGGGGTTTCACGCTCGCTTTTTGGCTACAACCATAAGCAATCGTCCCGCAGACTTCTCGCACTCGATCTCAAAACGCGCATCGCGCAATGCAGTTGAAATCCAATTGGACGAAAGACGCAGTTTCTCAAAGCTGCTCTTGTGTAACTTCCAGCCATCTTCTTCTCGCACATAGACCAGATCATTTACGACAACCGAATCGTCGTTCTTATACTCCAGAAAGCAGGTCATGATCCTGCTGTCGTCTGCCTGCAAGGGCAGAAAACGGTCGGTACCGTAAAGCTCGCCGGTAAGATCGCGATAGGTGAGGACGAGCAATCCTCCAGGTGCAAGTTTCCCGTATGCGACCCTGAATAGTTCCTGGACCGCGGCTTTCGATGGAAGGTGTGTCAGCGTATCTCCCATGCAGACGATGACGGACGCATCTCCGATCACGCCAATCGAGGCGAACGAGGTGAGGTCAGCTTCCCTGGTCTCGACAGCATGGAATCCAATCCGGGCCTGCAGCTCGGCAAGAAGCTCCTTACTCGTATCGACAGCGATTACCGGGGCGTAGCCCAGTTCCGCGAGTGCGATCGTTTGGAAACCGGGCCCGCTGCCCAGATCGATGGCTAACCCGCGCCGCAGCACGGGCGGTAGTGAGCTGACAACCGGGTCGAGAAGAGCTTTTTGTTCGGCAACCTTCTGTTCGAAAGGTATGCCGAACATCCAGACATAGTGTTTCGCTAAGAGCTGCTGGTAGTGTTTGGCTACGTTAGACATGTTCGTAGGCTGACTTATACCAGTCGAATAGGCTTTCCGTCTGCGCGTTCCAGAACGCGCCCGATACGAATCGCAGGAGTTCCCACCTCGCCGGCAATCTGCTCCAACTGGGTAGCGTCGCGCCCGTCGATGGAGATCAAGAGCCCACCGGCGGTCTGCGGATCGAAGAACAACGTTAGCACTTCGGCTGCGATGGTCGTCTGCATGTCGACAACGCACTCGGCAAAGTCGCGGTTCGCGACCAGGCCGCCCGGAACCGCCTTGGCGCGAACGCACTCGACCGCTCCGTGCATCAGGGGAATTTGGTTGATCACAAACTCCATGGCAACTCCACTCGCCAGGGCCATCTCGCGGGAGTGACCCGCCAGGCCGAACCCGGTCACATCGGTCATAGCATGGACGCGCAGCCTGGCTTCCGTAATGGCGGTCGCAGCGTTCTTGTTGAGGGTGGTCATGCTCTTGATCGCCGCGTCAATCCAAGCTTGCTTGGCGATGCCGCGTTTGATCGCAGTCGTAATCACGCCGGTCCCGATTGGCTTGGTGAGGAAGAGGACGTCGCCCACCTGCGCGCCTTTGTTCTTCAGCACGCGATCGGGGTGAATGGTACCAGTGACGGCGTAACCAAACTTCATCTCCGCATCCTTGACGCTGTGGCCTCCGATGACGGCGCAGTTGGCCTCCTGCATCTTGCTGAGGCCACCGGCCATTATCTGGGCCAAGGTATCCAGGTCTCCGTCTTCCGGGTAGGCGAGGATAGCCAGGGCGCTGATCGGAATTCCACCCATCGCGTAGATGTCGCTCAAGGCGTTGGTGGCCGCGATCTGCCCATACGTGAACGGGTCGTCCACCATGGGAGTGAAGAAGTCGACCGTCTGAACCAGGGCCAGGCGCTCGTTCAGCTTGTAGATACCAGCATCGTCGGCAGTTTCAAAGCCGACCAGAACATTCTCGTTGGTCTGCTTGGGAAGCTGCGATAGCACGCGGTCCAAAACGGCAGGGCTAATCTTGCTGGCGCATCCCCCGGCCTTGACTTGCGCGGTCAGCTTGACGGTTTGCGTATCGCTCATAAATCAGCCCTCCTGGATATGATTCGGATATGATCTGTCGGCCTCGCGAGCGATCACGATCGTTGTGCACGCACTTTCGCTTTTGGGCAGATCACGGTGCGGAGCCATAGTTACACTCAGCGGCTTGGTTTCACCGCGTACGATGGGGCAATACGAATCGGGTTCAGCCAACTCACGATGCAGTCTTCTACGTCCGGCACATCCTCCGTGGCAAGCATCGACGTGGGCGCAGGTTTCGCAGGCAATCGGAAGTGAGCGCGCGGCTTGAAACGGCTGCGTCTCGATCACTGCCGGGCCCATTTCCAAAAGCAAGCTCATCGGGTCGCCTTCGCCGGGCCAATAGACGCAGGGCTGGACCGTTCCACGAGGAGTTACCCGGACGGTTCCGCGGCCACAGCCTCCCTTGCGTGCCGGCAAGCCCGCCATCGCCCGTATAAGCGGCTCTCCGGTGCTGATGAGGTCGGTCTGTTCCAGCAGGAGTCTGAAACCCTCCCAGTACTCGTTGTAGCTGAGTGCGTATATATCTGTTCGTACCGATTGGTACACGTTGATGCGCAGAGGCGCATCGTAGCGCTTCGCAATCCGGGCTACACTCGCCAGGTTTTTATAGTTCGACTTCATCATGACCGCGACGATGGTAACGGGAACCCCAGCCTCCCGGCATCGCGCCGCCTGGCAGTGGATCAGATCCCAGTTTCCTGCACCCCGTTGCCCATCCTGCTGCGCCCGGTTGTCGTAGTCGAGAGAGAATTCGATATCGCTGAAGAACCTGAGTTCCTCGTCGCTGAGCAGTTCAACGCTATGGCCATTGGACGTCATGGTCATACGCAAGGGCTGATCTTTCAGCCAGCCGATGATGCGGTGAAAATCCGGGTGCATTCCGTTCTCACCGGTGCCAAGATTCACTGAACGTACCGGCAGCGCTGCCAGAATCCTCTGCACTTGATCCAATGAGATTCGGTCCAGACGCGCTGGGTCCCGGTAACAGAACGAACAAGCCAGATTGCATTCATTCGTAAGCCCCAATCCCAAGGCAAATTCTTGTTGGACCGCTACTGTTTCCGTCTCCATACTTCTCTCAATTCTCCCCGTTCTTTCTCATGTCTGTACAGACAAACGTGGGCTGGGTTGGCTCAACCAATCCGAGCCGATTACCAGAATGATCACCGCCGCAATCAACGTCGATCCTTTGCCGTAGTCTCCCAGCTGCACAGCGTTGTAGAGGGCCTGGCCTAGCCCGCCACCGCCGACCAGGCCGAGGATCGTAGCGGCTCGCAGATTCATATCCCAACGCAGCAGGATGTAGCGCCGCATCATCGGCCAGGACTGCGGCAACAGGGCCCAGAACATGCACTGCAGCGGGCTGGCTCCAAATGCGAGCATGGCCTCCACCTGCTCCTGGGGACTCTCCTCCATGGTCTCGGCGAAGAGCTTGCCGAGGACTCCACCGGTGTGCAGTCCCAGGGCAATCGATCCCGCGAACGGACCGAAGCCTACCGCGATGACGCAGATCAAAACCCATACCAGCTCCGGGATGGCGCGCAGCAGATTCAGGATCATTCGCGCCGACCAGAAGATCACCTCTCTCTGAACCCTGGCCGCCCAGGATCGATCGAGAGACTCGTGGCAAGCGGCCGGCAAACGCGTCGCGGGGAAAGCCAGGAGCAAGCCAAGCGCCGCGCCCGAAGCAGTCCCGAGGACAGAGATGCTGATGGTTTGAAAGGCCAGCTGACTGACCTCGCCCAAAAACGAGAGCGACAACTCCGGAGCTATGAGCGAACGAAGGAAGCGGACAAGATTGCCGATCGTATCCTCCTGCAGGAGATTGACCGATGTAATTCCAGCTGCAGGAAACGAGACGAACAGGACTGCGGCAAGGCCGGCACCGATGATCCACCGGCGTCGCAGATGTTTGACGAAGACTCCACCCGTCTCACGTTCCGGAGAGAAGCCGGGATTGATTCTGAGGCGCGCTCTTATTGTCCGGCTGAGCATGTCAACCAGCAGGAGCAGCAAGACAAAGCAGGCGATGAGCGTCAACACCTGAGGAAATTCAAAGAGGCGCATGGACAGACTGATCTCATACCCGAGACCACCGGCACCGACGAAGCCCAGAACAGCCGCGGAGCGGACACTGCACTCAAAGGAATAGAGGGTATAGGAAGTAAGTAGCGCCCTGCTTTGGGGAAGGATGCCGAAGAGCAGGACCTGCAACCGGTTGGCACCGAGTCCCTGCAGGGCCTCGAGCGGCCTGGGGTCAGCCTCGTCGAAGATGTCCGCGTACACCCGGCCCAACAGCGCGGTGTAGGAGACAACCAGCGCCAGCGTCCCGGCCAGCGGCCCGAGCCCCAGCCCGGCTACGAACAGCAGTGCCCAGACGAGGTCCGGAATCGACCGCACAATGCCCATGCCGTGGAGCACAACCCAGCTCAGGTTGGTCATCCACCGACCACTCCAACCGCTTCCCCCTGCGGCGGTGATTCCGGTTCTCCACAAGCGTCCACTCGCGAGAACGCCCAATGGCAGTGCCACTACTGCGGAGAGCGTAGTGGCGACCACGGCGGTTGCCGCAGTGGTCAATGTGGCGTACATAGCGACTTTCAGGAATGGCGCGGAAAGATCAGGAGGAAAGAGCCGCGATAACAGATCGGCGATCGAGCCCCAGGTCTTTCTTGAAAACAGCAGCGGGAGATCGACTCCTGAGGTCCATGCGGCCCACAACAACAGGACCAACAGCCCGAAGGGAATTTTCCACTTGTTTACCGTGCGGGAGCGGGGTTCAGCGAAGGCAGGGGCGCTTCTGGCTAGAGTCGGCGCCATCGGGACCTCCTGCAGAATCGTGCAGCGCACCCGGCCTGGGCTGCGCGGATGGCTCGCGAGAGCTTCGATAGAGCTGCTCCAGCCACTGCTCATCCAATTCGTGGGTGGGCACGTCGAAGGCAATCTCCCCGTTACGCAGGGCTACGATTCTCTTACTGTAGCGCCGTGCCAGATCGACCTGATGCAGTGATATCAGCAAAGTCAGGCGCCCGTCATCCGCCAGGCGAACCAACAGGCCAAGGATCTCCTCCGACAACACACGGTCCAGGGACGCAACCGGCTCATCGGCCAGGATGACTTCAGGCTCTTGCATCAGGGTCCGCGCGATCGCGAGGCGCTGCTGTTGGCCGCCGGAAAGCTGGTCGCAGTGGAATCTTCGCTTCTCCTTGAGTCCGACCGTTTCCAGGCAATGCTCAGCGCGCTCAACCTCGACGGTTCGCGGGTTGACGAGATTGACTAAGGTGCTGGCTGCGTTCCAGCGCCCCAACGCCCCGCTTAACGTATTCCTCAACACAGACATTCCTGAAACCAGGTAATGCTGCTGATAGACGCTGCCGATCTTCCGCCGCATCTCGCGCAACTGCGCGTTGCTCATGGCGGCGACATCGCGATCGCGATAGAGCAATTGCCCGGAGGAGGGAAAGATACTGCCGTTCAACAACCGAAACAGGGTGGTCTTTCCGGAACCAGAGGGGCCGAGAAGTGCAAGCTGCTCCCCTTGCGCGATGTTCAGGGTCAAATTCCTGAGAGCGACAGACGTATGCTTCCGCTCTCCGAACTCTTTACCTACTCCGTTGAGACCATAGATTGATGAGATCAATGCAGCAGCCCTGCACTCTTTGCGGCTTCGCGCAGCTTTCCGTAATCGGCATCATTCGCCGGAACATACTCCTTCGCATTCAGCAGGTCGAGCAACGCTTTCTGGTCCGGGTTGCCGGCGCTGAGTCCGTTCATCGCGGCAGCAAAGGAGTCCGCGATTTTGGGGTCGAGATTCTTGTTGGCCACCCAAACGTAGTCGAAGAACGGCGGAGTGGTGTAGAAGACCCGGACCGAGCCTGGCTTCAGCTGACCATTGGCCGTCATCTTCTTGTAGACCTGTTCATCCATGGAGCCGGCCTCGGCTTTTCCGTTGGCTACCGCGAGTGCGGTGGCGTCGTGAGCGCCACTGTAGCTGGCGTTCTTGATGACTGCTGGATCGACCTTCTCTTGCAGCATATAGTAGAGCGGCATCAGATGCCCTGAGGTAGAATTCACGTCGCCGAAGACAAAGTGGCCATGCAGATCTGCGAGCGAATGAATTTTCGAATCCGCCGGCGTGATAAACAAAGAGTGAAATTGCTGGTCAATGGTGCGTTGCACGAGCGGCTTGACTCCTGCCCGCGCCGAGGCCTGCACATAAGTGAAGCCACCGAGGTAAGCGATGTCGACCTTATTGTTGGCCAGCGCCTCGACAACCGCCGCGTAGCTGGTGGGAATCGTCAACTCCGGGGTCCGCCCCGTTTGCTTCTGCCAGTAAGCCAGCAAGGGCTCATTCTCACGCAAAGCCTTGCCGGGATCTGTGGTCGGAATCATGCTGATCCGAAGCTTCGCTTCGCTCGCCGGCTTGCTATTGCAGCCCGACAGCAGGTACAGAGCAAGTGTCATTGCGCCAAGGATGAGCCGGCGCTTACTTCGACTGGAAACGTTAGCATCGAGCGACCGACTTTTCGTATCTTGCAAGTCTTTCTCTCTCCCGTAACTTGTGGGACTGTCGATTTAACGCACCCAGCGTAGCAGACGGGATACGGTGCCTTGATTGCCCCGGTCGTGCTTATTCAAAAAGGTATCCAGGCCCCAGACTCCGACCCGGCGGCATGAGGGAAAACTGGACCACGATGCTAGTCAGGAATACATACTACAATGGCCATTCTCCGGGAGAACTGCGACAGGTTGATGGCCATAGCCGGGCCCAGCAATGAACCGAAACGCGACCAGACGCCGAGCAGTAGCGTTACGCTGATCAGGACTTCGACCGCGAACACTTGTGGCGCGAAAAAGCTGAAGTGGGCCAGCACCACCTTCGAGACAAAAGCACGCTGCAGGTCGGTGGACGCGTACTTGACCATCTCTGACCTCCAAAACCGAAGGCCGCCCGAATCTGGCGGCACTTTCCAGATGACCTGTTGCCAACACATCGCACCCATCACCGTGCGAGCCAACCATGTCCATACATGATAGACGGTGCGCCGCGATGCAAATATGACCCATGTTTGAGAACGAGAGCGCAACCTGACCTTCGCGTGCTGTCGTTCCCTCTCGCACGGGCGCACACCTTGCGCGTACCTGTTCGCAAAGGCTCTGATAGACCGCCCTCAATCAGATGCGTGGCCACAACTCGCGACATGGCCTCGTCGAGCTCTTATTGCGGGCGGAGAGTAAACCGCAGCTTAAACAGGAGCTTTTGGGCGGAAAGCCGAAGCCGCAACCGAAACAGGCCGAGCCGCAATGGACAGGGAGTATCAGCAAGAGGACAATCGATGCAAAATTAAGGCCCAGCTCAAGCTGGACCTTAATTGCCTTCAAACGAGCTTATTTCATTTCGAGAGCTTGCGCTGCAGATCTGCATTTCAATGCATCAGCGCTATCTGATTCGTTTCGATCGGCTTTGGGAAAGCTCGAATCTGAGGGCCACGAGGCAACTTCGTTTTTAACATCACGCATCACGTGTCCAAGCCAGCCTTTCTCCAGCGGTTCCTCAATTTTGCTCATTTGCAATTCCTTCCTCCACGAGCTTCTGCGTGAAAATCTTAATCATTGCGGTTTCAGCAACGCGCGCTGCATCTGCTGAGTATGAGACAGAAAGATGTGGAAATGAGGACGAAGCCGACCACTTTGCGATCTTTCCATCTTTTTGCTTTCGTATCCGGCTAGCGGTCGACGTAAAAAGCTGACCGTATATAGATGGTGCAATACCTACAAATGGTACAAATTGAATTCGTTGACCATTCTGCTCATCGGCATCAACTGAAATTGAATCACGAAAAAGCTCTGACACCAGACTCTTAGGATAGGGTTCGATGTAAACGACCCGCTTGATCCCAGAGACGACAATGTGTCGGGCGCATTCATGACATGGAAATGTTGTGACGTACATTGTTGACCCTCGAGCGGCGAAGCCTGCCGAAAAGAGAGCGGAAGCTTCCGCGTGAACGGCCCTTATAAAATCGATTGTGTCGAATAGTTGGGCATCCCTGAGGACTTTGTAGTTCTCTGATTCAGGATCGAGCAGTTCACTATTCGTCGGACAATGGGCAGAAAGGTGGCCGAGCTCTCTCATGCGATCGATTACGTCCGACAAAAGATTCAGCCGCATTTTGTCGCTGGTATCGTAGTCGCCGTACAGAAAATCTCTACCATCGCCGGTGTCGCCCTCCCAGTACTGGCCACCTTTGGGTTTAGCTACCTC
>DASYBJ010000639.1:0-3887 GCA_036500845.1 Acidobacteriaceae bacterium
CTTGTCAAGCAACTATCACATATCTTCAGGGAAGCCAGACATGCTTAGCACGACCAAACGATGGACCGAGGATCAGGTTATGGAATTAGAGGAAGAGAACGCCCGTTTGCAGCGACTGATAACCGAACTCCTGTTAAAAAACCAGCAGCTGCGTGATGCGTATCTACCCAGCCAAAGGGATAATGACAATTTCGATCAGAACCGTGCGGAATGATCCCTGCAGGTCTCTTGTCTTGCGTCTAAGAGCAACGACTTGACCAGTGGGAGAACAGCTATAAAAAGGCAGCGTCATTTGGGCCGCTTACGTGTGCAGATTGCGGCGCTCCGGCGGGTAGCCGCCTGGCGAGGCAGACGATCGAGTGCTTGCTCGAAAACGACAAACGCATGCATCTGTTGCAGGTGCCTGCGGTTTTGTGCGCGCGTGGCAAGGTGGGGAAGAGAAGCTATTCGGTCAGCGAGACAGTTGTCAGAATTGCGTTCTGCACGCCTTTCCAGGAATCGGTAACATCGTCTGTCTCATTCAGCGAGTGTGCTCCTTTGTCCATGCCACCGGCACCGAGCACAATCGCGGGAATACCGAGATGCATCGGAACATTCGCGTCGGATGATCCGGCGCCCAATTGAGGCTCACCCAGATTCAGTGCGCGCACCGATGCCATCGCCTTTTGAACGATCGGCGAGTTCGGATCAGTTTGGCCGGCAGGGCGGACCCCGACCTGTTGCACCTGGACAGTGAGCAGTACCTTGTTTCCCCACCGGGCATTCTCTTCATCGAGAGCGCTTTGGATCGACTGTTTGAACTTAGCGTCTAGCTCATCGAGCGATTTGGTATCTACCGACCGCTCATCGAACTCGAGCCATGCCTCGAATGGAATGGCGTTGACCGAAGTCCCTCCCCCGATCCGTCCTACATTGAAGGTCGTTTTTGGCGTAGCCGGCACCTGAAGATCGCTGATTTTCGCAATCGCACGTCCTAAGGCATGGATCGGATTCGCCATGCCGAACGCTCCGTAACTGTGTCCACCCGGGCCGCAATACGTGACGCGATAGCGATAGCTCCCCACACCGCCGTTTGAGACGCGGTTGGGCCCTCCAGGTTCGATCGAGACAAACTCATCGATCTGGCCCTGCATTGTTTTGCCAAAGAGCTCCTTCATTCCGCGAAGATCCCCGAGCCCTTCCTCGCCGACATCGGCTACGAAGGTGACGGTTCCGTTGGTCTGAACCTTGGCCTCATTCATCGCTTTGACCGTGCCAATCAGAGTTGCCAGGCCGCGGCAGTCATCGCCGATTCCCGGGCCTTTCAGTACGTTGCCTTCGCGAGTTACATGGACGTCGGTGTTCGGAGGGAAGACCGTATCGAGATGGGCGGCCACCACGAGATGAGGATGCGCGGTTTTGCCCGGACGGTCCCCGAGCACGTTGCCGGCTGCATCGATGCGCACATTTTCCAGGTTCAACTCATCCTGGAAGATGCGTGCGAGTTCCTTAGCTCGCGTCATTTCTTGAAAGGGCGGAGCAGCAATCTCGCAGATGTGGATCTGCTTTTCGATGATCCCAGGTTCGTTTGTCTTCGCGGCTGCAATCGCCGCTTGAATGGATGGCCGTTGCAGAACTTGTGCGGGATCTTCTGCGCGACACAGAGGCCCGCCAAACACAAGTCCCAATATGAGAAACCCGTTCAAAAAATCCTTCAAGACAGCCGCTTCCTTTCTGTTTCCTATTCCATGGCGAAAAGGAATTCGACATGAGAGCGCACCGTGCCATCCATACCTGGATCTTCGGGTTTTCCGATTCCACCAAGTAGTATGCCACTGGTGACTAGAACTCTTAATTTCAGGAGTTTTGAGCGGCGTCTCAGCGATGATCGAGACCATGCCACTCGAGAAGGCGCCGAAGCTTACGCAAAATGATAACCGGCAGGGCGCCTACCGCATGGCGCTGGCCATGGGCCCTTAGTCTCGATTAGCAGGGAATCCTGGTCGGTTTACCCAGTCTTTCGCGACCAAGGTGTTCAGAAATACTAGCGAGCGGCATGAGGGTCAAGCCGCTCCCGTCCACTGCAGTTTACCGTTCCTTGAGGCTAGCCGGTGCTGCCACCGCGTGAGGTTGGTTGAGACTCGTGGACTGCGGTTCTTCATTCACGCGCAGCAAGATCGGAGTATTGACGGGAAGCTCCACGTTAGAGCCTTTAGCCAGGAAAGCATCATAGACCTTCATAGCTCCCCCGAAGTAGCCGAGACCCGTTGCGGTAGCTGCAGATGCTTGTGCCGCGCCTGCGCCGAGTAACCCGAATCCCTTTCGTCCTTGGCCCGCTCGTGACCATGCAGTCTTATCGAGACTCGGATCGGCGGCAGCCCTTGAAGGGCCAATAAGAGACATCGGCGCTCTCAATTGACTTAAAAGCGACGTTGTTGCCTTTAAATCACCTTCTTGGCCGACAGCAAGCCGTTGGCCACCGGCAACTTGGACACCGGCCACCGTTGCATCCACATTGCTTGTTGTCCCATCGGGTGCATGTGCGGAACGAAAGGAGAATAAAAGCCCACCATTCTTCTTCATCCAGTCAGCGGCGGTCGCTTTACTGACGGTGCCTTCGAGGTTCGTACCTGCCGGATAGAGAAGAATGTGGTCCGAGTTGTAATACGGCTCTGTGATTGTGGCTTTGATTGGGGCTCCATGCGCAATCGCTTGCGATTGCAAAGACGTTAAAAGACGGAGATGAAGATAGTTCTCCGCGAACAGCCGATGGGCATCCTGGACTGGCTGAGTCGGCATTGGCGTAGTAATCGGATCGAGCAACGCTGCATCGAAGATCGTTCCCTGATCGAGGTATTCGGGATGATACGGCAAGCTTGTGATGGCAGATTCGCCGAGGCGTTGCACCTTGTTCGGCGCGAATAGCGGCTTAGCCGCATCTTTCAATTTTTGGCGAACTCCGGGGCGTTGAGCCTTGGGCAGATACTGCGCTGTCTGTACACCACTGATCCCAACTGTGGTGTCAGTATGAATCGGAAGTGACGTTCCGTCGGCGAGAACGAGGCGGTCGAAAGTTACGTTAGCGATGCGGGGAGGCGTAAAATCCCCGTTCAGAAGGCGCCCAGTACGCTTGCTGAAAGGAACGGTAGAAACCGAAGATACATGTCCTTTGATCGTTGAGCCGTCTGGAATTGCAAGAGCTGATCCGATGTAAACCGGCTCTACTAACTTAGCGGTAATAGGCTCACCAGCCTTGGTGATGCGCAGACCCTTCTCAAGTCTGCACCGAAGATCGTTGCCCGACCCGACAACGATTGTATTGTTGGAAGGTTCCTGCGCGGCCGCAATTGATATAGATGCGGTCAAGACCGAAAACGATAGAAGCATATCCGTGATCTGCGACTTCATAATTCACCTCATGTGGTTGTGGAAAATACGAACCTGGCAGGAGCCGAATGCTCGCACCGAAACACCCTTGTCTTGAAGCTAACTTCGATCGCAGTGCGATAGCGTCAGGATGTGTGGGAGAAGTGTAAGGATTTGTATGAGCGTTTTCTGCACAATCGAGGCTTCATTCTCTTGGTAGAAATATACTGCCGTCTTTGTCTGCCGCCCGGCCCAGCATCGCCGGCCCATATTCCGCTGTCGTCTCCATCCGGAGATGTATTGAACACTGCTTTCTGCTTCAGAGTGTGCGCGTCATACGCCATTATCCAACCGTGGTAAGGCCCGACATCGCAGGGAGATGCCCAGGGTAAGGTAAGTCCGTTTACCATGAGTAAGGCCGCCCGGGGATTTTCGCGCAATGATCCGAATTGCACTTCGTTCCCATGGCTTTCCATCTCCGTGCCCGCGAACCGTGGCCTGAATCTCAGTGGGCCATCCGAATTTCTCGACCCCTGTTGTTA
>DASYBJ010000640.1:0-6459 GCA_036500845.1 Acidobacteriaceae bacterium
TCTTGCCCGGATCAGTCGAGATTCGAGTTTTGACTCTTCGATCGGAACAGCTCTCTTATCTTTGCAAACAGCTTTTGCTGAGACGGATTGCTCGTCGGGAAGATGATGTCTCCAGGAACGACGAGCTTGATCTCGGTCCCGGATGCTGAAGTCATGAGCGCAAGTTTAGCGCCGATGCGAGCCGCGCGCTCTCGCATTCCCTGGAGCCCGAAGTGCCCGTCCCTCCCTTTCTCTGCAACGGCCGGGTCAATCCCTATGCCGTTGTCACTAACACGCAGAGTGAGATCCTGCGAATATCTAAGCTCAACCACCAATTGGGTTGCCGAAGAGTGCAGACAGGCGTTTCGTATGGCTTCGTATCCGATGCGATATGTCTCGTCCCGGACCACTGGGTGCATGTCTTTCGTACCACCAATCACGGAAAACTTGACCGCCATTGATCCCGGGACAAAGTCATTTTCAGCTGCCCTCTGCAAAGCCTCAGCAAGATCGTTTCTCTGCGTCGTTGAGGTACGCAGCGCGTTCAGTGCTGCTCGTCCCTCCTGTATTGCTCGAGCAAGCCACTCGGACAACTGTTCCAGGGCTCGATGCATTTGCGCCGGGTCGCTGGACCCTTTCAATGCATGATCTGCAACCAACTTGCTACCTTGGACGGTCTGAAGGAATGCGTCATGAAGTTCTCTTGCCATTCGAGTGCGTTCCGCCAGACGTTCGTCAAAACGAGCGCTCATGGATGCTGCCATCTGACGTAGCCGCAGCTGATACAGGATCCATGCGACGAATAGAGCAGAGAATACGCAAAGAAAGCGAAACCAAATTGTCTGATACCAGGCAGGTGCGACGCTCAAAATCAGCGTGGCACCTTCTGCGTTCCAGACGCCATCGTTATTGCACGCGATCACCCGGAATCGATAATGGCCTGGAGGGAGATCGTTATAAAAAGCTTGGCGCCTTGTTCCCGCTTCTTGCCAGCCTGTATCGCGGCCTTCGAGCATATAGCGAAACAGAATCTTTTGGGGCACTACGAAGCTAAGCGCAGTGTAGTCAATCTCAAGGTCGCGAGTTAGCGGAGGAAGGCTAAGCCCTTCCTGCGATGGGTAGCTCTTTCGATTTGCGACGATAGCCTCGATATGCACCGGCGGCGCTAGAGCGTTCCCGACCATACGATTTGGATCGATCATTTGCAGCACGCTCCCGTTGGCGAACCACAATCGGCCGTCAGGACTTCTTGCACTCACATTGAAGTGTCCCTGGCCGGGCTGCACTCCATCCGACGTATCGAAGAGCCTCAGCTTCAGCCTGGCTTCAGGCTGCCCCCACCATCGCTGCAATTCAGCGCCTGCGATCTCAACCAGACCACACTGAGCATAAAGCCATAGGTCTCCTTGATCATCTGAAACCAGTGCATGGATGCTGTCGCAGGGCAGGCCATTGCGGGCCGTGAGGATCTGTCGTTTTCCGTTCTTCCATCCGATGACCCCGAATGCAGTTGCTCCTAAGATTGATCCATCAGGAGCTCGGATGAGGTCGTTCACTCGAGAAGCAGGGTGATGCACGAAAGGAAGGAGCTCAGTCTTGCCCGACCGATAACGGGCCAGATCGCCATTCAAGAGACCGAGCCAAATCCCGCCATGCGGATCGGCCACAATTTTTCGGGCTAATGGCATCTGTGGCGCTGGAAACTGGTCTCGCACCTTTAGATCCTGAATACGAAGGAGCGTTCCCGGCGGCCCTATAGTTTCAGCCCAGATGTTATTCTCGGAGTCCTCAGCCATCCCCGTCACTACTCCAACCGGGCCACCATCTTTCCTTCTAATCTGACTAAACGTTCCTCCCCGATATATCCGTAGAGTGTTGTCGATTCCAACCCACATTCGACCGAGGTGGTCTTCGAGAAGAGACGTGACTTGATGTCCTTGCAACGCCTTCCCGACTTGAGATGGCACGCCATCCGGACCAAGAACATCGAGCTTGCTAGCATTTCCAATCCAGATGGCGCCATCCCGCGATGCCAGAACCGAATCGACCGCGTCCGCGCTAAGTCCCTCGCGTGTCGAAAAGCTGCTGATTGGAAGATCACGGAAGCAATCGAGGCCCTTGGCCGTAGTCGCCCAAAGATTGCCCTCACGATCCTCGTAGAACTTTGAGACGAAGCCACCCGACAAACCATCTGTCGTTCGATAATGATCAACGTCAGTATCATGAATTCTGTAGATACCCTGGTTGAGGGTCCCGACCCAGAGCGTGTTCTGCTGATCTTCCAGGAGCTCTGTGACTTCCAGTGTTTCGCCATTCAACTTCGGGGCGACAAATGATTTGAACGACCCATCAACCAGGTGCTGCAATCCTAAACCACGACCGGTTAGAGCCATCCCAACCCAGAGAGAGCCATCTGCTGCGAACGACAAGGTCTCCGCTCCATCCACGCCAGCATTTGATTTCAGTGCCTGAGGTTTGAAAGCGTAGGATGATCCCGGTCGCCATTTGAGCAGTGTCGTGTCGCCGCCGATCCAGAGATTGCCCGAAGCGTCCTGCGCGAGAGGTCCTACAACGAACGCTGGCATTCCGTCCTTGTTTCCGTAACAATGAACTCCTGGACCGACGACCTGACAAAGTGGCTGGGTGTTGTCGCCAGCTCGATTGCGCAAGATCCAGATTTCCCCGTTTCCATCTTGCAGAATGGATGTGATCAAGCCTGCATCTTTCAAATAGTTGGTCAAATGATGGTTTACCCAGTGGGCCAGACCGGCATCGGTCCCGATCCAAAGGCCTCCATCTCGTGTGCCCAGCAAAGAGGTGATAACGGTCGAGGGTAGCTCTCCCTCTTCCTGAGAACTCCATGCAACAAAGCGGACCCCGTCAAATCTAAAAAGTCCAGCTTCTGTTCCTATCCAAATGTACCCATCTGTGGTTTGGGTAATACAGCGTACCCAGCCACCAAAAAATCCGTCCTGTATTCTCCATGCGGTGTGACCAAACTGGGTGATGTGTCGGTCCAGGTTCAGTGCAAACAGCGAGGTTGCTAGGAAGATGATCGCCAGAAAACAGCCGGAAGACAACCGGGAGATGCGCATTCTCTCCGCCCTTATCATGCTCCACCTGGTTGGAAGCGAAGGTTATCCACGAGCGGGAGCAGCCCAAGGGTCAACCGGTCCACGAGAAACTCAAGCGAGATTCTGAGGACAGTTAACCCTTTGATGATAGCGGGGAAAACGAGGATTCCGAAGACGTTCAGGCGCTGGATCAGATATGTAGCAATCCGCGCCGCAGGGCAATGGTTACCGCATGCGTTCGGTCATTGGCCCCCAGCTTATTCACCAGGTTCTTAATATGAAAACTGACAGTGGTCTCCGCGATGACCAGTTGATCGGCAATTTGTTTGTTGCGATAGCCATCTCGAATGAGGCGGAGCACTTCCATCTCCCGGGTTGTAAGATCTTCCTCGCCCAAGTGCTCGGCGAGTCGAGCTGCCACCTCGATCGGGACATGCCGGCGGCCCGCATGGACCGCACGCACAACCCCCAGCAATTCTTCCTGCGGCATGCTCTTAAGAATGTAACCCCAGGCTCCGGCCCTCATCGCCCGATGGATATCTCCATCGCCGTCGGAAGTGGTCAGCATAATGATGCGAGCGTCTGGATATTCTCCACGAATGGATATGAGTGTATCCGTACCATTCGTGCCGGGAAGCCGAAGATCCATCAGGGTGATGTCGGGACGATGGCGACGGAACTCCGCGATGGCCTCCGCCGCATTTGCCGCCTGTCCAACCAGAAGCATGTCTGGCTCTGACTGAATGATCGTGGTCAATCCTTGGCGGAAGACCGGGTGATCCTCAACCATCAGGATACGAATTGGTTTGGCAGGATTCATATCTAATTGTCTCGCCTCCGACAAATAGCAAGCAACGGTTTCGGCCGCTGCGACTTTTGAGGAGTGCATGGGGCTCAAGACTGGGCTCGGATCCCCTCGGCAACCTCTTCGCCGGGCCACTTCATGGAAGGGTAAAAAGAACCATGAAGTCCCCATTTATGTGCAGCTTGACCTGCTGATGATTCGCAGCTAAGTCCCACCTAAAGGCCTTCGCGCCGCGGAAACCTCTGTCTGCCTGTTCAGTTCTCTTTTTCGCAGCCCCTCCGTAACACACAGAACCTGCAAAGATAACAGGTCCGGCCCTCCCCCTTCAGGGGTTTCCTAGAAGTCTCTAACCTGTCAGGATGAGAGATGAGGATCTCAAACGTGGACGGCCAGAATGGGTTCAGCTTTGGGACGAGGGGCGATCTCCTTTTGACTCTGCCAGCCTTGGGACAGGTTGTGTGGTGAACGATGATTGACCTAGGGCCAGTTACTATAATGGCGAAGGCCGTGCCGCGCGCGTAGATGCCGCCGGAGCATTGCGAGCGAAAAAACAAGCCAGGCGAGGCTCTGGTGGCTCCAAAGTGGAGCCTGATGACGAAGAATGGTGGCTTGGTTCTTCGCTGCAAGGCTTAGTCTTTCGTCGCGAAGCTAGGGGGGACGGGGCCAATTTCCCCGATCTCGTTGTCGCTGTTCGCTTCTAGATCCCGAGAAAATTGGCTCCCGGCGCGGTCGTCCTAATGTCGTCCTAATAGTGTTTACAAGCCCTAGGCTACCCCGGTTGAGGTGCAAGCAATGCAAGCTCATACTCGACAAGTTCCCGAAGAGAAAATATCTGCGACGCTGGCTCTAGTCTCGGTCTCCGGTCAAGGCATCTTGACAGAGTTTCCAGCCGGGGCACCGGAGGATCAACTTCGGGCCGTCATCGACACGATACCGACGCTGGCTTGGTCAGCGCGTCGCGATGGTTCGGCTGAGTTCTTCAACCGGCGCTGGTTGGATTACGCCGGCCTCTCTGCGGAAGAGGCCTCGGATTGGGGCTGGACTGTTGCTCTCCACCCAGAAGACCGGGGTAGGCTGTTGGATTATTGGCGGCAACTGCGGGCTTCTGAAAAAGCCGGCGAGATTGAAGCACGCCTGCGCCGGTACGACGGAGAATATCGATGGTTCTTGTTCCGTGCGGAGCCAATGCGCGACAATCACGGCCACATCTTCAAATGGTATGGCGCGAATACCGATATCGAGGATCGTAAGCGCGCCGAGGCGCTCCTCGCCGCAGAAAAACGAACCCTGGAAATGGTCGCCAACGGGGCTCGCGCCACAGATATCTTGAAAAGTTTGTGCGACACGATTGATGCTCAGGCTCGTAACATCATGTCGGCAGTGACGCTGATGGACGCCGATCGCATGCGCCTTTGGCCCGTCGCCGGTCCTCGACTTCCCCAGGGCTGGGTCGAGGCTATCACGCCGCTCAAGATTGGCCCTGGTATAGGTTCGTGCGGCTCTGCTGCATTTTTAAAACAGCGGGTGATCGTTTCCGACATTGCGACCGACCCCTTGTGGGTTGATTTTCGAGACCTTGCTTTAGGTTATGGGTTGCGAGCCGCGTGGTCTCAGCCGCTGCTCTCCAAAGACCGGCAAGTGCTCGGTACCTTCGGAATGTATTATGCGGAGCCCCGCGTCCCTAGCGAGACGGATCTGCGGCTGATCGAAAGCGCAGCTCACATCGCCGCAATTGCGGTCGAGGGAGAGCGATCGCAGGCGGCATTGACGAGGGCTTTCGACGAAATAGCCAAATCCGAAGCTGAGCTTCAAACAATCGTCGATGCAATACCTCAGCTCATCATCGCAATCGAAGCCGACGGCACGTTTCTGTACGCAAATCAGGCGGTCCTGGAGTACACCGGGCTGACAAGGGAAGAAGTCGGATCGGAAAAGTTTCGTGAGGTTTTTCACCCGGAGGATACGGAGAGATTGCGCGACGAACGCGAAGCCGCAATCTCGCGACGGCTCCCATTCGAGTACGAACGACGAGTGCGCCGCAGGGATGGTCAGGATCGCTGGTTCTTGGCCCAACACAAGCCACTTTTGGATGATCGAGGAGAAGTGATCCGCTGGTACGTGACCGGTACCGATATCGACGATCGCAAACGAGCGGAGGAGAAATTACGGCGGAGTGAATGGAATCTGCTGGAAGCCCAAAGACTAGGCAAGACGGGTAGTTGGAGTATTGATATTGCAACTGAAACCGTGACGGCCTCGCCAGAATTGCTTCGATCATTTGGCTACAAACCGGGGGATGACTATTCGAGAGTGGACTCTTACTTTAACAAGATTCATCCGGAGGACCGGGAGCGGGTTCTGGAAATCTTTGAAAGATGCGTAAACGAGAGAATCGATTTTGAAACCCACTACCGAATGCTTGGTGACGGTGGTGCTTTCAAATTCATGCATTGCATCGGTCATCCGGTCTTGAATCCGAATGGCGACCTGGTTGAATATGTCGGTGCCGTTATCGATACCACGGAGCAGACGCACGCCAGGATCGCATTGGAGAATGCTCTTACCGAGGTCAAGGTTCTAAGAGACCAGCTCTATAAGGAA